>JAHEIN010000235.1 GCA_024639335.1 bacterium | reverse complement strand
TCGCCACGCGCCCTCGAATAGATGGCCAGGCGAACTCCGTGCATCGAAACGGCTGCGACTCCTACTACAGCAGTGGCGTCCTTCAGCGCCTTTGAAGCGGCCCGGTCCGTGGCTCGAGAAGACGATTCCAGCGCGACTAGACCGCTGAGCGCAGACAAACTGAAAGCAAGCGTTTCGGCGCGGAGCAACCAGCCGGGTGTGACCCCCCCACCGTGCGCAGCGAGCCACAGATCTCGAATGACAATGCCTGAGCTGAACAAGACCCAGAGCAGTAGTCGACGTTGGCGACGGTCGTAGGCGATGTGCCTTCTCATGTACTGATTCTCTCACGGGCGTACTACGCCTTCGACAACCAATCCTGGATGTGCCGATAGGCGTGGATCGGTGAGGCGGGCGTTTCTGCTCCGTATTTGGCGATCGGTGCGGTTGGAATGCGCCCGGTTCAATATCTGAGCAGGTGAACACCGGACTGGGGCTAGGCCCCGGGGGTATTCCTCGAGTCCCGATCACGGGGTCTGCGAACATACGCTTCATGGCGATGCATGAGGGCCAACTGTTCGTGACTGCCGAAATGGCCCGAGATCTCGTAGGTGGCCAATTCCCCGAATATGCAGGGCTCCCGATCTCGCCGATCCACCCGGAGGGAACAGTCAACGCGATTTTCCGCATCGGAGCACAACTGGCGGCCCGCTTCCCACTCCAGCCCAATGACGTCGACACCACACGGCGGTGGCTGCAAACCGAAGCAAACGCCGCCCGCGAGCTGCTCGGCCGTACTCGCGTCCCGGTGCCCGAACCAGTAGCCATTGGAGAGCCCGGGGCCGGCTATCCAATGCCATGGTCTATCCAGACCTGGGTGCCCGGCACGACCGCCAACGAAGCGGACGCCTCTACATCCGATCACTTTGCCCACGATCTCGCCGAGTTCATCCAACAGGTGCGCGCCATCGATGTGTGCGGTCGAACGTTCACCGGAAACGGCCGCGGCGGTGACCTGCGATCACACGACAGGTGGATGGAGACCTGCTTCACCGAGAGCACACATCTCGTTGACGTTCCCCGACTCCGGCGGATCTGGACACGCCTTCGCCAGCTACCGAGGAACTCGCCCGATGTGATGACCCATGGGGATCTGATTCCGGGGAACGTGCTCGTATCAGAAGGCCGCCTCACCGGCATCCTCGATATTGGTGGTCTCGGCCCTGCCGACCCCGCCCTCGACCTCGTTGGAGCTTGGCATCTCCTCGATACCGATCGTCGACAGCTCCTCCGTGACGACCTTCGCTGCGACGAACTCGAATGGGAACGCGGCAAGGCGTGGGCCGTCGAACAGGCCCTGGGTGCCATCTGGTATTACATCGAGAGCAACCCGCCAATGAGTCACATGGGCCGACGCACCCTCGAACGAATCCTCGCCGACGAGTCGAAGGCTTGATCACTACCTTCAGTGACCATCGGCACCGCTCCTGGAAGTGCCGTTCTCGGATACTCGATGGAATGGGCGTTCGTGCAACAGACTTGGCGATCTGGGCGGGAGCCCAGGTCGGTTACCGCCTGATCAAGGGTCCGTCGCGAAGAGGTAGAATCTGGGTTCTACTTCACGACACCGACACCAGCCGAGGCCGAATTACTCACAGAGTCCTCGACTCCCCTCGGGCACGAACACCGACCCGTAGTCGCAGTCTATGAACCCAGACCAGATGATCGCCATGACCGGGTCACTCTCATCGACACCGTACCAGTGCAGACCCGCCTCGTCCTCGGGGCTGAGTGTTCCGGCCTGGCAACATCGGCTTGGCTCCGACCATCAGGCCTGTGCAGCAATTCTCGCGACGAGGGCCAGCTAGGAGTGCGGGGCGATCACGTCGGATCGGGCCCCGTCACCATCCGCAGGGCCGGGTCCTTGGTCCACTCCTCGAGGGAGCCGGGGTAGATGGCGACATCGGTGTAGCCGGCGCGCACCATGGCGAACGCCGAGGCAGAGGCAGCGATGCCGGCCCCGCAGTAGGTGATGGCCCGCTGGTCGGGGGAGCCGCCCAACCCCGACTCGATCTCCTCGGTCGACTTCAGCGAGAAGCCGCCGTCGCTGATGACCGCCATGGGTTCGTTGGTCGCCGAGGCGATGTGCCCGGGCCGGTCGTACATTGCGAACAGCCCTTGGTAGCTCTCGGAGGGGAGGACGTCGATGATCCGCACGGTGGGGTCCCCGGTGGCAGCGAGCACCTCGTCCTTGGCGGCGAGGACTCCCGGGCGGGGGGTGGGAGTGAGAGACGCTGGCGGGTATTCGGTCGTTTGGTCGGTCACCGGGTGGCCAGCTTCTTGCCATTCGGCGACGCCACCGGTCAGCAGTGCCGCACGGTCAAAGCCGACCGAACGTAGCAGCCACCAGGCCCAGGCGGCCCACATCGACCCGGAGTTGTCGTAGAGCACTACGCGGGACTCGTCACCGATCCCGAGCCGACTGAACGCAGCGGCGAGTACTTCGGCCGGGAGGGGCGTGTAGCTGACTTCGGCCTCCAGATCGGAAAGGTCGTCTTGGAGCTCTAGGAATGCAGCTCCAACGATGTGCTCGCGGTCGTAGGCGGGACGCCCGGACTTCTCTCGGCCGATCTTCATGTCCAACAATCGCGAACAGTCGAAGACGAGGAGGTCGGGGTCGCCGAGGTGGTCGGCGAGCCATTTGATGGTGACGAGCGATTCCATGAGTTACATCGTAACGATCCTTCTATATCGGCGGACACGCTCAGACACCGCCAAACGGGCCCACCCGTTACTTCGGGTATTCGGCGCCCCGCACTTCGAGGTGCCGTTATGCGTGGTTCTGGCTGCGGCGTGTTTCCGACCGGGATCCGGTGATCTGCGTAGCTGGCGTTCTGTCGGTTGGGCGCTGCTGGCGGCTACTCCGATTCAGTCAACAGAGTCGAACAAGGCGAGTTCCGCAGCATCGGGAGCTTGGAAAGCGGCGTGCCACTCATCGAGGTGGGCGCGTGTGATCGGTTCGCTGTCCCAGGGTGGCGCAGAGTTTCGTACCTCGATGCGCTGCCAGAGTTCATCAAGAGGAACTTCGAGGTAGTACAACTCGACGCCAACACCAAGACCGCGAGCAGCTGCACGCAGCTCGTCACGCTCGACTCGCGCCCAAAGCCCGAAGTCGAGCACCACGCTCACGCCAAGACGCAGGATGTCCTGAGCTAGGCGCCAGAGCTCCTGTTCGATCTTCTCGCCGACGTCCCTGTCCCAAGGGCTCGAGCCGAGGGCCCGTTGCCACTCATCCTTCGTGAGACGCACTGCGCCACGTTGGGCAGCAAGCTCCTTTGCGAGTGTGGTCTTTCCCGCCGCGGGCAACCCACAGGTGAGAATCAGCCGGGCTTTCTCCATGGGCGCCATTCCAGCAGCTCTGGGGGTTCTGCCATGTATTGGCGATGAGCAGCGCTGGCAAACGAAGGAGGCCAGCCAAAGCGATTCCAGGTTGCTGATCATGACGGTCAAGCGAGACGAACTCGGTCGCGCAAGGCGGTCTGGAGCCGGCAGATCGAGCTCGGTCCGAGCATGGCTTCGTCACGGTGAGTGTTCTAGGACCTGAGCGCATCAGTGCCG
>JAHEIN010000078.1 GCA_024639335.1 bacterium | reverse complement strand
CTGCGGTGGTGGCCATTGGTCTCCTCAGGTTTCTATCACGTTACGAATCATCCAGTCTCGGGCATAGGGCGCCCACCGATAGGCGAGGTTGTTGATGCCGTGGTTGCCGTCTTCGACCAGCAGGAACTCGGTGGGTCCGGCAGCCTCGGAGGCAATCCGCTGACCCTGCTGCCAAGGGATGAACGGGTCGGCTGAGCCGTGGGCGACGAGAAGCGGGCGGTCGAGATGTTGCAGCACACCGTCCAGGCTGAAACGTCGTCCGATCTCGAGGCCCTCGTCTGCGTCGGCTGCGCCGGTGTAGTGGATGAAGGCCTCCTTCGTCACGGTGGGGAGCAGATCCCAGCACTCCGACCAATCGAAAGGACCGCAGTTTGCGATCGTCGCCTTGACCCTCGGCTCGAATGCGGCTGCGCGCGGTGCGTAGTATCCGCCGAGGCTCGCACCGTGAAGGCCGATGCGTGACGCATCGAGGTCATCTCGTCCTTCGAGCCAGTCGATGGCGGCGGTGATCGCCACTTCGTAGTCGGGTCGTGCGGTCGACCAGCGTCGAGCCTCTCCCTGACCCGGTCCATCCAAACTCATCACCGCGAATCCCGCCGCCATCCAGCGGGCCCGAGCGAAGTGGCGGGTCTCCTTCGTCGAGTCGAGTCCTGGCAGAACGATGAGAACCGGCGAGCCGGGTGCAGGGACACTGAGCAGGGCCACCATGCGGAGCCCGTTGGCGCCAGTGATCTCGACCTTCTCCACGGCGGGTTGCATGGTGGGCCTTGCGCGTGCGTGACACTCCAGCATCTTGGTGAGGCCGGCTTCGTGCAAAACGGGATCTCTGACCGAGAGGAAGTAGGCGAGGTGATGGCACTTGGCTGCATCCTCCCATGCAGTCGTCGCCGATTGCGTTCGCCCGTCGGCCTCGGCCTCGGAGGCGAGCCGCTCGTGCTCGGCGGCGGTTGCCGTCCATTCCCGACCCCAATCGTTCCAATCGCCTAGACGGCCGACGGTTGCGGTGATGTCACCGAGCGCAATCCCGCTCCGCAGGAACCTCGGGAGCCAAGTGTCGAGGACCTCCTGAACGACCGGGTCGCTGTGGGTGAGGTCGCGCTCGATGCGCATCGGCATCAGGTGACGATCCCGACCTCTGCGAGGAAGGGCTTCACCTCGATCGCCTTGCCGTTCTGACGATCCGATTCGATCGCAGCATGCACGATGGACAACGCCCTGATGGCGTCGTCGACCTGCACCTCTACCGTCGCTTGGCCTCGTGCCGCCAGGCCGAACTCTTCGAGTTGCTCGCGGAACATGTCTGTCGGGGGCAGATCGACAGGTGACCGATCCTGCTGTCCATACGCCTGGCTCACGAGTGTCGAGTACTCGTCGGCCTCGTGGGCCTCGTCCCAGTGGGTGAAGTCCAGGTCGTACATCAGGTTCTGTTTCGTGCCCTGGACCCGGATCTGATAGATGCCGGGTGATGCCCAACCGCACCCGAGATAGCCGAGCGCCCCAGACTCGAACTCGAGGATCGCCATCGTGGCGTCGGGTACCTCGGACTTCGTGAAGAGCTTCCTGGTGTGAGCCGAGACCGCCTTGACCGGTCCGAGCAGGTACTGGAGGTTGTCGGCGTGGTGGACGCCGAGCTGGATGAGGGGGCCGCCGGGCGTCTTCGACAGGTACCAGCGCCAGGTCTCGGGTGTCAGCTCCAGTCCGCGCTCGTTCGAGAAGTTCGCCTCGACCATCGATACGCCGCCGAGGGTGCCGTCGTCGATCCACTGCTTCATCACTCGGTTTCCCGAGAGGCGGCGGGCGCTGTGGCCGACGGCAAACACGCCGCGTGTCTTCTCGACTACCTGCTTGATGGCGCTCGCGTCCTCCAGCGTCTGTGCGATCGGCTTGTCGGTGTAGACGGCCTTGCCGGCCTCGAGCGCGGCAGTGATGACCTCGCGGTGTGTGTCGTTGGGTGTGGTGATGATCACACCCTCGACGTCGGGGTCGGCGAGGAGCTCGTCGTAGGTGGCCGCCGAGCGGGGCACGCCATATTCCTCCATGAACGCTTTGCGCTTGTCCTCGGACCGCGAGAAGCACGAATACAGCTCCACCACGTCACCGCGCTGGGCGCCACGGGCGAGCACACGTGCCCATCGTCCCAGTCCCACCGATGCAAGCCGTACCTTGTCAGTCATGTCTCTTCCTCTCTCATGTGACTTCGATGTCGGTGTCTTCGATGTTGTCTGGCAGATGGGGGTGCGGGAAGAAGCAGATCAGGCGCATGCTCTCGCCCTCAGCCGGAACGGTGGCGTGGGTCGAGCCTGTCGGTATGTGGACCATGTCGCCCTCGGTGATCGTGAAGGTCTCGCCGTCGATCCAGACCTCGCCGTGTCCTGCCGCCACATACACGATCTCTTCTGAGAACGGATGACGGTGGGCGGTTCGCCCGGCGGTCCGTTCGAGTTCGACGACCCGGACGCTCGCATCACTCAGGACAGAGATCAGTGGGTTCGCCGAACGCCTCCCTGGCAGATCGACGAAGTCCAGCTTTCGGCCTCCGATGACGCTCAACCAACGCTCCTGAGTGCGAGGATCGATTCGACCCGCTTGGCGATCTCTGCGGCTGTCGTCGAGGCGAAGGCCTCGGCGAGCTCGGTGGTCGCCCACGAGGGGTTTCCGTACCAGCCATCGTCGTCGATTTCGGTCACGTCGGTGATGTAGCCGTGGGTCTCGGGATCGCGTCGCATCTCGTCGAACGCGATGGCCAGGTCGGGGCGTGTGGCATCGCCGGCTCGTTCGATGTGAACGAGGTCGGGGTCGCGGGCCATCACCGACATCGCCTCGATTCCGCCTCCGTGGGTGAGCTCGCCGCCCTGGGCGGCGTAGATACGCTGGGCGACGTAGCAAGCGTGTGAAGTTATGACGTAGACGTCGTCGTGGGCGTTCTGGATCTCGGTCGCCACGCCGTCCATCGAGGCGATGTTCCCCTCATGCCAGTTCACGAAGACCAGGCGGTTCACCCCCATGTCGATCAACTCGTTGCAGATATCGGTCAGGAGCGCTTCGAAGGTGGTCCGTCGCAGGCTGATCGTTCCGGGGTGTCCTGCATGGATGGGGGTGACCCCGTATGGGCCGAACGGAACGTAGAGGGCATCGAGCGCCTCCGCGAGAGACTCCGTCACCACTTCGGCGGCGATCGTGTCGGTTCCGTTTGGCAGGTGTGGGCCGTGCTGTTCGATACTGCCGAACGGGATCACTGCCACCGGATTGCGGGCAATGTGCTCGGCCACCTGCCGGCTGGTCAGTTCACTGATCGAATGGCTCATCTCCGTACCTCTGGTGTGACGATCGGGTTGTTGAATGGCACGCCATCGAGGAAGCGGCGCGCTTCGGTCGCCGACTTGCGGCGCATCTCGGTCTGACTCTCCTCGGTGTACCAGGCCATGTGCGGGCTCAGGAGCAGGCGGTCGGTGACGCCGTCGAAGATCGTGAGGTCCGGTGGCTCGGGGGTGAAGACGTCCAGAGCGGCGACCCTCGGAGTGCCGGTCGCAAGAGCGGCGGCCAGGGCGTGGTCGTCGATCAGTGCGCCTCGAGACGTGTTCACGAGCACACTTCCGGGCTTCATCTGTGCCAGTTCGGCGGCACCCACCAGCGCACGGTCTGGTGGCGCAGGAGCGTGGAGACAGACCAGATCGGACTCTGACAGGACCTCTTCCAGCGTGGCCGGTTCGACGCCATGGGCGTCCGGGTCGGCGAAAGGATCGTGTGCCAGCAGCCGTCCAAATCCGACGAGGAGCAACAGGCCGGAGACACGCCGACCGATGCGTCCGAATCCGACGACTCCGGCGGTCATCTCACCTGGAACATGGATCGGCCGTAGGGGGTCGAACCCCCACCCACCCTCACGCACGATTCGGTCTGCCTCACCGAGACGTCGTAACGCCGCCAGGGACATCGTCAGGGTGTGCTGGGCGACGGCTTCGGTGCCATAGTCGGGGACATTGCACACCGAGATGCCGGCGGCCTTCGCTGCGTCGAGGTCGATGTTGTCGACTCCGATCCCCGCTCGCACGATCGCTCGGAGCGCCGGCAGTCGAGGGAGCATCTCGGCGGTGAACTTGGGAAGTGAGCCGGCGATGATGACCTCCGCCGACCCTGCGACCTCGACGATCTCGTCTGCGGTCTTGCCTGATGCCGAGACGATCGCGACGTCTCCGATGATCTCCTGCTCGATCGAGAAGTCCGGGTAGCGCGACCCGAGTACGGCAATCGTGGTCATGTGTCCAACTGTATCGGCGTGTCGCGACCCCTCGCAATCGATTGCACGTGTTGGCGTGTGCCGTCGGCGAGGCGGCTACCTTGGGGACCGAGGAGGTGTCACATGCCCCGCATCAGTTACCCCGATCTCGATTCACTCGACCCCGGCGACCATGAGATCGTCGAATACGGCCGGGTCCACAGCACGCCCCGCCCTGAGAGTCAGGCGATTCGGAGCCACGTACCGGCCGTCCTGCATGCGTTCACCCAGGCGTGGCGGACCACGTTTCTCGATGGAGTGCTCGACCACGAGATCAAAGAGCTTTGCAGGGTCTATGTCTCGAAATCGATCGCCTGTGACTATTGAGGTGTCCAACGATCCGTCCAGGCTGGGCGGAACGGCCTCACCGAAGCCGACTACGACGACCTCTTGAAGTTCGAGGACTCCGATCGCTTCACCGACAGGGAGAAGACCGCGCTGCGCTATACCAGCGCCGTCATCTGGGACTCGGACCTCGCCGACGACGGACTCTGGGCGGACCTCCATTCTCACTTCACCGAACCGGAACTGGTCGAACTGGGATTCTTCATCGCTCTGACCAGCGGCCAGCAGCGATGGATCAAGACGCTGGGGATCGGTCACCGGGAGGTCCTCGGCGACACCGACGTCGGCCTCATTTGACGGGGTAGCTCAGGACAGCGCGTCTGCGAGTTGAGCCAGGTGGGTCGGCTCGTGGTTGGCGAAGTAGCTGGCCTGCTCGGCGAGGGTGACCGTGCCGAATTCCTCGTGGTGCCCGCGGTTCCACCAGGCGTCGGCTTCGACGCCGGAGAGCACGTCGACGATCTCGTTCCTCAGACTCCGGTACGCCTCGAACAGCGCATTGGTGTCGTCCGCCGATCCGTCCATCCGCCACACCATCACCGAAGCGAGCTCTGGTTCACCTCCGGCGATGAGCTGATCGATTCGCCCACGGAAGACTCCCTGCGCGTTCTGGAGGTGCTCCAGGGTCTGATGCGCCGACCATCCGCCATCGGGTCCCGGCCTGGTCGGGTCTCCTGACTGGAGGATCGCCTCGATCTCTGCAGGCGTTGTCGACAACAGGGCGGTTGCCTCAGGGGGACTCGATGCGCGTAGCCAGTAGATCGCCTTGAAGGCCTCTGCTGCGGTCGACCATGTTCCACAGTCAGCACATCGCCCTTCGCGGGTTCCGATCGACACGAATCCGCAGATTCGGCATACGAGCGGGTCGGGTGTTTCGACATACAGCGGCACCTTTCCCGACTCGAGAGCTGCTGCTGCCGAACGCAACGGCTCTGCCAGAGCGCCCGCGGAATCGGTCAGGCCGTCTGCGATTTCTCGAAGCGACTCGGCCTGTTCTCCCTGCGATACCGGAATGATCGACTCTGTCGATCTTCGGTTGATCGCAGAAGTGGCCGCAGCACGCAGCAGCTTGGCGATGTTGTATTGACCCTCCTTCTCCAGCTCGCCGGCAAGAGCGATCAGGTGGTGAGGTGACCGTGACATAGGTGTGCTCCTCGCTCGATTGCTGGTCCTTCGGCGGTCATGACTTGACAGGGACCAGCACGTCGCGTCCGATGACCGTCCCGTCGACGACTCGTTGCTGGAATCGCTCGGCCTCTTCCAGGCCTCCGGTTTGGTCGATGATCGGATCGATGAGGCCCCGGTCGACGAGATCGACCACGGTGAGCAGCTCGTCGGCGGAGACGTTGCGCGAACCCCGGATCTCCCACTCGTTGCGGTAGACATCGCCGGGATCGATCGTCCAGTCCTTGCCGGTGTGCGATCCGACGATCACCATCTTGCCACCTTTGGCCAGGCCTGCGAGCGTGGTCGGCATCGTGGCGGGCCCGACCAGTTCGAGGACCCCGTCGGCGCCGACCCCTCCGGTCCAGTCGTCGATGGCCGCCGCCAGATCGGTCTCGGTCGGGTCTACGGCGGCAGAGGCGCCGAGTGCGCGGGCGTGTTCGAGCTTCGTCTGGCCGAGGTCTACAGCCATCACGTCGGCACCGGCCATCACTCCGATCTGGATGGCATGCAATCCAACACCTCCCCCCGCCCCGGTGATGACGAGCCGATCGCCGGGGCGGATGCCCATCCGGACGATGATGGCGTGATAGGGCGTCCCGATGGCGTTGGCCAGGATCGAAGCCTCCGGCAGACCGAGGTCGTCGGGAATGGGGACGAGGTTGCGCGCCGGGACCACGAGGTACTCGGCGTACCCGCCGGGGATGTTGACGCCGACGTGGCCGCCGAAGTTCTCGCAGATGGTCTCGCGTCCTCGCAGGCACCACCGGCACTCGCCGCAGACCAGATAGAGAGTTGACGCCACGCGGTCGCCGACATTCAGTCCTGCGACATCGCTTCCGATCGACGCGACCGTGCCGGCGATCTCGTGTCCGAGGATGTGGGGGAGCGAGGTCGCCCGCTCCCGAACGCCGCGCCGGATCGCAACGTCGAACCGGTCGACCGCGCACCCCCCGACCTGCACCAGGACCTCGCCCGGTTTCGGGGCGGGTGTCGGGATCTCGGCGTCGACGAGGGGACCGTCGGGCTCTTCGATGAGCATGGCACGCATGGCCTCGGGTGGCATGCTCGGGATCGTATCTCCGACCTCTCGGAACTGCGTTGGCAACCGACAATCGATTGAAGATACGATCGACGCGTCTGGCTAGGTTTGCGGCCATGTCACTCGCATCCACCGTCGAAACACTCGCGTGCTTCTCCTGCGAAGCCAGGCTCGACCCGAATGCCCTCGAGACCTTGTGTCACGAGTGTGGAATGCCGCTGCGGGTCGACCTCGATCTGCCGGTCGGGAACCCGGCCGATCTCATCCATACCGATGACTTCTCGATGTGGCGCTACGCCGGAGTGCTCCCGATCCCGCGGAGCGATGCCGTGAGCCTGGTCGAGGGATTCACGCCGCTCATCGAGGTGGGCGAGGCCACCTGGATCAAGGATGAGACCCGAAACCCAACGGGCTCGTTCAAGGCGCGGGGGTTGTCGATGGCCGTTTCCGCCGCTGTGCTGCTCGGTGCAGAGCGACTCGTGGCTCCCTCAGCCGGTAACGCCGCAAGCGCGCTCGCTGCATACGGCGCCGCCGCAAGCGTCCCCGTGCTGGTGGCCATGCCAGAGGACACGCCGAGACCCTTCATCGACGAGTGCCGGCACTTCGGCGCCGACGTGAACCTGGTACCCGGCACGATTTCCGACGCCGGCCGGTGGCTGGCCGCGAATCGAGGTCCACGCGACTTCGACGTGTCCACGATGAAGGAGCCATACCGGGTCGAGGGCAAGAAGACCATGGGCTATGAGCTCTTCGAGCAGTTCCACGGAGACATGCCGGACGTCGTTGTCTATCCCACGGGGGGAGGGACCGGGCTGGTCGGTATGTGGAAGGCTTGGGACGAGATGGAGCGCATGGGCTGGATTGGCGATGATCGCCCCCGTCTCGTCTCGGTTCAGACCGCCGGGTGTGCTCCGGTCGTCAAGGCGTTCGACTCGGGGGCCGAAACCACGGAGTTCTGGGAGGGAGCGGAGACCACGGCATACGGCCTCAGGGTTCCCGGGCCGATCGGTGGCTTCGTGTGCCTTCGAGCCATCCGCGAGACAGACGGGACTGCCATCGCAATCCCCGAACAGGAGATGTACGACAAGACCGACGAGCTGGCTGCGATGACCGGCATCGATGTCTGTCCAGAAGGTGGGGCCGTCTGGGCGGCCACTCGGCGCCTGAAGGCGTCGGGGTGGATCGGCGCTGAGGACCGTGTGGTGATGTTCAACACCGGAACCGGGCTGAAGTACCGATAGGAGAGACAATGCACGTCACGCTCGAACAGATCGAAGGAAGGCGTTTTGCCATTCGGGCACGCGGGCTCGAGGTGATCGTCGACGACACCGTCGGGGCAGGCGGGCCAGGTGATGGGTTCCGCCCGACCGAGTTGCTGCTCGGAGCCCTCGCAGCCTGCATGGCCGGGACGATGATGAACTTCGCCAATGGCCAGGAGATTCCGATCGACGGTTTGTCGATGACGCTCGACGACGAGGTGTCGAAGGCTCCGAAGCGGATAGGCAAGGTCTCGGTGACGATGGTCGTCGGTGCGGAGGCCGACGATCGACAGGCTGCTTCGCTCGAGCGGGTCGCGTCCGCGTGCAAGATCCACAACACGCTGCAGGCATCGCCGGACATCGAGCTCAGCTTCGAGGTTGCCTGATGGCGGGGCTCGTTTCTCCCGATTGGCTCGAGACGCGGCTCGGCGATCCCGAGGTCGTGATTGTCGAGGTTTCCCGCGACCAGCCCGACACCGCACCATGGTTTCGCAGCCACATTCCCGGGTCCCACCACGTCTGGTGGAAGGACTTCTGCTGGGACGAGAGCGAACGGCAGTTCCCCTCTCCAGATGTGATGGCTGCGAGACTCGGGGACTTCGGCGTCGGCGACGGGTGCACGCTCGTCTTGGTCGGGGATCCGATTCAGTTCGCCACCTACCCGTATTGGGTTTTGGCAATGACCGGATTCGAGCACCTCGCGGTAGTCCTCGACGGCGGTCGCGAAACGTGGGAAGCCGAAGGAAGATCCCTCACTGATTCTCCGACTCCGACTCCGTCACCGGACTTGCCATCCCCGCGGGAGCCGGTCACCGATGCTCGGGTCGGGCGTGACGAGGTGCTGGCAGGCCTCGGAGACTCGGCGAGGGCACTCGTCGATGTTCGTTCCGCGGAGGAATATCGCGGGGAACGGGTCTCCCCGGTCACGCTGGCCTTCGATCATGGTGCGGAACGAAAGGGTCACATCCCCGGAGCCGTTCACCTCCTCTACGAACGGTTGCTGGACAGCGAAGGGACCTTCCTCGACCCGGCGTCGCTGATCGAGGAGCTCGGGAATGTGGGCGTGCGGTCCGGGCAAGAGATCGTCACCTACTGCCGGCTGTCTCATCGGGCGTCGCTGGCGTGGTTCGCCCTGACGCGAATCGCGGATCGACCGAACGTGCGCGTCTACGACGGCTCGTGGACCGAGTGGGGCTCGATGGTTGGCATGCCCATCGAGCGGCCGCCGGAAGTTCCCCCGAGTAACCGTTGACCGGGGCAACCGAGTTGGGGTAGTCTCCTGGACCTGCAATCGATTGCGGCACGGCGATGCCACCCGACCCCATGTCGGATGAGGACGCACGTCGAAGCCGTGATCGACAGGCAACCCGGAGGAGAGAACCAATGACGACAGGCACCAAGGGCGCTACTCGATGGCGCTGGCTTGCCATGCTGCTCGCGTTTGCGATGGTCGCTGCGGCATGTACCAACGCAGACGACGAGGGCGGTGACACCACGGCACCGTCGGACGACGGCACGACGGCGACCACATCGGGTGGTGGAGGAGGCGACACCACAGAGCCGCCGAGTGATGGGGACACCACAGAGCCCCCGAGTGACGGCGAGATCAAGAACCCAGACCTACTGGTTCACGCCGCAGACGACGAGCCGCTCTCGCTCGACCCTGCTGGTGTCGAACCGGGTGAGGGCGGCGAGACCGTCATCCTCCAGGTCTACGAGCGCCTCCTCGAGATCGGAATTGAAGGGCCCGATTTGGTGCCCGGGCTTGCAACCGAAGTGCCGAGCGTCGACAACGGCCTCATCTCCGAGGATGGACTCACCTACACGTTCCCCATCCGTGAGGGCGTCACGTTCCACGACGGCACCGATCTCACCGCCGAGGACGTCAAGTACTCCTGGGATCGGGTGATGACCATGTCGCTTCCGGAGTCCGCGGCCGACGTGCTCAACGACATCGTGGCCGAAACCCGGGTGGTCGACGACTACACCTTCGAAGTCGATCTCCAGGTGGCCAGCGCGGCGTTCCTCAACACCGCCGTGGTGGCGATGGTCTCCTCCATCGTCAGCCAGGACGCCGTGGAAGCCAACGGTGGCATCATCGAAGGCGAGTTCAACGAGTTCATGCAAGGCGACATGGTGGGAACCGGCGCATACGCCCTCACCGCCTGGAACCGTGGCGAGAACATCCAGATGGAGGTCTTCGACGGTTACTGGGGCACTCCCGCCAACCTCGATGTCCGAATCGACATCGGCTCCACCCCCGACATCCGCGTGCTGGGTCTCCGTGCCGGCGACTACGACACCATCGAGGCCGACCCCTCATTCATCGACGACATCCGTGGAGCCGAGGGCGTCACGATCTTCGGTGAGGGGCTGACGGTTGAGCCGATCCACGTGGGCTTCAATCTCAACATCCCCGAGGGCGTGCTGCCGGATGGGGACACGATCCCGACCGATTTCTTCCACGATGCCAGGGTCCGACAGGCGTTCAACCACGCCTTCGACTACGAGGCGTTCGTGAACGGTGCGCTCGGCGGGTTCGGTGACTACAACCCCCATTACATCCCCCAGGGGATCTTCGGGTACGACCCCGATGCTCCCGTCTACGACGCGGCGGATCCCGACCGCGCGGTCGAGCTGTTGACCGAGGCCGGGTACTGCCCCGATGGATTCACCGTTTCGGTGATCACCGAGGAGGCCAACCTCTTCGCGGTGGCGGCCCTGGTGCTCAAGGACTCGATGGAGCGGCTCCCGTGCAACATCACGATCGACGTGTTGGCAGTTGCCGAAGCGCAGTTCGACGATGCCCACGCCCAGGATCCGATCGAGTACGCCATGTGGGTGAAGAATGCCGACCCGTTCGCGGATCCGCACTCCTACATGTCGTCGTATCAGCATCCCGACGGTGAGTGGGGCGAGGTCCATGGCTTCGCGAACGGGTACTCCGATCCCGAACTCATCGGAGAGTTGATCGACGCAGCCGAGGTCGAACTCGACCGGACCGAGCGTGCGGCGATCTATTCGGAGCTGCAGAACCTGCTCTACGAGGACCCGATGTGGTTGATCGCCGGCCAGGAGGGCGTGGTGGCGGCATACCGCGACTGGGTCCAGGGCTGGACGGCCAACCCGCTGTGGCCGCGTCCCAGCCTCAAGTTCGCATTGATGGACAAGTAGTCGAAGATGGGTCGGGCACCGGCAACGGTGCCCGACCCGCTCCCAGGAGGTTTCACAGCTCGTGCAGATTCGTGACTACGTCTTGAGGCGGCTCATGGTGCTTCCTCTGCTGATCGTCGGGGTCTCCATCATCGTGTTCGCACTGACGCGGATCGGCGGATCCCCGATCGGGATCTACCTCTCGCACGAGATGAACGCCGAAGAAGTGGCGGAGCTCGAGGAGAGGTTCCACCTCAACGATCCCGTGCCCGTGCAGTACTACTACTGGGCTTCCGGCGTTCTCACCGGCGACCTGGGATGGTCGGGTGTTGCGGCTGCCCCGGTGACAGATGTGTTCCCAAACAAACTCGCCGCCACGATGGAGCTGGCGGTCGCTTCGGCGATTGTCGCGGTTGCCCTCGGCGTCGGGCTGGGGACTTTCGCAGGAGCCCGGCGCGATCGCGCGCCAGACCACATCACTCGAGTCGTGGCGATCAGTGGTGCAGCCATGCCGCTGTTCTGGTTCGCCATCCTGATGTTGATCGTCTTCTGGGTGGGTCTCGGCTGGTTCCCGATCGGCCGGAGCGATCCCGAGATCTTCGCCTCGATCGCTCACCCGACCGGTCTGTACACGGTGGATGCGATCCTCGCCGGCAGCTGGACGGCCTTCAGAGATGCGTTCTGGCACCTGGTGCTACCCGCCGTCACACTTGGCTACGGGGCCACCGCGATCATCGCACGCATGATGCGTTCTTCCCTGGTGGAGGAACTCCAGGAGGATTACGTCGATGCGGCTCGCGCCAAGGGTCTTGCCGAACGGCTCGTGCTCCGCCGCCACGCTCGCCGGAATGCGCTCATCCCAACCGTCACGGTGATTGGCCTCAGCTTCGGCTTCCTGCTTCAGGGCACGGTCGTGGCAGAGATCATCTTCCGCTGGCCGGGACTCGGACGCTGGATGGCCGACTCGGTGCTGCGCGGGGATCAGGCCACGATCATGGCCTATGTGCTGTTCACCAGCGTCCTCTTCCTCTTCGTCAATCTCGTCGTCGACGTCATCTACGCCTATCTCGACCGTCGCGTCGTTCTGGGGAGCTGACATGGCCGTATCGGAAGCTCCACCAACCGCTCTCGCTCCCGCATCGGAGAGCGCCCTCCGCGTCCGGATGCGGCGCGCCGGCGAGCTCACCGGCAACGTGCTGTCGAATCCGACGACCCTCGCCGGTTTGATCATTATCACGGCGATGATCGGGATGGCGCTGCTCGCCCCGTGGATCACGACACCCAACACACCCAACCCCACCCAGATGCCACGCGACTGGGGTGCGATCGCCGTGCCGCCAGGCTCGCCCGGCCATCCGTTGGGAACCACCAACACAGGGGGCGACGTGCTCTATGGCGTCATTTGGGGAGCCAGGATCTCGTTGCGGCTGTCGCTGATCGTGGTCAGCGTCACCGTGGCCGTGGGGATCGCCGTGGGCAGCCTCGCCGGATACAGGGGTGGCAGGGTCGACGAGATCCTGATGCGAATCGTCGACGTGTTCCTCTCGATTCCCGAGCTGATCTTCGCTCTCGCCATCGCCGCCGTGCTCGGCCCGTCGTTCCGCAACATCATCCTCGCCCTGGCCGTCGTCTTCTGGGTCAAGTACGCCAGGATCATGCGCGCCCAGGTCATCCATGTGAAGCAGAACGAGTACGTCGACGCCGCACGCGTCATCGGCGATTCGTCGTGGCGCATCTTCCGCAAGGACGTTCTCCCCAATTCCATCACGCCGGTGATCGTGCAGGCGACGCTCGACATGGGCAACATCGTCCTGGTCGGGGCGACACTCAGCTTCATCGGCCTGGCCGAGGCAGGCCTCGCCGAATGGGGCGTTCTGGTGTCCGAGGGCCAGGCCGGGATCTCCGCAGGTCGCTGGTGGGCATCGACATTCCCTGGTTTGATGGTCTTCCTGTGGGCTCTGGCGTTCAACCTGCTCGGTGACGGACTGAGAGACGTGCTCGACCCCCGAACCGAGGCGAGTCGATGACCACGTTCGAACCCGGAGCGGGCGCCACCGCAGCCCCGCGCGCTCCAGCCGACATCGTCGCCAGCGTGCGTGATCTGCGAGTCCATTTTCGATCCAAGGCCGGAATCGTCCACGCGGTCGACGGCGTGAGCTTCGACATCCGTGACGGGGAGACACTCGGATTGGTAGGCGAGACGGGTTGTGGGAAGAGCGTGACGGCTCGCTCGTTCCTGCGGTTGGTTCCGATGCCCCCGGGAATCCCCGTGTCCGGATCCATTCTCTTCCGCCCTCGGAGCCAGTGTGCCCGATGCCAGGGGGCGGGTTGCGAGACATGTGGGGGAAGTGGGCGGGTCCC
>JAHEIN010000234.1:1582-3642 GCA_024639335.1 bacterium | reverse complement strand
CGGAAGTCTCCCACGCATCGTCAAGGCGCGGCTGGTGTCGCCGTTCGTGAGTCAGCGGTTGCGGCCGTTCCTCTCGCTCACGAGGCGGCCGGACCTCGAGGAACTGCTCGACCTCATCGCAACGGGGGCAGTCCGCCCGGTCGTCGGGCGCACATACCCGCTGGAACAGACCGGGAAGGCCATTG
The DNA here is from genome assembly GCA_024639335.1 of bacterium. GTDB lineage: Bacteria > Actinomycetota > Acidimicrobiia > Spongiisociales > ZC4RG35 > JAHEDH01. The sequence continues at coordinate 3,457 of JAHEIN010000234.1, read as the reverse complement.
CCGAGGCCGGGGGAGGGCACGCCCGTGGCAAGGTGGTGGTGGTCATCGACGATGATGACCTGAAGGCCTGACCGTGGAGGACACGAGGATCATCCTGTCCGGCCTGTGGGTGGCGCTCATGCTGACGTATCTTCTCGGCGACGTACTCAGGATCTTCGCCGGTGACTTCAACGCCGGTGAGATCGACGGGCAGGAGGCGAGCGAGTGGATGTGGCTCCTGGCCTCGATCGTGATGCTCATTCCCATTGCGATGGTGGTCCTGTCGTTGACGGTCGGCTATCCCGCAATTCGATGGATCAGCATCGTCGCCGCCGGCTTCCTGGTTGTCTTCAACATCGCTGGGCTTCCGTACCCGTCTGCCTACGACAACCTCCTCATCGCAGTCGGATTCGTCATCAATGGAGTGACGATCTGGTATGCGTGGACCTGGGTGTAGGGATCAGCGAAGGTGGGCTGATGCCGCCGACGCAGACAGCGAGCGAGACTGCTCGTCTTCCAGGCCGATCGAGCGGATCGCCGAGTCCGTCGGCTCTTGGAACGGGCGCAGCCCGAACCGCGCCAGGACCGCCACCGTGTGCGAGATGATGTCGCTCTGGAGTGCCTCGTACGCCTGCCAGTCGGTCAGTCGAGTGAACGCATAGATCTCCAGCGGGAGCCCGTGATGCCCCGGCTGCAGCTGGCGAACCGTGAGCGGCATCTTCTCCGTCTCGAGATCCGGCTTGGCTCGCAACCATGTCAGGAGGTGATCGGTCAGCGAGTCGAGGTTCGTGCGGTCCTCGTCGACGGACACGAAGTGGATGCTCGAGATGTCGATGTTCACCGCCCGCTTGATCCGCCGCAGTCCGAGTTCCTCGACGCCTCTCCAGTTCTTGAACGACTCCGATGTCAGCCGATAGGTCGGGATCGATGTGATCGTCTTGTCCCAGTTCTGAACCTTCACTGTGGTCAACGCAATGTCGATGACGGTTCCGTTCGCATCGAACTGCTCCATCTCGATCCAGTCCCCCACCCGGAGCATGTCGTTCTGGGCGAGCTGGACCGAAGCCGCCAACGAGAGAATCGTCTCCCGATACAGCAACAGCAGAATCGCCGCGGCTGCGCCGAGCCCGCTGAGGAAGTACCAGATCGATTGTCCCGTCAGAACCGACAAGACCCACACGTCGCCCAAGATGTAGAAGACGATCTGAAGCACCTGCAGGTATCCCTTGATCGGCCGGGACCTCGAGATCTCGAGCGTTTCGTAGACGGAGTTGAAGGCCATCATCAGGGCATTCAGCGTGAACGTGCTGAAGACGATCGCAATCCCGGCCGAGATCCGAATCCACGTCTCCACCCAGAACTCGCTCAAACCAGGCACGGACGGTCCCGCAAGGCGGATGAAGACCACCGCCGATAGGAGCGCCAACCAGCGTCGGAGGCGGCGGTCGCTCAGGATGTCGTCCCATCGGAAGCTGGTCGATTGCACGAGCCGCGCTGCCCGGGGCAGCACGAAACCATGCATGATCACGAACAGTGCCACGCCCGAGACGAACACGATCGCAATGCTGGCGGTCGTGGCGATGAGCCCGTCGCCGAGCCAACCTTCGAACACGGTCGGTTCCACCCCTTGACCGTATGGGACAACGAGTCAGGTCGGATAGCGGCGGAAGTCCCCTTGCGTCATCGCGAAGTTCGGGACACGAAACAAAGGGGTGGAGTCCCCCCGCTCCACCCCTCTGAAAGCCCGCAGTCGATCAACGCGAGGTCTCGGGGAACACCCCGTCCGCGTGCCCGACGTAGACCGGCACGAAGACGACGCCGTCGGTGTGCCGGGGCCCGATCACCAGTGGCGAGGACTCAACCGCAGCAAGGTCCCCACCGGAGGCTCCCACGAAC
>JAHEIN010000234.1:0-1482 GCA_024639335.1 bacterium | reverse complement strand
TCGTCGACGTGTGGGATGACGACATGCCCGAATCGGCGGAAGCCGACCTCCAGTCACACGTCTCCAGGATCAGGGGAGCGATAGGCGCAGGGAAGCTCATCACCGAAGACCACGGCTACACGCTCGAGCTGGATCCCGAAGTGGTCGATGCGGTTCGCTTCGAACGTTTCACGCTGGAGGCCGAGCGTCTTCTCCCCGACGACCCAGAGGCGGCGCTGACGGCGTGTATCGAGGGCATGGGACTGTGGCGCGGGACACCATTCGGCAGCCTGGCGGGGCTTCCCTTCCTTCAGCCGGCTGCGAATCGTCTCCTGGAGTTGCGCAGTTCGGCGATCGAGATCCGACTCGAGGCGGATCTGGCACTGGGCCGTCATGCCCGGGCGATTCCGATGCTCGAGACACTCGTCAGCGAGTATCCCTATCGGGAGCGAATCTGGTATCTGCTCGCAGATGCGCTCGCTCGGGACGGCCGCAGGGTGGAAGCTCTGCGAACACTTCGGAGGCTCGAGAGTCAATTGGCCGAGGTCGGGATCACTCCAAGCCGTGAGCTTCGAGAACTGGAGCAACAAATCATCGACGAGGTGCCGCCGCATGTCGCCAGACTCGCTCGCCATGCGTGATCGTCGACGGTTGCCGTCCCGAATTGACCTTCACGCTCGGTTTCTGACATCCTCGGCGATATCCAGGACGACCTCGGCATAGAGCTCGGCGTCGAACCGGTGGGAGAAGCAGAAAGGTGCCCGTCGAATTACCCCTTGGGTGGTCGTGACCTCGAGTTGCGGACCGAGAGAGATGGCAACCACCCAAACCCCGAACATGGTCGACGGGACCGCCCACCACCACTGCCCGAGCAGCAACGGGATCACGACCCAGGCAAGTCCGAGCGCCAACCGGAGCGGCTGCACCGTCCGGCGGACGGTCAACGTCGCCACTGCGGAGACCGGTATCTCGGTCTTCCGAGTTCCGATGGGAACGACACCGAACAACGCGGCTGGCGTCTCCCATCGGAGGATGCCATCGCTGACCTCCACTTGCGATCGGAGATATCGAGTTGAGCCGTGCACAGGGGCCGTGATGGGTGGCAGGAAACCGGCGTCCATGGTCGCGGTCGTCTCACGCCCTTGCTTGGCGTTCATCCCGATGAACCTCCTGTTGACAGCTGAACTCGGCAACCACGCTCTGTGCAGAGGCTTCCGGCCCAACACGTCGGACGGACGGCTCGGATGGCCGGCAATCGATTGCAGTCGTGACATCGGACCCTGGCCATGGTGTGGAGACACAGGTCAACTGAAGTGAGAGGAGGTGTCTGGTGGTAGTGAGGCAAGAAACGAAGGGAGGCGGTTGGACCTTCACGGAGTGGCTCTTCGGGATCATCGGTGGCATCGCTGCGTTCCTCGGACTGTTCATCATGTTCGGCCCAGAGGAGGAGTACGTCGGCCTCGGCGGAGACCTGTCGTGGCGAGTTGGCGACATCTCGGATGC
>JAHEIN010000077.1 GCA_024639335.1 bacterium | reverse complement strand
TGAGGATGGACGTCCGTGGCGAAGAGCACCTCTGGGCGCACCGCCCCTGCGTCTTCATGTTCAACCACCAGTCCAACTTCGATGGCATCGTGCTGATGAAGCTGCTCCGACGCGACGTCACTGCAATCGCCAAGGCCGAACTGAAGCACATGCCCATAGTCGGCCAGATCTTCTCGCTCGGAGACGTGGTCTTCATCGATCGCGCCGACTCGGAGGGGGCCATCGACGCCCTCAATCACGCCACGGCCACACTCGAAGACGGGCTCAGCATCGCGATTGCCCCCGAAGGGACCCGTCAGCGCACGCCGGCTCTCGGGGCCTTCAAGAAGGGCGGGTTCCACCTGGCGGTTGCAGCTCAAGCGCCGATCGTCCCGATCGCCATCCACAATTCGCTCGACGTCCAACCGCGGGGAACGCTGGTCATGCGACCTGCAACGGTACGCGTCGACGTGCTTCCGGCCGTTCCAACCGAGGGACTGGACGCCGGAGATGTCACGGCCCTCGTGGACGATGTGCGTGAGCGCTTCCTGACAGCGCTCGGGCAGTCGTGATACGGTCTCCAGGACAAAGGGGGCCGTGCCGATGACGGACATCATGGATTCGCATTCGACTCGACGGGCGACCACCACCGTGATCGTCGCGTGGATTGCGTACACGATCACGTGGCCACTCGGACATGCTTCGCCCATCGCCGACATGTATGCAGCCGTTGCGCTGCTTCCGATCGTTGTCACTGCACACCTGTTCGGCACACGCGGGGCACGATGGATCGCCCTCGCATTCCTCCCCTACCAGGTGGGGCTGTATCTGACGGCGGGCCATGAACCTGGCTGGGACATGTTTGCCGGCGTCGAGGGACTCTTTGCGCTGTGTGTCCTTCTCCTGGTGGGCCTGTATGTCGGCCGGGCATCGGACCTCCGGCAGCGACTCCAGCGAATGCACCACGACCGAGATCGCTTCGTTGCATCGGTGGCCCACGACATCAAGAACCCATTGACAGGCGTCATCGGACTATCACTCACCCTCGCCGATGATCCCACGCTGGGCGACGAGCAGCGGGAACTGGCTTCGCTGATCGCCACAGAAGCCCAGGTAGCGACCGACGTCATCGAAGACCTGAGCGTCACGGCCTTGAGAAACTCAGGGAAGTTCGCCATCCACGCCGAGGAGTTCGACGTGCTCGAGGACATCGCAGCGGCCGCACAGAGAATCGAGGCAGGTGTCTCTGCGGGGTCGGATCGCATCGTCTGGGCCGACCGTCGACGATTCCGTCAAGTCCTTCAGAATCTGGCATCCAATGCCGAGCGACACGGCGCCGCTCCCTACGACTTCGTCATCGCCAGGACGGGCGGGCACATCTCGATCGCGCTCCGTGATCACGGCGCCGGCATCCCCGAGAGCCTCGTGGAGCACCTCTTCGAGCCATTCGGGTTGGCCGGCTTCTCCGACCATCTCGAGTCGACCGGGCTCGGGCTCTCGAGCTCACGGGTGTTGGCCCGGCTGATGCACGGCGACCTGTCGTATCGCCGTAGCGATGGCACCACCGAGTTCAGGCTGACACTTCCCGCTGCTCATACCTCGACTTCGATCACGACCTCCGAGCCGAGGACCGAGAAGCCCTCGGCCTGAAACGCACGGAACGATCTCGCGTTTCCCGGCGAGACTGCGGCAAACAGTGGAGCCGATCCATCCGAAGACAAGCGCTTCGCCGCACGGATCAGGCGACGCCCACTCCCCTGCCCCGGATCGATCGCCGCGACTCCCATCTCCTGGCGCCCAGCGAGCCCAGACGAGAGCGTGACCAGACCATCGGGTCCCGTGAAGACCCGCACATCACGGCGGATCGACATGGCGTGTCGAACTCGCGGGTGATCAGTTCCCGAGTCGACCTCGACCACGTCCGCCACATCCGCTTCCGAGACAGGCCCAGGCAGCCACGCCATGGTGGCGTCCACCACGCCGATGCGGCCTCCACGTGCGATTCTTAGCTGTGCCTCGGGCCGCTGTGCGAGCCCGAAGCCATCCAGACGCAAGTCGGCGAAGTCGCTCGGACCGAGTTCAGACATGACATATGCATGCCCGGTGAATGCAACGATGGCCTCGATTCCTGGCCGGTGCACAGGAAGGAACGTCACACTGCCATCGGCTGGAGGGAAGCGGCCATGGGCAGCCTCGATGAAGACCTGCAGTAACGGGTGGCGGTCCATCCGAGCACCGTACCCGCTCGGCCATGGCCCGAAATGGCTAGCCTCGGAATCATCCCAACCGGAGGATCCAGTGATGAAACGTCTCCCCCTTCTCCTCGTCATCGCACTGGTGGCCGTCGCGTGCGGCACCGAAGAAGATGCCGGCTCAGGAGGTTCGGAAGCCTGCGAGCTCGGTGACATCTCGACGCTCGACCTCAAGGCCGCCGATACGCTCACCGTTGCCACCGGAGAGCCGGTGTTCCCGCCGTGGATGATCGACGACGACCCCGCGAATGGACAGGGTTTCGAGTCGGCGGTGGTCTACGCCGTAGCGGAAGAACTCGGATTCGAACGAGACCAGGTCGAATGGGTACGCACCGGCTTCACCGAAGCGATCGTGGCCGGTGAGAAGGACTATGACTTCAACGTCCAGCAGTACACGATCACCGAGGAACGAGACCAGGTCGTCGACTTCTCCGACGGCTACTACGCACTCCGCCAGGCCATCGTCGGCTACGGAGACTCGGCGGCAGTCGGTGCGGAATCGGTGTCAGACCTGCAGTCCTTGCGAATCGGTGCCCAGCTGGGAACGACCAGCCTCGACTACATCGAGAACGTCATCCAGCCGGAAGAACCCGCCTCCGTCTACGACTCGAATGCAGACGCCAAGGCAGCACTGGACGCCGATCAGGTCGACGCGCTGGTGTTCGATCTGCCCACCGCCTACTTCGTCACTGCCGTGGAGATCGAAGGCTCCGTCATCCTCGGCCAGCTCGAAGAAGTCGGCGACGCCCCGGAGGAACTCGGTTTCCTGTTCGAGGACGGCTCGCCACTGGTTCCCTGCGTGAACGAAGCCCTGGAGGCACTCCGGGACGGCGGAACTCTCGCCGACATCGAACAAGAGTGGCTCGCCCAGGGCGGCGACATCCCCACGATCTCACGCTGAACGAGCAGGACGGCGGGAGGCGGCGATGGATCTCGATCGATCCCGACCTCCTTCCGCCGTCCCGTCGTTGAAGCGCTCGTCTGAACGGGGGGCGCGCTCGGCCATCGTGGCGTTCGTCTCCACCGTGGCGTTCTTCGGGGCGTTCGCGGTGGTGGTGGTCAACTCCGAGGCATGGCCGGCGTTCCGCAATCAGTTCTTCAACGGAGATGTCTTCGTCGACGCCTGGCCGATCGTGGTGTCGGGTTTCTGGCTCGACATCCAGATGTTCGTGGTGGCTGAAATCGCCATCCTGGCGTTTGCCCTGCTCCTTGCAGCGATCCGGGCGCTTCGCGGACCGGCCTTCTTTCCGCTGAGGATGTTGGTGATCGCCTTCATCGACTTGATCCGGGGCATTCCGATCATCCTCCTGATCCTCCTCCTGGGCTTCGGTCTTCCTGCTCTGCGGCTGACCGGTGTTCCCAACTCACCGCTGTTCTGGGGCGTCGTTGCGCTCATCATCAGCTACAGCGCATACACCGCCGAGGTGTACCGTTCGGGGATCGAGTCGGTCCACCCGTCCCAGGTGATGTCTGCGCGTTCGATTGGACTGACCCAGACGCAGGCGCTCCGGCACGTCGTGATCCCACAAGCTGTGAGAAACGTCGTACCGGCCCTCCTGAACGGGCTCGTCAGCCTCCAGAAGGACGTCGCCCTGGTGTACATCCTCGGAGTCCGCGAGGCGGTGCGCGAGGCTCAGATCATCACGGCGAGATCGTTCAACTACACCCCCTACGTGATCACCGCGGTCCTGTTCCTCCTCATCAGCGTTCCCGTGGCCCGAGTCGCCGACTGGTACACCGAGCGAGATCGCGAACGAAGGGCGGGCCAGTCGTGACACCAGCGTGGCGGGGTGTTCGCTCGTGAGCACCAAGCTCGAACTCGAGCGTGTCACCAAGTCGTACGGCGATGTCGTGGTACTCGATGAGGTCGACCTGGCGGTCGCCGACCACGACGTGGTGTGTCTGATCGGATCGTCGGGCTCCGGCAAGTCGACGCTGCTGAAGTGCGTGGACCTGCTCCTCCCGATCGACTCGGGTCGTGTCGTCCTCGACGGTGACATGATCAGCGGCCCCGACGTCGATGCGGACCTCGTGAGGCAACGCTTGGGGATCGTGTTTCAGTCCTTCAACCTCTTCCCGCACATGTCGGTCGCCGAAAACATCACGCTCGGACCGCGAAAGGTGCTCGGCGTCGATCCCGCGGAAGCCCGAGATCGCGCCCTCGGATTGCTCGGACGGTTCGGGCTCGCCGACAAAGCGGACGACTACCCCGATCGCCTGTCTGGAGGACAGCAGCAGCGGGTGGCCATCGTTCGAGCGCTGGCGGGTGGGCCCGAGCTGATGCTCCTCGACGAGGTCACGAGTGCCTTGGATCCCGAGCTGGTGGCCGAGGTGCTCGGGGTCATCCGGGAGCTGAAGGACGAAGGTATGACGATGCTGATCGCCACCCACGAAATGGGCTTCGCCCGCGACATCGCGGACACGGTGTGCTTCCTCGACCAGGGAAGGATCCTGGAACAGGGGCCTCCCGAGCGGATCTTCGGCGAGCCGATCGAGCAGCGAACCAGAGAGTTTCTCGAACGGATCATCTCGGCCGGCCGCCTGTGAGCGCCTGCGAGATGCCGCACGGCGTGGCATGATCTGAGCAATGCCGCACCTTCCCACGCCGGACCGTTTCTTCGACACTCGCTCGGCCTACCGGATGTTCGTCACCGCCACCGACGAGAAGGCGGTGACGGCCGACCGGTTGTCACATCAGACGCGTGACATCGGCCCCGGTCCGAAGGCCCTGCGAGTCTTCGATGCCGGGATGGGCGATGGGCTGATTCTCAGCCGGCTCATGCGGCGCCTCCATCAGCAGTTCGAGCACATCCCGTGGCTGATCGTCGCCAAGGAGACCAGTGTCGAAGACGTTCGCCAGGCACTGTCGAAACTCCCCGATCGCTTTCACGAGCACCCCGAGATGGTGGTCGTCGTCACGAATCTCCTCTACAAGGAGGCCCCCGCGCTGACCTCCTCGACCAATGTCACCTGGCGAACGATCGAGCTCGACGGCTCGGCGGCCGCCGACTTCGACGACGACATTCGGGCGTTGTTCCCACAGATCGCCGAGGACTGGAGGGTCCAGGCCCACCCCGAGACGGGGAACCCGGTGTACGTGCAGCCCACCGTGTTGGTGATCTACCGGAAGGATCGGGAGTTCATTCTGAATCCGGTGATTCCGTCGAAGGGGAACGTCGAGGGCGCCTATGACTTCATGATCGCGTCACAGCCATACCGGGCCAGGACCTCGGCGGAGCGCAGGGTGAGACTGGTGATCGAGCCACTCGCTCGAGCTCTCGCTCCCGGCGGCAAGCTCGTTGCGGTGCATTCCGCCGGGGACGATCCCGGCCTCGAGATCGTGCGGAACGTGTGGCCCGACGAAGACCCGTTCGACGTGGATCGGCACGCCATCATCGCGGCGGCGCGAGCCATGATCGATGACCCGACCCTCGTCTTCGACCCGTTGAGCGACGACGAGGCCATCTTCCGATACTGGATGCACACGATGCCGTCGGGCGACCACATCGGAACTCCGGTCATCCTTGCGGCGTGGAACGCCGCCACCTATGTCGCCCAGATCGACGGCCGGCGCCTCGATGAGGCGATGGAGTCAGGTGAGTACGTCGCTGCCACCCAGGCCGTGCTCGCCCGGCACGACGGCATCTGGTTCAACGACGAGATGTATGTCGTGCGCCGGAGCAGGTGACTGCAGGCCGGCCTCACTGCACCGTCTGGATCTTCACTCCGAGATCGCCGAGCTGGTCGAGGATGTCGGGGTCTGCGGATCGTTCCGTGATCAGCAAGTCCACGGCATCGGCATCCCAGAACCGGGCGACCGACGAAGTCCCGACCTTGGTGGCGTCGGCGACGATCACTCGCTGGCGGCCGGTCTCGAGGAGCCGTCGAGCGATGGCGACCCCGGGGAAGTGGTCGTCGGTGACGCCGGTCGTGGGACTGATCCCCTTGCATCCGACGATGGCGATGTCGGCGCTTATGTCCTTGACGAGTAAATCGGCCAGAGGGTCTACGAGCGACGGCGTGTCGCGCCGCAAGGTCCCGCCGGTGACGATCAATGTGAACCTGGGAATCGCAGGCTGCAGCTCGAGAGCGATGTGGAGACCGTTCGTGACCACGATCAGATCGTCGAGATCCTCTCGCTGCGCGAGAGCTCGCCCAACGGCCTGGGTGGTCGTGCCTCCGGCGAGCACCACCGTCTGGCCGGTTTGCACGAGCGAGGCAGCCACCGCACCGATCGCAGCCTTTGCCTTCGCTTTGCGGTCGACGACCGACGACGACTGCGCTGCGGTTCCACCCGAGGTGGAGACGGCACCGCCATGGACGCGCCGAGCGAGGTCGAGCGCCTCCAGTTCGTCGAGATCGGTGCGAATGGTGACCGGGGAGGTCCTGAAGATCCGGCTGAGCTCGGCCACGCGCACGAAACCGCGTTCCTGGATGAGACTTGCGATGCGATCTCGTCGGAGCGCACCGGGAAGCGGTTCCTCCACTGCGTGTCCTCTCTCCTGATTCGAGGCCCTTGCGGAACGTTCCGTTTCGTGCCTGGCAACACCCTACAGGTCGTGATGTGCCGTGACCAGGGTGGAATCGATCGGGATATCGGGTTCGAATGGACTTTCGTTTACGAAAATGAACGCAACTAGTTGACAGCGCAGATCGGTGGGCCGTATCCTCGACTGGTCGGAGAGCGGAGGAGAGCGATGACGGCGACCGTGGAACGGACGAGCCCTGAAGTGACACCGTCCGCCTTCCGGCGTTGGACCGCTTCTGACTCCTTCTCCGCCTGGGCGTTTCTAATTCCCTTCCTGGTCATCTACCTGCTCTTCCTGCTCTATCCCGTCGTCCAGGCAGTGATCATGGGCTTCTTCGACTGGGACTTTCTCGACATCAGCGATCGAACCTTCATCGGTCTCGAGAACTACGGCCGAATGTTCTGGGGCACCAATATGACGTGGGACGCCACCCACATCTGGCAATGGCGGATCCTCGGCCTCCTCGGAGTCCCGCTGATCATCCGCGCTAAACGCCGGGGATCGATCACCCGAACCGCGATGATCGCACTGGTCGTCGGCCTGATTGCCGTCTTCGCCATCGCCATGGGCGTCCATCCCGGCGTCGACGGTCGGTGGTATGACTCACAGTTCTGGGGTTCATTCGGCAACACGCTTTTGTTCACGGTGATGTCGACCCCCGCCATCGTCGGGCTCGGTCTTGCACTCGCCATCGCCCTGAACCGTCCGGGCCGTCTCGTTGGGTTCCTCCGCACACTGTTCTTCGCCCCCTACGTGCTCTCTGTCGCCGTCCTGACCCTGATCTGGGCGTTCCTGCTCAACCCGACGACGGGTTTGATCGGCGCAGCCTTCGAGAGCGTCGGGCTCGAACCCATCAACTGGCTGAACAACACCACCTGGGCGATGCCGGCGATCGTCGTCACGACGCTGTGGTGGACCGTGGGGTTCAACCTCGTGCTGTTCCTCGCCGGACTCCAGGACATCGACAAGTCCCAGTACGAGGCGGCAGACATCGACGGGGCCAACGGCTGGGAGAAGTTCCAGTTCATCACGGTTCCCGGTCTGCGGAGAACCACCCTCCTGGTGGTCACCCTGCAGATCATCGCCTCGTTCCAGATCTTCGGCCAGGTCTTCATCATGACGCGCGGTGGCCCGAACGGTGCGACCCGCGTCGCAATCCAGCACATCTACGAGAGTGGGTTCCGCGATTTCGAGCTCGGCTATTCCTCTGCGATGTCACTGTTCCTGTTCGTGGTGATGGTCGGGATCTCCGTCCTTCAGTTCAAGTTCTTCCCCGAGGAGGGTTGATGACAACGGCAACAACCACCCCGCCGAGAACGCAGACGACCGAGGAACGAGCACATCGCAACCGGAAGATGCGAAGCCGTCTGTTCATGGCCTTCCTCTTTGTCGCCGCCATCATCTGGATCATCCCGATGGTGTGGATGTTCTCGCTCTCACTCACGCCGAACAACATCCTTCAGCTCGACACCACGAACCTGCTCCCCCAGAGCCCGACTCTGGAGAATTTCAGTGACGTGATCTCGGTGGGCCTCACTCCCCGCTGGTTCCTGAACTCGATGATCGTGACCGGCGTCACGACGCTGTTCACGCTCATCCTCTCGGCGATGGCCGGCTACGCCTTCGCCCGGATCGATTTCAAGGGCAAGAAGCTCGCCTATCCACTCGTGCTGGCCGGGCTGATGGTCCCGAAGGAGGCGATGTTCGTCCCACTCTTCTTGATGTTCGCCGAGGTCGAGCAACACAACACGTTCCATGCGCTCGCACTCCCGAGAATCGCAGCGCCGCTGGGTGTCTTCATCATGACCCAGTTCTTCACGGCGATTCCCAACGAAGTCGAGGAGGCTGCCCGTGTCGATGGAGCCACGCGCTGGAAGACGTTCACGACAGTGATGCTGCCCATGGCTGCGCCCGCGCTGACCGCACTGGCCATCTTCACGTTCGTGTTGACGTGGAACGACTTCCTGTGGCCGCTGGTCTCGGCCACTCAGCGGGAGATGTTCACCATCACCACGGGCCTCGCCTCACTCCAGGGCAACTTCGCCCAAGCGACCGAACTCGGAGCTCTGATGGCCCGAGGCGTCGTCGCAAGCCTCCCCCTCCTGATCTTGTTCGTCATCTTCCAACGCCAGTTGATTCGAGGCATCTCGATCGGCAGCGGTGGCAAGGGATGAACATGAACACGAACCCGGAAAGGAACATGATGAAGAGACAAACCCTGATACTCCTGATCGTCCTCGCGATGATCGCCGCGGCGTGCGGCGGTGGAGACGACGATGCCGCCACCGAGACCACCAGCGGTGGCGACACACCCGCCACGACCAGCGATGGCGGAGACACCCCTGCTACGACCGGCGATGGCGGAGGTGATGCCGAGGTCACCCTCGACCTCGCACGCTTCTTCGGTGACTGCGACGAGGCAACCCAGGGCGTCACCGATGTGAGCCAGGCGACGACCGAGTGCGAAGTGGTCCAGATCCTCACGAATGCCTTCAACGAGGCGGACAACGGCATCACAATCGACAAGCTCGGTGGCCAGGCCTGGGACTCGTACTACACCCAGCTGAGCACGACCTTCGCGTCGGGGAATCCCCCCAATGTGGCCGTCATGCACTCGCATCGTCTCCCCGATTTCGCAGGACGAGATCTCCTGCTCAACTTGGACGATGAGCTATCTGGCGCGGGTATCGACTTCTCCGACTACACCTCACCAGCCCAGGACGGTGCCAAGTTCGAGGACAGCATCTATGCGGTCCCATGGGACATCCATGGCAGCCTCTGGCACATGAACGTCGACATCTTCACCGAGGCCGGGCTCGTGGACGGAGACGGCAACCCGATCATCCCCACCAGCGTGGATGAACTGATCGAGCAGGCCCAGACGATCCAGGACACCACCGGCAAGCAGTACTTCAGCCAGGACTGGTTCGAGTTCGGTGTTGGCGCCCGGCTCTTCCTCGGGCTCGTCGCCCAGCAGGGTGGGAGCATCACCGATGACAGCGGCGCTGCCACGGTCAACACGCCAGAAGGCCAGGAAGCAGTCAGGCTCATGAATGAGCTCGCCGCGCAGTTCTCCGATCCCGACCAGGGATACACGGACTCTCAGGCCGCCTTCCTCAACGGTGATCTGGCCGTGCTCCACAACGGAACATGGGTCGTCGACCAGTACAGCAGGGAAGCCCCCTTCGAGTACATGACGACCTCGATCCCCTCGATCTATGGAGGAGACGGAGCATGGGGTGACTCCCACATGTGGGTGCTCCCGGCTGATTCCAATGAGGATCCGGCCATCCGTGCGGCATCGCTCGAGTTCGTCAAGTTCCTGTACGACAACATCGATGCATGGGCGCGCGGAACGGGTCACCTCGCCAACCGCACGTCGATCCTGACCGGCGGAGCGCTCGACGATGCTCCGCAGCGCAACAACTATGCCAACGCTGCGGAGATCGCCGTGTTCGTGCCTGCCGTCCCGAACTGGGCCGGCGCATGGGACGCGCTCGCCGAAGAGCTCAACGCGACCTGGGTCGCCGACAAGGATCCGGCAACGGCACTGGCGGACGCCGAAGCTCGCATGAACGAGGAGCTCGGCCGATAAGGTCGGAGCACCAAGGAGTGACGCGGGGAGGGCCGTTTCCGGCCCTCCCCGCTCATGAAGAGGAAGGACCGGCGATGACGCACGTCGACGAGGACTCCGACCTTTCGGTCGGCTCAGCATCGGGAGCACCGTCGTTCGGACCCAGCCCGTTCACGGGATTCCCCGGCGAGGACGATCCCCTGCGCGTTGGGCGGTGGTCCCGAGATCAGGCAGCGGACTGGTACGCGGCGCGCCCGTGGATCGTCGGTTGCAACTACATCCCGGCCTACGCGGTGAATCAGCTCGAGATGTGGCAGGACGACTCGTTCGACCCCGATGTCATCGACACCGAGCTGTCTCTCGCCGCTGGGCTCGGCTTCAACACGGTTCGCGTGTACCTCCACGACCTGCTGTGGGCAGACCCCCAGGGGTTGATCGACAAGGTCGACCGCTTCCTCGAGATGTCGCACGACCACGGGATCTCGGTCATGCCGGTCTTTTTCGAGGGTGTGTGGCTGAACTACGCACATCCGGGGCCCCAACCGAGCCCCGTCCCGGGAGTACACAACTCCGCATGGGTCCAGAGCCCGAACGCCAAGGCCGGAGTCGATCCGGCTCAGTGGCCGAGACTCGAGGACTACATCAGCGGAGTTCTCGACCGGTTTGCCGATGACGAGCGAGTCCTCTTGTGGGACGTGTACAACGAGCCGGGCAACGAAGGCCTGATCGGCAACGCACTCCCGCTGCTCGATGCCGCCTTCCGCTGGAGTCGATCGATCGGCGTCACACAACCGCTGACGTCGGCCATTTGGGAGATCACTGCGTCATTCAACGAGCTCAACCGCTTCCAGCTCCTCTCCTCCGACATCATCACCTTCCACCACTACTCGGACGTGGCGCATCTCGAGTGGCTCATCCGATCGCTTCGCCTTCTCGGCCGCCCAATGGTGTGCACCGAGTACATGGCGCGAACGTTGGGGAGCACCTTCGAGTCCCACCTCCCCGCATTCCAGTCCGAAGATGTGGGCTGTCTCAACTGGGGCCTCGTCACGGGCAAGACCCAGACACGCTTCGCCTGGGATTCACCTCGCGGTGCGTCCGACCCCGACATCTGGTTCCACGACATCTTCCGTGGAGATCACACACCGTACGACCCCCGAGAAGCGGACTTCATTCGTCGAACCTGCGACGGTGCCGCCGCTGCGCTTCGACAGGCCTGACGGTAGAGACGGCTCTACAGGCGGGCAGCCAGCCGAACCATCGTGTTGAGGGTCCTGACGGTGATCGGTCCTAGCCGCCGTTCCAGGTCTGCGACATCGACGTCTGACGTTGATACGCCGTTGCGAGGCAGCCAGAACACGTCCTGTCCCTGGATCCGGAGCAGATCCGGCGCAGGAACCCCCTCGATCGCCGATTCGATCACGTCACGCCCTCGCGGCGTTCGCAGGAGCATCACCTGGACCTGCTGCTCGGTCGCGTCGAACTCTCCCTCGGTGAACGGCATCACGGATGCCAGCTCCCGGATGGCCGCACCCGTCCGCAGTACGGCGGGCACCTCGTAGCCCAGGTCCCGGCTCAGCACCCGTTCGATCGATGACGCCTCCGGTTCGTGACCGTCGAAGAGCACGTTGCCGCTCGCCAGGAAGGTCGAGACTCCTGTGAAACCGAGCGACTCGAAGCAGGCGACCAGGCGATCACCGGTGACTCTTCGATTGCCCGTGTTGATTGCGCGGAGAAAGGCAACCCACCTCCGATCCGCGTCAGAGAAGATCATCCAATGCGGCCAGGAACATGTTGACGTTGGAGACGCGAGCGGTGTGACCCATCGTGCCGATACGCCAGACCTTGCCCGCCACCGGACCGAGCCCGCCCCCGACCTCGATGTCGTAATCAGTGAGCAGACGGCGCCGAACATCGGCTTCATCGATCGACGGAGGAACAACAGCCGTAGTGAGCTCAGGCAGTCGATGCCCTTCGGCGGCGAACAACTCGAAGCCACGTTCGACGAGACCCTTCTTGAGGAGATCGCCGACCCGCTGGTGTCGTTCCCAGGATGCCTCGAGGCCCTCGTCGAGAAGCGCACCGAGCCCTGCGTGCAGGCCCTGGATCATCGAGATGGGGGCGGTGTGGTGATACGACCGCCCCGAATCGCCGCCGACGTAGCCGGCAATCAGGTTGAGGTCGAGATACCAAGACTGTGGTGTGGGAACCAACCGCTCGAGCGCTCGTTCGTTGATCGTGAACGGCGCAAGCCCGGGCGGAACACCGAGACACTTCTGAGTTCCCGAATATGCGATGTCGACACCCCAGTCGTCGATCGCTACCGGGATCCCTCCAAGCGAGGTGACACAATCGGCGATGAGCAGCGCATCGCCCTTCCGATCCGCGACGGCAGCCACGTCGGACCTCACGCCGGTGGATGTCTCGGCGTGGACGAGAGCGATCACATCGGGGGATGGATGAGCATCTGCGAGCTGCTCTGGGTCGACCGGCTGCCCCCACTCGAAGTCGACGCGGACGACCTCTGCGCCGGCCCTGGCGGCAACCTCACACATGCGGCCGCCGAACACCCCGTTGACGCCGACCACGACGGTCGACCCGGGTCGGACGACGTTGACGAAGCTGATCTCCATGCCCGCCGAGCCGGTGCCCGATACGGGGAAAGTCAGCGCGTTCGACGTTCTCCACACCTGACGGAGGCGATCGTTGGTCTCGTCGAGCACCGTGAGGAACTCTGGGTCGAGATGACCGAGGAGCGGTCTGGCAAAGCCGAGAGCGACTTCGGGGTACGGATTTCCGGGGCCTGGCCCCATGAGTGTGCGACTTGGTAAAGGCATCGAACGACTCTATCCGGATCGGCGCTTCGTGCGGACCTTTGGGTCCGGGGTGTCGATCCGTCCAGGCGCCAGGTCGGCTGAGGCGTCCATCGAAGCCGGCTCTTCCTCGTCGGTCAGACCGAAAGCCACCGGCGAGCACCCAGGAGGGCGACGCCGGCAACGGACAGGGGGATCGCCACGAAGACGAGCGATGTCGTGGTGTAGGTCCCGGTGACGTCCCGGGCGATCGAATAGGCAACGGGCCCGACTGCGGTCGATGCCACACCTACGAGTGTGGAGAGCCCCGTGATGGATCCGATGTGGTCGGTCCCGAACCATCTGGGCATCAGGGTGCTGCCGACGCTGCGTGACGCCCCTCCCGCCGCTCCGAGAGCCAGCGCATAGGCGGCGACGATCGGACCGGCGTCGAGGTTGGAGGCGAGCAAGAGCGTGATCGCCAAGATCGACATCGAGAGCGGGATGAGCGTTCGGCCGGTCAGTCGGTCGCTCAGCCA
>JAHEIN010000233.1 GCA_024639335.1 bacterium | reverse complement strand
TACTCGTCCTGCATCGACACCCAGTTGCGGAACGCACCGATGTAGTTGCCGATGTGGACGGCTCCCGTGGGCTGCACCCCCGAGAAGACCCGCTTCCGTTGTGTCATGTGTGCTCCTCGCAAAGAAAAACGTCGGGCGGACAGGCCCGACGTTTCGGCGTGTGGACGCGTTGACGTCAGGTCAATCGCACCGCCAACCAACGCCCTGTTCCAGTCATGTCGGGCATGGTAACGCCTCACGTCTCACGTCTCACGCAGAACGTGGAAACGGGTCAAGCGAGCGCCGTGCCGGCGGCCCAGTCCCGATGAAGGCCGGCGTAGACGCCGCCGAGCGCGAGCAGATCAGCGTGATTCCCGCGCTCCACGAGGCGCCCGTCGTCGAAGACGAGTACGAAATCGGAGGCCTCGGCGGTGGAGAGCCGATGTGCGATCGTGATCGACGTCCGCCCCGCGATCAGCCGGTCGATGGCCCGCCGGAGCGAAACCTCCAAGGCCGGATCCACCGCCGACGTCGCTTCGTCCAGGACCAGGAGGTCGGGTTGGGAGAGCCATGCCCGGGTGAGCGCCACCAGTTGCCGTTCGCCCGCGGACAGCTGCGAGCCCCGCTCGCCCACCTCCGTCGCAAGCCGAACCGGAAGCGAGTCGACCCACTGGGTGAGCCCCAGGTCGGCGAAGGCCATGGCAATGCCGGCGTCGTCGACAGATGGACGCCCATACCGGACATTGTCCGCGACGGTCGTATCGAACAGGAAACCTTCCTGCGGGACGTACGCAACGCGGGCTCGCAGTGATGCGAACGAGACCTGGTCGACGGGAACGCCGCCGATGCGGATCGAGCCCTCCGTGGCATCGAGGAGTCGCACCACGAGCTTGGCGAAGGTCGTCTTGCCCGAACCGGTCTCCCCGACGACGGCGACCCGGCTTCCGGGCGGGATCTCGACCTCCACGTCGTCCAGGACGTCTCCACCGGTCGGATAGCGGAAACGGAGCCCAGAGACGGCGACGTCGAGTTGCCGGTCGGGAAGGGAGCGACCGTTCAGCGGGTCGGCGAGATCCACCGGCGTGTCGAGCACGCCGATGACCCGGCGCATGCCCGAGGCGGCCGCCTGCGCCGAATCGAGTGTCTCGACGAGTGTCTGGACCGGTTGGACGAGCAGGTTGACCAGGAAGATGAAGGCGAGCAGGGTGCCGGTGGTGACCCCGTTGTCGGTACCCAGGAGGACACCGATCCCGATGACACCGGCAGTCAGTGACCCGGCGAAGATCTCGGCGGAGCTGAAGAGCGCAGAACCGAGCGTGTAGGTCCGGAACTCGGCGTCGAACTGCCGGTCGACTGCGGCTCGAACCCGGCGCGAGGTGATCACCTCTGCGCCGTACGCCCGCACCACCGGGAGCCCGGTGATCGACTCGCCCAGCGCACTCATCGAGTCCGAGACCCGCTCTCTCACCCTGTCATGCGCCCGCCCCAGGATCTTCTGGAACCAGAACAACGCGGCGCCGTAGGCGGTCACACCGGCGACGACGAGCAGTGCAAGCTGCCACTGGTAGACCAGCATCGCGATGACGGTCAGCGTGAGCTGGGAAATGCCGATGACCATGCCCATGCCACCCCAGCCCATGAACTCCTGGATGCGATAGATGTCACTCGTGACGCGGGCAACCAGCGACCCGCGTCGCTCCGATTGAACATGCAACGCCGACATGCGGTGCAGGTGACCGAACACCTCGATTCGAAGATCAGACAGACCCCGGGCGGCGGTCGCCTGGAGACGGAGCGTCGAGTATCGACGGGCGAAGCCGGCGGCGACCATGAAGACCATGGCGATCACTCCCTGTGTAAGCGTGCCGGAGATGTCCGGACCGCCTGCGGCAACGATCTCGTTGTCGACGGTCTGCTGAACGATGATGGGAATGGCGACGTTCAGTGCCGTGCCGAGAAACGCCAGCACGAGTGTCAACCACAGCCCCTGGCGGACGGAGGGAATGGTCAGCAGCCGGCCGAGCGCCTTGCGAGTCGTCAGAGTCTCAGACATCGCCCGCCTCCGCTGCTCGCTCGGCGGCGTCACGCTCGTAGGCCTTGAGCAACCTGGCGTAGCCCGGGTGAGACAGCAGCTCGCGATGGGTCCCGTGGGCGGCGATCCTCCCACCTTCGACGAAGACGACCTCGTCGGCCAGCGCAATCGACGACTGTCGGTATGCGACCACGATCACCGTCGAGGGGAGCTCCGAACGCTTCAGCCCAGCCAGGATCTCGCTCTCGACTGACGGGTCCACCGCAGATGTGGCGTCGTCGAGGATCAGGAGCCTCGGCTTTCGGGCGAGCGCCCGCGCGAGCGCGATCCGCTGCCGCTGACCACCCGACAGCGTGGTGCCCCGCTCCCCCAGTTGCGTGTCGTAGCCCTCCGGGAGCTCCAGGATGAAGTGGTGGGCACCCGCGAGCCGAGCAGCGGCCTCGACCTCGTCTTGCAGCACGTCTATGCCGAAGGAGATGTTCCCTGTCACCGTGTCGTCGAACAGGAAGACGTCCTGTCCGACGAAGGCGACCTCACCGGGCAGCGCCGATCGAGCGAACTCGCGGAGGTCGCGACCGTCGAGATGAACGACCCCGGAATCGGGGTCCCAGAGCCGCGCAAGCAGGGTGACCAACGTCGACTTCCCGGAGCCGGTCGGCCCTACGACTGCGACCGTCTTCCCGGCAGGAATGTCGAACTGTACGTCTTCGAGGACCAGGTCCCCACTCTCGTAGGAAAACGAGAGTCCAGTCGATTCGACGCGGGCTCCGGTTGTCGCGGAGGACGCGAGCGCCTCGCCGTACGAGACCTCTTCGGTGATCTCGAGGACCCGATCGACCCGGCCGAGGGCGGCGAGGCTGCCCGACATCTCCCACAGCACGTAGCCGATCAGCCTGAGCGGGAACGCAATGAGCGACAGCAGATAGGTGATGGTGACGAGGTCGCCTGCCGTGACCACTCCGGCATCGACGCGGACCACACCGAGGATGAGAATGAGGATGGTGGTCAGCGCCGGGATCGTGTCCTGGATGGCGTCGTAGAACGTGAACTGCCGGGCGACATGGATCAGCTGGTCACGGAGGTCTTGCGATGCCTGGGTGAATCGCTCAGTCTCTTCCTTCTCGCGCCCGAGCGCCTTGACGGTCAGTGCACCGTCCATCGACTCGTGAGCGACGGCGCTGGCGCGCCCCTGGCGCTGCTGGACCTCGGTGAATCCAGGGAAGATCCGCTTGGCTCCGTAGATGTCGATGATCACCTTGCCGACCAGCCCGACCATCGACACGAGCGCGAGAGGGATGTCGATGAAGGCGATGATCCCGATCGAACCGAACAGCAGCAGGACCGCTCCGATTGCGAACGGGAACGGCCCGAGCACCGACGTCGCCCGGTTGGCGTCGGAATCGCTCACTGCCAGGAGGTCACCGGTCGACTGACGGCGGAACCACGACAGCTCGAGGGTGAGCAGGTGGTCGACCAGCTGAGACCGCAGATCCGCCTGGTTGCGCCCGGACATCCACGTGGCGCCAGTCCGACGAAGGACGATCCCGATTCCGTTCCAGAGTGAGATCCCGAGCAACGCAAGCACGGCACCCGTGATGCGCCCGTTGATGTCCTCTCCCTTGGTGAGGACGGGGAC
>JAHEIN010000232.1 GCA_024639335.1 bacterium | reverse complement strand
GAACCGAGGGTTCCATCGGCCGGACGGTGATGGTCGATCCCATCAGGATCAGGGAGGTGCTGACGAACCTCCTCAACAACGCCATGGCGGCGTTTTCGGGAGAGGGGAGCATCCGTCTACGGATGTCGGTCGATGATCGGAATGCGGGAGTGAGTGTGGCCGACGATGGACCGGGAATCCCGGCCTCTGAGCTCGGGGCCGTGTTCGAGCGATATCGGACCTCAGACACCAGTCGCGGCTCGGGGATCGGCCTGGCGCTCAGTCGCGAATTGGTCGAGGCACACGGAGGGTCGATCACGATCGAGAGCGTGGAGGGTCAGGGCACCACCGTCCTGGTGCTGCTCCCGCTCCAGTCTTCGTAGCCGGCCACTGAACATCGACTCGGGACCGACATCCACGGTCGCGGGCAGCCCCGGATTTCGTTGTCACGCAGCGATCCCAGGCCACGGCACAAGTGGATGGGCCTAGAAGAAGCGCTTCCGCAATGGTCAGCCTCGGTGCAACGGTTGGAACAGTCTTCCTCGTTCGGCCCACAGCACGATCACCAGAGTGGCCACCCCCGAAAGGAGGAATCCGATCGAGAGGGGTCCGACCGTGCCGTCGAATGCCCTGTCGAGGATCGATCCGAGCAGTGCCCCGCCGGCAACCGACGCAAGCCCGATCACAGATGCCGCCATGCCGGCCACCGAACCCATCGGGTCCATCGCGATCGTGTTCATGTTCGGGAAGAGGAGTGCATACAGCACGAGTTGGACGGCCAGCACGGCCACGAAGAGTCCGAACACCGGGACACCGTCTGCCATCACCGAGACCCAGACCATCGAGGCTGCACACAACAGGTATCCGAAGGCGGCCGTGTGCACCAGCCTTCGGACCCCGAAACTCTTCACGACGAGCCCGTTTGCCATCATCGCCGTGCCCATGACTGCGGCGATCCCACCGAACACGATGGGGAACTGGTCGGCGCGCCCGAATACATCGCCGAAGACGATCTCCGAGCTGGCCAGATAGGAGCTGAACACTCCGAACAGCACGGTCAGCGCGAGCGTGTAACCGAGCGTCTGCCGGTTCGAAACCACGAAACGCGCAGCTCGAACCACTCGCCCGAATTCCAGGTCCAGCCGGTATTCGGGATGCAAGCTCTCGGGGAGACGGGTCGCCCACAGTGCGATCCCTGCGGCGTAGATCACAGCGAATCCGAAAACCCACCTCCAAGACGCGATCGCAAGGATGGCGGCGCCGAGCGATGGTGCGATCACGGGCACGATGATGAAGATGGCCATGATGAACGACATGACCCGCGCCATCTCTTCACCCTCGTGGGTGTCGCGGACGACGGCGAGTGCCATCACCCGCGGTCCGGCCGAACCCATGCCCCAGAAGAACCGAGCCGCGTACAGCACGTTGAGCGACGGCGCAAGGGCGGAGGCCATCGCCCCCAGTGCGTAGATCGCCAGTCCGGCGAACAGCGTGGGTTTGCGGCCGAAGCGGTCGGCGATCGGCCCCCAGATCACCTGGGCGAGCGCCATTCCGATGAAGTACGCAGTGACGATCCCCGCGACCGCTGTCGAGTCGTCGGCCAGCCCGAACGCCTCGCGAATGTCACCGAACGCGGGCAGCATGAGGTCGATCCCGAGCGCGGTCGACGCCATGATGGCGGCGAGCATGGCGATGAACTCGATGCGCGGAAGCGACTGGGGCTTGGATGTGAGGATGGTCGACTCCGCGGGCGTGGCTCAGCGAGGATACGGATTCGTGGCAACAAGGGCGGAGGATATGGTCGGATGCGGGAAGTAGCGTGTCGCCGATGCAACCCCTGATCGGTCTCACCATGTACGGACGGATCGAGCGTCCCGCGCCAAGTGAGCACTACGAGGAGCACTACTCGGTGCCGGCGGTGTTCGTTGACTCGATCCGTCGGGCCGGGGGCGTCCCTCTCCTGCTGCCGCCCGGCGAGCCGCACATCGATCGGTGGATCGACCGGCTGGACGGGTTCGTGGTCGCCGGCGGCGCCGATGTCGACCCGGCCCGGTACGGCGCAAAGCGCACACCGGCGGTGCAGCCGGCCGACTCCGAGCGCGACGAGACGGAGATCGAGCTGACTCGGCTCGTGCTGGATCGAGACGTGCCTACGCTCTTCGTGTGCCGGGGAGTTCAGGTCCTCAACATCGCACTGGGCGGAACCCTCCACCCGCACATCCCCGATCTCGGCATCGGCGACCTGCACCGTGACCGGGAGGGCTACTGGGCCTATCACGACATCGACGCTGCTGAAGGCTCTCGAGTTGCCGAGGCCATGGGAACGACCTCGGTCATGACCTATTCGGGGCACCACCAGGCGATCGATGCCGTGGCCCACGGCTTGACGGTGACTGCGTCTGCGCCGGACGGGATCATCGAGGCGCTGGAGGTCGACGATGCCTCCTGGGCCGTCGGAGTGCAGTGGCACCCGGAGATGTCGGCCCACGACGATCCCACCCAGCAGGCTCTATTCGACACGTTGCTGGACCGTGTCCGCTGATCGAGTGAGCAGTCGGATCATGCCGTCAGAACAATCGAACGACGAGGACGTCTTCGGGGAAGGTCGAATGCTTGGGTTCGCCCGCTGCCACCGAAGAGGCTCGGACGCTCCACCGGGGGTCAGGTTCCCGGGCTGTTCGGCTCCAACGGCGCGGGCGCAGACGATTCCTCTCGTTGAGATCTCGGGTCGGTGAACAGTTGGTAGAGACCGACTGCCGCCCATGCCGCCCCCACGAGGACTCCTCCGTACAAGAGCCTCTCCAGGAGCGCGGATTCGCCACCTTGCGCAGCGTTCCAAGCGAGCAGTGAGGAGACGCCCACGACGATCATCCCTCCGATGATTCTTTCGGTTGCACGAACGTCTGACACGGTCACCTCTAGAGAAGAATCGGCGGCGACTCGTCCGAACTTGAGAAGCGTCACTTGCGGTTGCCGCGCGAGGCCGGGCGGCGTGGTCGGCCTCAGCGGTTTCTGGTCGGCTTGCCGCTGCCCGTCTTGTGGTCCCAGCTGAGACCTCGATGCTGCGTCATGTGTGCCTTTCCGTGGCGATTTGGCGTGCGGTCGGCCCATCCGTGGCCGCTTCGTTTCGCTCCTGTCGACACGATCGATTCGAGATGAAGGGGTTTGTGCCGCGAGATGGCTCAACCGGGCGTTCGATCGTTCCGATCGATTCGTCACACCACCGATGACTGGCGACCGAACCGAGAACCGATGATTGACCTCGCATCCGCTTTGCCCGACTGGGTTGCCTGGACAGGCCCGGCGCTCGCCCTGGCCACGCTGATCGCCATCTACCTCTTGGTGAGGGTCGTTGTCGTGGACGGTTCCCTGCGCTCGATTCCTGCGGATGCGCCATGGACCGAGCGGGCGAGGGGTGTCCACGTGGCCCGCACGGGGGCCGCTGTGTCGGTTCTCGTGCTGCCGATCGTCGGTGTGGCTTCGGCGTTGGCGCTCGTCAATCCGCTCTCCCTCGTTTCTCGAACGCTTGTCGCCCTGACCCTGGGAGCCCTCGGTGCGCTTGGGGGTCTGGTCGACTCCGCTTCGGTGGATCGTCGCATCCACGGGCCGTCGAAGGAAGGCCCTGCGAGGACGGTGTTCGGACCGATCCTTTCCTACTCGCCGGTGCTCGCGCTGGTGACGCTGGCCTGGTTCG
>JAHEIN010000076.1 GCA_024639335.1 bacterium | reverse complement strand
AGCAGCCACAGGGCCTCGACCGTGTGTACTCCCGGCGTGAAGGTCACCGCCTGTTCGAACGTCACCGTTTGTCGATCCGCCCCAACGGTGGGCGACCCCTCCGACATCACCACTTCGATGCCATCGATCACGACCCGGACGTCGGTGGCAGGAGAGAGCAACGTTGACAGCTCGGAATCCGACGCAGGTAGCACCTGGTAGAAGCCTTCGCTCAACCGGTAGGTCGGCCGATAGGGCAGCGAGATCGATCCGGTGCAGGCCAGACCGTCCTTGGTGCAGCCCAGCGGCAATCCCTCGAACAGGGGGAGTCGGACGTACGACGGCTCGAGTTCGAGGCCACGCCGCAGGAACGATGCCATCTGATCCCTGCGAACGCCGTCACTCGGGCAGTATCTGCTCCCGTCGCACCCCAGCGTGATGCCGGCCGCAGCAATCGCGCCGATGTCGGCTGCATGCGGGTTCTGCGACGACACATCTGTGAAACCGGCGCTCGATGCCGGAGCGAGTTCGAAGGCCCGGGTCAGGAAGGATGCCATCTGGTCCCTGCGGACAGGGTCGTTTGGACAGAACCGATCGGTGTCGCAGCCGAGGGTGATGCCGGCGGCGGCGAGCGCGTTGATGTCGCCGATATGCACGTTGGGCAGGAGATCGACGAACGGGCCCGAACTCAGAGGCTGGAGCCCCAGCGCCCTCACCAGGAAGGACGCCATCTGCTCCCTGGTGACGACATCGGCCGGGCAATACAGGCTCGGGCCGCAGCCGTTGGTCAAACCGTTCTCGGCAATAGCCTGGATGTCGGGCTCGTGCACGGATCCGTCGTCGTCGGTGAAGGTGCCCGAGATCGACAGGGCCGGGATCGGCACGCTCACCAGAGCCAATGCCAGGACGGAAAACCCGATCAGAGCGCGCCTCATTCGATGGTCACCCGGCTCAGAACTGCGTTGATCGACTCGAGAACATCGACCCGGTCGATGTAGTCGCCGACCACGACGTAGAGACAGAATGCGCGCCCACCCTCGGTGAAGAAGCGCTGGGTTCCCCCGTGACCCTCCACTCGCTGCTGCAGCATGTCGCGACTGAAGTCGCTTGCCCGCAGAAACGGGGGCCGCGAGTTGGCGAAGAGCGCCGTGCCGGCGCTTTCGGGGCCGAATTCGAGCAGCACGATCAGCGCATCCCCGTTGGTCATGATGTCCACGGCTCCGCTGCCGTACTCGCCCCTCACCGGGGGGAGCGGGAAGTTGGCGAGGTGCGTGACGGAATGCCGTTGCGCGCCATCGGGGAGCGTTGCAGGCGGGCGGATCGATCCCTCCCACCCCGGCGGGAGATCGACGGTGATGCCGGCGCCGGAGACGATCACTTCAGCGCCCGATCGCACTCAGAACGGCGACCCCCACGAGGATCGCGGCCGCCGAAAGGTGAACAGGGCGTGCGAGCCGCGCCAGCTGAATGTGGAAAGCAGTGAGTCTCGATGGCCGGTCCACCCAACCCGATGCGAGCGGCATGACAGCTCTGGCGAGACCGAAGGCAGCCCCGATGGCGGCTCCACCAAACATCGAGCCGGACAGCAACTCGGCGGCCAGAACCGCATACATGCCCCAGCTCACGACGAACGTCGCCAGCCCGGCGCCGAGCTGTGCGCCGAACCCGAAGCCGTACACCGTTCCTCGATAGGTATCGATCCATCTTTCGTTCACCTGACGCTCCGGCCCCGGCGGGTCCACTCCCATCAGATCGAGGACCCCGGCAACTCCCACCATGGCCAGAAGCACCCAGCCGGGCGAATCGAAGAACGAACCGACGGCTCCGAGAGTTGCGCCGACCGCCGAGGCGGCTCCCACTGAGCCGAGGGTGAACGCTCCTACCGTGACTGGCCATCTGTTGTTGCGGGACCGCTCGCCGAGCGGATGGATGCTGGACAGCATCGATTCTCCTCATGGCGACCATCCCGACCTGATCGCGACGACAGTGGCGACGATCACCCCTACGGCAACGGTCATGCATCACGCCGATACATCGAGGGATCGCCAGGGGCGATCCCGGCGTCTCTGAGGGCTTCGTCGGAGTCCTCCTGACGCTGCTTGGTGCCCAGTCTGATCGGATTGAAGCTCTCGTCGCCGGTCGACCTGTCGATCAGGTCCATGAGCCTCGGCCAGGTGCCCGCCGATCCTTCGCCCACCACCAGGCCTCGCTCGACGTCCACCAGTTGGAAGTACGGAGTGCCGGGAACTCGGAAGGCATCCCAGGCGTCGTTGGACATGATGGTCGTGATGTCCATCGGCGCTCTCGACCGGATCTCGCTGGGTGACTCCGATTCGGGTCCCTGGGTGACGAGCACCGGCCGGATGTTCGCTTTCGGGAGATCCATCCCGTTGCGGAACGACTTCCAGAAGGTCTGACAGGTCGAGCAGCCAGACGACAGGAATGCCAACAGGACGTAGCCGCGAGAGTCGGTGAGGGCGACGGACGCCGCGTCACCGTATGGCGTCGGGCCGGAGATCGACGACAGGCTCGCCGGTTCGGTTCTCGTCGGCGTCGACGTGATCGAAGCAGCGCTGGAATGGGGTATCGGGGTGTCTTCGCCAGCTCCGAGCGCCTCGAGCCTGCGGAGAATGTCGGCGTGGCTGCGGAGCAACCCGGCGACGAGGATCAGGAGTAGGACGATCACGATCCCTTCGATCACGACGAGGGTGGTCATGAGTTGACCACCGGCACGCCCATGCGCCGCCAGACCAGAGGATGGTCACCGGGCTCACCGAATTCGAATGTGAGGTCGGGGTCGCCGGTGGTGAGACGATTGATCACCTGCCATGTCCCTTCCGAGAACCGTCCCGGAGAGCTGATGCCGTCCCCATCCCAGTCCCCGACCACCGGGACACCGTCCGCGTCTCCGAAGTCGAAGGCATGATCGGGAGGGCCGGGGGTCGGGGTGTTCCGCAGAATCCACGTTGTTCCCCGGACGACGCCGATCCCATCCCTGCCGTCGCCGTCCCAGTCGCCGACCACCGGGATGTCACCTGGCTCCCCGAAGGTGAACGAGATGTCTGGCTGGCCGGTGCTGTTCCGGGTGCGGAGAAGCCACTGAGTGCCCCGGACCACGCCAATTGTGTCGACGCCGTTGCCGGTCCAGTCGCCGACGACGGGAGTATCACCCGGCACGCCGTAGTCGAAGGTCAGGTCCGGTTGACCCGCACCCTCGACCTGCCGCAGATACCACGTGAGGTTCCGTCGGCCATCGATGCCGGTTCGGGCGCCTCTCACCACGCCGGCGGTGGCGACGCCTGCACCGGTCCAGTCGCCCATGAGCGAAACGTCTCCGTCCGCTCCCAGCGTGAACACCGGTTGGTCAGGGGCGCCGGTGGAGAGCTTGTCACGCAGCAGCCAACTGTGGTCTCGGACGACGGCTGGGCGGGCCGGGTACGGGCCCAGCGGGGGGTGCAGACAGGCCGAGTCGTGGAAGCGCGTGATGTCGGACCGGGCGTCGGTACGCGTGCAGGTCGAGTCCCATTCCCAGGGTGGAACACAGGTCACGACCCGGCAGATGATCGGACCGACGCATTCGATCTGGTTGTTGCACTGGCCGTACCGGAACCTCGTGCAGCACTCCTTCCACAAGTTGCAGTTGTCGTGCATGCAGTGGCATTCGCAGTCGGTGCACTCGTTGCCGCACGTGCCGGACGCTCCGCAGCCGCAGTCCCCGCAGGTCGTCGAGTTGCAGTCCATGTAGTAGCGGGAGGTGCCCCCGCAGTAGTTCGAGCCTTCCGCTCGCCACCATCCTGCGATCACAGAGCCCGGAGGACAGGTGTTCACGCCGGTCTTCACACAGCAGAACTCGGTCCACCCGCCTCTGCACTGGGAGCCGGGCGGGCAATCTGCGGGGAGGACGAGAGCCTGGTACGCCGAGACGGGGCGGAGTGCATAGGCCGCAGGAGCGGTGACCATGGCCGACCCAACGATGGCTGCTCGCCGGAAGAAGCCTCTGCGCGACGTCCGTGAGGCCAGCGCCCGGGAGGCGGCATCGACGAGCCGTTGGCTCACGCCCGAGCCTCCATCAATGCAAGCGTTTTGGGGAGTTCGGCGAGCAGCAGATAGAGCGCATACACGCCGATGGCGATGAACCCGACGTACGGGACGCCCCCGAGCGGTTGCTCGTCGAGCGTCGTGATCAGATCGCCGCCGCCGCCGACCGCCAGCCAAAGCCCCGAGCCGGCCGCCAGGAGATTGACGGCCACGTGTGACACCGACGGTGGAGTGTCCGAGCGCCCGAAACATCCGCAGCTCTGGATCGGCAGCCCGCTTCTCAGCGCAAACACGATGAATCCGGCGAAGGGTGCATAGGTGAGGAAGAGGGCCAGACCACCGACCGAACCGCCGATGCCCAGCACCAGTGAGCCGGCCGTGATCTCCCACAATCCGAGGGCCGCCACGACCCATCGCGATGCGGGGAGGCCGGCAGCGCGCAGTGCTCCAGAGGTGGGATCCGGATCTATCAGTTTCGCTCCCCCGCTGATGAGCAGTAGCACTGCGGAGAGATGGCTCCATCCGACTGCAAACATCGGCGGCAAGGCTAGCGGTCACCACCACGACAACGCGATTCGACCATCCCGCACCCCGAGTCGGTCGCCCAATCGGGCGGGGTACGCTGGCCGCCATGAGCGATCATCTCGAATCCCTGGCAGTAGCGGCGATCAAAGGCCTGTCGATGGACGGTGTCCAGAAGGCCAACTCGGGGCATCCCGGCATGCCGATGGGCATGGCAGACATCGCAGTGACGCTCTGGACCAGGTTCCTGAAGGTCGACCCGCGGCATCCCGAATGGCCGGACCGCGACCGGTTCGTGTTGTCGAACGGTCACGGCTCGATGTTGCTCTACAGCCTGCTGCACCTGTCGGGGCTCCCCATCACCATGGACGACCTGAAGAACTTCCGCCAGTGGGGGTCGCACACCGACGGGCACCCGGAGATCCATCAGGAGCTGGGCATCGAGATGACCACCGGCCCGCTCGGACAGGGCTTCGGAACCGGAGTGGGGATGGCGATCGCCGAAGCCCACCTGCAGGCCCGACTCGGCTCCTCACTCGTGGATCACCGAACCTTCGGGTTCGTGTCCGATGGGGACCTCATGGAGGGGATCAGCGCCGAGACGGCCTCGCTCGCCGGTCATCTCGGTCTGGGCAAACTGATCTATTTCTACGACGACAACGACATCTCGATCGACGGCAGCACCGACATCGCGTTCTCCGAGGACGTGCAACGTCGCTTCGAGGCGGTCGGATGGCACGTGCTGGACGTCGACGGCCACGATCGACCTGCGATCGCCCAGGCCACCGAGGCTGCGCTCGGCGATGCCGAGCGACCCTCGCTCGTCATCTGTCGGACGCACATCGGGCACAGTTCCCCCAACAAACAGGACACGGCCTCGGCCCACGGCTCACCGCTCGGCGAAGACGAGATCAGGCTGACGAAGGAGGCCATCGGGCTCCCGCCCGACGAGCAGTTCCACGTGCCGGATGGGGTCTACGACTTCTTCTCCGAAGCGATGCAGCGGGGACGCGATGCCAACGACGCATGGATGAGCCGCCGCGATGAGGCACTCACCGACCCTGCCACCGCCGACACCTGGAACGCCTTCTTCGGCTCGGATCCGGTCGTCTTCGACGATCCTGGATTCGAGGTGGGCGCTTCGATGGCGACGCGTGCATCGTCCGGAAAGCTGTTCGGTCAGATCGCCGAGAAGGCGCAGAACGTGATCGGAGGCGCCGCCGACCTGGTCGGTTCCACGAAGACGGTCATCGATTCCGGGCGGCTCTTCTCGAAGGACGATCGTGCTGCTCGAGACATCGCTTTCGGCGTTCGCGAGCACGCCATGGGGACCATCGTGAACGGGATGGCGGTCCACGGGGGCCTGCGGCCTTACGGTGCCACCTTCTTCGTGTTCAGCGACTACATGCGCCCTGCGGTGCGCCTTTCGGCGCTCATGGGAGTCCCGTCGATCTGGGTGTGGACCCACGACTCGATCTTCCTCGGCGAGGACGGGCCAACTCATCAGCCGGTCGAGCATCTCGCCTCCCTGCGAGCCATGCCGAATCTGCGCGTCATCCGGCCTGCCGACGCCCACGAGGTGGTTGCAGCGTGGGAGATGGCGTTGAACCACTCCGACGGTCCCACTGCGCTCGTGCTGAGCCGTCAGAACCTGCCGACCCTGGAATCCACCGGCGACGGCGCAACGCGCGGCGGCTACGTGGTGCGCGACGGCTCGGATGCCTCTCTCGTTGCCACCGGCTCGGAGGTGCATGTGGCGCTGGAGGCAGCCGACGAGCTCGCCGCGACCGGGGTGTCGGTCCGGGTTGTGAGCCTCCCGTGCTGGGAGGTCTTCTTCGAACAAGACGAGGTGTACCGGAGCGAGGTGCTCGGCAGTGGCCCGATTGCGTCGCTCGAGGCAGCGGCGACCTTCGGCTGGCAGGCCATCACCGGGTCGGAGGGACTGAACCTGGGGCTCGACCGCTTCGGAGCATCCGCCCCCGACGACGTGCTCGCCGAACAGTTCGGATTCACTCCGACGGCCGTCGCCGCCAAGATTGCCGCATGGCTCGCCTGAGACATGTCCCCCTGCTTGCAGTGGGAAGGTCCCTGCCCGGCGAGGCCGGAGACGCAGTGGTGTCTGCAGGTAGCGGCGTCGGAACGACGCTGCAGAGCACCATTGCGGTGGGGGAGGTATCGGGTGGACCTCGTGCCGAGCGGAGCCAGGGGCGTTGTGCACCGTTGAGTCGAGGCGACGATCGGGTCGGTTGTAGGCGATGACGTTCGAGCCGATCCTGCTCCTTTCGATGTGGGCCGCCGGTCTGGCCTTCGTTGCCGGCGTCGTGGCCTGGTGGGGAATCGTCGGGCGAGGCTACCTGTGGCTCACCGGCGCGACTGCCGCGGTGATCGGCCTGGCCGCCGCCTTCGATTCGACACCCGGCATCATCGCAGTGGTCTTGACGTTGGCTGCCGCCGCAGCTGCCGATCGACGGGTCGCGTCGACCGTGCTGTTCACTGCGGGCGGATTGGCCTTTCTCTGGATCGCGGCCGGCCTCGACGGCTGGATCGCCGCCATCGCCGGCTCGGCCGCACTCGGCGGGATCACCGGTGAGATGTTGCTGGGCCACTGGTTTCTGATCGACCCGACCCTCCCTCGATGGGCACTCCGGAGGCTCGACGTCGCCGGCGGGCTCGGCGTGGTGGCCGAGATCATCATCGCCGGGGTGCGAGGGACGTTGCGTCCGCCAACCGACCTCTTCGGATTCGCCTACCTCGCACTGGCGGCGACCTCGGTGCTGCTGGCGGTCGGCGTCTGGTACTCGCTCCGGGAGAAGGGCTACGAGGGTGTGATGGCGGCAACCGGACTGTCGTATCTCGCGACACTCACCGTTCTGGCCGTTGCGTTCCTCGGAAGGGCGCCGGTCGAGGAGTTGCTGGGGATCACCTGACCACCGAGAGCGCGTCCGACGGTCCTAGGCTGTGAGGATGCGTAGGCGAGTCTTCGCCCTGAACTTCCTCCTCGACCTCCTGGCGCTGGCCGCCGGCATGGTCGTTGCCTCGCTGGTCGCCCTGGATACGCCGCTTCCGTGGCTCGCCGCAGAGGGTCTGGTTCGTGGCTCGGTGTTCCCGCTGCTCGGGTCGCTGTTCACAGGCCTGGCCATCGGCTCCTACATCTCGATGCGATCGTGGGGCAATGGCATCCCGCGACCCAGCTACGGGCGCGCCGTCACCATCGCAACGACCACCCTGAGCGTCACCGCCCTCGCGATCGTCTTCCTCAGATCCGAGAACTTCTATTTCTCCCGTTTGTTCATCGGTGTTTCGATCGTGACGATGTTCCTGCTCGGGCTCGCCCATCGCGCGTACAGCCGGAGCCGTCCGTGGACCGAGTCGATGGTGCTGATCAGCGGCGAGAAGGAGTTGATGGACGCGATCACCGAATCACCGCATGCGAATGTGATTGCCACGTTCGATCCGCTGTCGCCGGAGGGACCTGGCCCGATGATCGCAGGAGTTTCGTTGGTGGTGGATCTCCGCGCCCTGCTGAGCGAGCAGATGGCGCAATTCGTCTCCTCGTCCAGTCTCGCCGGGTACCAGGTCCGGTCCCTCGTGTCGGTCTACGAGGAGCACACCGGTCGGATGGCGATCGTCCATCTCGCCGAGGGATGGGAATTGCGCACGCCCGTGGAGTCACGGCAGGGGCTGTACCCGATCGGGAAACGGCTGGTGGATGTTGGGCTGACCGCAGTCACCGCGCCGCTGTGGGTACCGCTCGCAGTTCTCGTTGCCGCTGCCGTGAGACTCTCTTCTGGTGGCCCTGTGATCTTCCGTCAGCCGCGCGTCGGTCAGGGTGGCAGGGTGTTCACCATCAACAAGTTCCGAACGATGGATGCCGATGCGGAGAAGTACGGTCCGCAACTCGCCACCGAGGACGACTCGAGGATCACGCGAATCGGCCGCTACCTGCGGAAGTATCGACTCGACGAGCTGCCGCAGCTCTGGAACGTTCTCAAGGGGGATCTCTCGCTGGTCGGCCCCCGCCCCGAACAGCCGGTGTTCGTCGAGCAGTTCATTGGATCGATCCCCTTCTACAACGACCGCCATCTGATCCGTCCGGGGATCACCGGGTGGGCGCAGGTCAACTATGGCTACGCCGACGACGAGGCCGACACGATCGAGAAGCTCACCTACGACCTGTACTACGTCAAGAACGCCTCGCCGTGGCTCGACATGCACATCTTCGGCAAGTCGATCTGGACGGTGCTGTCCGGTTTCGGAGCGCGGTAACCGAACTGTGCGCTGAGATCCACATCAGTTGTCGTCAGGAACCCTGGGTTGTTGGCGGATGAAGTCGGTGACCGATCCGATCATCTCTGTGCCCGCCAGTAGTGCGAAGTCGTTGTGTCCCGCCCCTTCCACGATGACGAGTTCTTTCGGTCCCGGGGCGGCTTCGTGGATTCGGCGGCTCTGTGACGGCGGGATGATGGTGTCCGCCGATCCGGCGATCACCAGGGTTGGAACCTCCAAGCCGCCGATGATCGATTCCGATGGGTAGCGATCGCGCAGGAGGCGATCGAGCGGGAGCGGGTAATGCACCCGGGCGACGTCGGCCAGCGAGGTGAACGGGGACCTCAGGATCAGCGCATCCGGCGGCGCCGTGGCGGCGAGTCCGATGGCGACCGCCGCGCCGAGGCTCTCGCCGAAGAGGACGATGGGGGAGCCAGGGGCGATGCCAACGGCGAAGTCCCGAACGGACTGGGCGTCCAGTGCCAGGCCGGCCTCGCTGGGGCTTCCGGTGCTGTTCCCGTAGCCCCGGTAGTCGAAGAGCACCACGCCGTAGCCGCTGCGGACCAGCGCCTCGCCCAGCGGGGCTCGCCCGGCCCGTGTCCCGGCGTTGCCATTGAAGACGATGACGATCGGGGCGTCGGCGGTGGCCGGCTCGGCGTACCAGACGCCCAGCCGCTCGCCATCACTCGTGGTGACCGTGGTCTCGACCCAGCCCGACAGCAGGCTCTCGATCGGCGGCACGTCGGCGGCCGGGAAATAGACGAGGCGACGTTGGAAGGTCCAGAGGAGCGCGACGAGCGCAGCGACTCCTCCCAACGACCACAGCAGCACCCGGAGCCATCCCGACATCAGATCCGATGCTACGCACCCATCGGCCGATCGATCGGGGTCTCGCCGGGTCAGGGGATGGCGGTCGCTCAGAGGCGGCGCTGGTCGGGAGGCCAGTGCGTCACGGGCCTCAGGCTCACGTGAATCGGCATCGCGCCGGCAGCTTGTTGCAGTTCGATTCCGAGAGCGGAGAAGATCCGTGACATGCGTTCACCCCAGCCGTGGGACGAAGCGACGGCGGCGCCGTCGGGGCGGTCCGCAACGAGTGCTGCGTCGACGGCAAGTGACAGATCAGCGTCGGTGTAGACGCCCTCGAGGCCGATGAGTGGCTCGAGCGGCACCGAGGCCACTGGTACTTCCATCGCCAGATACTCGAAGACCTTCAGCGGGCTGACCGAATGGGTGGTCTCGGAGACTTCGAACGGGATGATCGCGACGTCGGAGTGGGCGAGATACGCGGGCAGCAGGTGCTGCGGCTTGAGCCCCAGGAAGTGGACGTTGTCCGGCATTGAGGGACGGCTGCGGTCGTCGCCGATCACGACGACTCGGGCCGTCGGGTGGGCAACGGCGGTCCGCTCCAGGGCATCCCAATCGAACCAGTCGCCGTAGAGCGAGCCGTGATACTCGAGGACAGGGCCGTCACCGGCAGGCAGGTCGAGGGGCGCGGGCCGATCGACGCCGGGTGTGAACAGACGGGTGTTGACGGCGTTCGGTACCAGCTCGACCGTGCGCCCAGCCAGGTGTTCCAACCGTTTCACCAGCGATGGCGCCGACGCGACCAGGCTGTCGCAGGTGCGTGCAACTTCCTCTTCGAACGATCGTGTGTAGCCCCAACCGCCCAATGCCGCGTCGGACCAGTCGTCCATGAGGTCGTAGGCAACCGAGAAGCCGGCCTCCCGCAGCTGGGTCAGCGTTCGGGAGTATCTCGGGTGGGGGAGTTCGAGGATCCCGACTCGCGTGTCGGTGACCAGCCTGCTCAGATAGCGGTCGAGATCGAACTGCTCGGCGGGTATCTCGTCGAGGTTCGGATGTACGTATCGCAGGCCCAGGTCGACCTGTTCGTCCGGCTCGAAGAGGTTCAGATAGGTGACGTGGTAGCCGCGGGCGACCAGCTCGTGAGCCATCTGCGCGCCTCGGCACCCTCCGCCGACGTCCCGCATCGGCACGGTGCCCAGGACGATCGCGGCGCCGGGGTCGCTGATCGGTCGCCGGGAGGGCTCGTGGTCGAGCCCTGACACCGGGATGATCGCCTGGTGGAGCCCGGCCTGGCGCACGAGGTGCTGAAGTGTCGAGGTGTCCGACGGGATCGGAACCTGGATTGCTCCGGGCCTGATCGCCACTGCGACCGGGTCGATCGGCGGCTCCCGTGGGTCATCGGGTGGCGACGTGGTCGCTAGCGCTGCGGCCTCGACGTCGCGTTGGATCGCAGCTGCGAGCCGCTGCCTGACTTCGGGTGCCACCTCTTCGGGCCGGACCACGATCTCGTGATCGGTCGGGGCCAGTGGCGGTCGCTCGACGCCGACACGACAGGTGTCTGGTGTTGATTCGATCCACACGTCGACGTCCAGCTGATCGGGCACCAGGATGTCGAAGTTGTTCCGGCTCACAGACACTCTGGTCGCGTTTCGTTGCGTCCTGAGAAAGGCTTTCAGCGGTTGTGGAACGAACGGGCTCAACCCGTTCTTGGCCCGTTCGGCGATCGTCCGGGCGATGTTCGCCGGTGGCGGCCGGTCGCTACGGCCGATGAAGCCGGTGAGCCAGCCGAGGCCCTGGCTGCTCACCCGAACGGCGTGGAGGACGGGCAAAGTGATCGAGCCGACGGCGTCGTCCATCGAACGGTGCTTGCGTCTGGTCGTCCACGCACTCGCCCCGAGCACACCGGCTGCGGCTGCGATCGCGAGGCGAGGGAATCGGAGAACCGGCAGCAACAATGCTGCGGCGAGGCCGCCCACCCAGACGACGAAGATGCGGAGGTAACCCGACGAGTTGGTTCCGGCGCTGCCGTCGGCCTGCCCCCACAGGAAGGCCTTGCGCGCCATCTCTGGCAGAGATCTGGGAGCCTGCCACACGACTTGTGCCTGTGGTACGACCACCGGCTCGATCCCCAGCTTGCGCACCCGGTTGCCGAACACCGTGTCTTCGCCGGCACGCATCCCCTCGGGGAATCCGCCGACCCTCTCCCACACGTCCTTGCGGAAGGCCTGAGAGGCGCCGCCCGGGAGGAAGTGGCGGAGATCGACTTCGTCGGCCGAGGGCATCATGGCGAGGCCGATCGCCGACTGGAGCCGGCTCGTGCCGGCGGGTCGCGACAGGCCACCGGTCCAGTGGGCACCCTCGTCGAATGGCTGGGTGAGACGTTCGAGCCAGGTCGAGTCGGGGACACATCCCGCATCGGTGCAGGCGATGATCTCGTTCGAAGCGGCCCGGATCGCAGCGTTGCGGTTCTCGGAGATCCCTCCTGGCCCTTCGATCAGGACGACTCCACGGTCGGCATAGGTGGTGACGATCCCGCGGGTGGTGTCGGTGGATCCGCCATCGGAGACCACGATCTCGTCTGGCGGCCTGGTTCCACCGAGCAGTGCGTCCAGGAGATCGGCGATGGTGGCTTCTTCGTTCAGCGCAGGAACGATCACCGTCACGGGCTGTTTGATGGGATCGTTCACCACGCCGCCCTCCTACCATCGCTCGAGTGTTGGACCGGCTGTTGGGTATCAAAGCTAAACGATCCGAGCCTGCCCCTGCAGCAGTCCCCAGTGTCGGGGCCGGTGATCTCCGGCCGGTCGTCTACCTGCCGACCTGGGTCGAGTGGGACTCGATGAAGCAGCGACCACAGTTCCTGCTCGAGGCTTTCTCCAAGGCGGGGCACCCGGTGTGGTTCATCGACCCCCGGGCAGACGGCCCGGCCGAGGTCGACGGAGTGCACATCGTGACCGCCCTCTCCGACGTCCCCACCGATCAGGTCGTTCTCTATCTGCACTTCGCCCCGCTCGCCCCGCTGTTCGACGACTTCACCGATCCCGTGGTCGTCTACGACATCCTCGACGATCTGTCGATCTACGACGCCGATGAGGTCGACGTCCCCGAGGCCCGAAGGGTACGCGCTCACCATCCATCGGTCATGGATCGGGCCGACGTGGTGCTGGTCTCGAACGAGATCCTGGCAGAGCGTCACCGATCCGAGCGCCCCGACTTGATCCATGTTCCCAACGGCGTCGACGTCGAGCGTTTCGGTGCGCCGGTGTCGGCGCCGCGTGACGTGCCCGTCGGTGGGCCGATCATCGGGTACCACGGCATGATTTCGCACTGGTTCGACTTCGATCTGCTCGCCGCCGTGGCTGCGCAGCGGCCAGAGTGGCGCTTCGTGCTGGTCGGGCCCACCGACCCCCGGGTCGAGGACGATGCGCGGGAGGTCGAGCGCCTCGGAAACGTGGTCAGGCTGGGGGAGCGACCGTCGATGTTGATGCCGGCCTATGTGCACGCCTTCGACGTCGGCACGATCTGGTTCCGGATCGATGAGATGACCCGTGGTGTCACACCACTCAAGATGTTCGAATACCTCGCCGCCGGTGTGCCGTGTGTGTCGACCCCGTTGCCGGCTTGCGTCGCCCAGGAGGGTGTCGCCACTGCGGACCAGGCGGATGCGTTCGTCGAGGCGATCGGGTCCGGTCTGCAGGCGGAGGAGGCCGAGCGGGATCGTTTGCGGGAGATCGCAGCGGCCTCCGATTGGTCGGCAGTGCTTGCCCCGGCGTTGGAGCGTCTCGGAGAGCTGGGACGCGATCGCGTCGGCTAGCGGAATCGCGCCTGCGGGTGCGTCGTACGTGCCGGGGTGATGCGCCGCGGGCGACGCAAGCGTCGCCCCTACGCGGGTTGGTATGGGTGGATTGCCTGCTGTTCGTTCGAGAGGTCTCGTCACGATGTAGGGGTGTCCGCAGCCCGGGGGCGACGCCTTTCGGCAACCGGCTGCGCGGGTTGGGTTGGCTGGGACGCTCCCGCCTTCCGTTCGGTCCGGTCGAGAGGTCTCGTCACGATGTAGGGGCGTCCGCTTGCGGCGCCCGCAGCCCGGGCCGTGTCTGCTTGGGACCCGGACTGGGACGCGATCGCGTCGGCTAGCGGAATCGCGCCTGCGGGTGCGTCGTA
>JAHEIN010000231.1 GCA_024639335.1 bacterium | reverse complement strand
GGCTCGTAACGCTGGAAGTCCGGGTAGTACGGATACACGTGGTATCCGGCGTAATAGCCGCCCGGCCAGTCGTTGGTGGGGTGGACGTTCATGGGGTCGACTCCCACGAGGTCTTCTCGCTCCAGCGGCTCCTCAGGATGCGCGAGCGGGTCGGTCGTGACCCAGTTGACGAACGCCAGGGGCATCGTGGTGCCATACGAGGCCTCGGCGGTGGCGACGTGGTCGAGCATCATCGCCATCCAGTTCTCTGTCGGCGAAGCGTCTGCGGTGGCTTCGAAGTAGCGGCCTTCGAATACCTCGACGCCGCCATTCGTCTCGTCGTTGGCGAGGACGGCGCCGGCATCCCATTCGATGCCGATCGCCCAGCTCATCAGCCAGGGTGAAACGTCGTGTTCGTAGGTGCCGTGTGCCCGGCCGGGACGTTCGCCGATGACGGCGTTGCCATGTACGACATCGACGAGATCGGAGAGCTCCTGTCGAAACTCCGCGACCACCTCCGGTTGGTAGAAGTCCTGGCTCTCGGCGATCTCCTCCTCGGGTGGCCAGGCCCCGTGGACGAGCAACAGAGGTCGATCCGGGTTCTCGAGGTTGTGGGCTCGCAGCTCGGCGTAGAAGTGGGGAGGCAACATCGTGTAGACGCGGATCGAAGTGAACCCGAAGTCGGAGATCTGATCGAACCAGCGTCGGTAGGTGGCGGCATCCACCGCCAGCTCGCCGGGGAATCGGCCCGGAACCGTGGCGCCTACGTTCACTCCGGCATGGAAGTCGCGGTCGCCTCCGACGGTCGCAACCAC
This sequence comes from bacterium, assembly GCA_024639335.1. Lineage (GTDB taxonomy): Bacteria > Actinomycetota > Acidimicrobiia > Spongiisociales > ZC4RG35 > JAHEDH01. The sequence goes on along the minus strand of JAHEIN010000231.1, from coordinate 2,909 downwards.
CAGGCGCTCGCCCTCCGTTCGGGCGAAACGGGTGAGGCCGTCCACCGTTTCGTAGCGTGGACCCCAGTCTCCGACCGAGCCGGCGTGGATGTCGGCCAACGGATCGACGTCGGGCGCGATCGCCTCGAGGCGGGCGCAGGCGCTCACTGCGAGCGTGAGTGCGAGCAACAAATGGAGTGGCGAGCGCATCGAGATTCATATCGGCCTGCCAGGGGCCGAGTGAAGGACGAACGCTAGGTATGGCCGAGTGCGTTCTGGAGGCGCCCGAGGAAGTGGATCCAGCCATTCGTATAGTCGGACGCCTCTTCGTCTGAGCCGGCATCGTGCGTGACGCTCACCGCACAGCCCCGCGGCGTGGATGTGAAGATGACGTCCACCAGTCGGGGCGGGAGCTCCTCGTGATCCCACTTCCATGTGAACACGAGTTGCCGGCCTGGCACCGTCTTTCGGTACTGGCCGCGCAGGGTGACGCCAGTCCCTTCCCAGAACATGCGGTACTCGCCACCGACTTGCGGGTCGGTCTCGGCTTCTGACGGCCACCAGAGCATCAACAGCTCGGGATCGACGAAGTGGTCGTAGACGACATCGGGAGTCGTCGGAAGCTCGCTCTCGATGTGAACCGTCTGCATGATCGAAACATACAGAACCACTCAGAGTGCTGCGTAGTAGTCGTAGCCTCGCTCGGCCCAGTAGTCGGCGGGAGGCTCGTCGGTGAATCGGATCACACCGATTCGTTTGAGCTGTTTGATCCCGTACTTGAGCGGTGTGGCGAGCCGGAGCGGAGCGCCGTGTTCCTGATCGAGTGGCTCGCCGACCATCTCGTAGACCAGGAGCGTCTGAGGGTGATCCATCGTCGCCCGGTCGTTGCCGACGTAGTAGTCACCACCGGGAGTCTCCATCGCGATGTAGGCGGTGTCGGCATGCTCGGGGTACCAGGACTGAAGATCAGAGAACCGGGCACCCGCCCAGGTCGTGATCTGCGACCAGCCTTCGACGCACTTGTGCTCGATGATCATCTCGTGCTTCGGGAGCGCCTGGATCTCGGCGAGCGTGTGGGTGCCGATCAGCGAGCCGTCCGGCGCCTGCACCTCGAGCGACCACGAGTCCAGGTCGATCTCGCTTCGGATGCCAATGCGACCGTTGACCCTCAAGATGGACGATTCCGAAGGCGCAAACGTCGGAGCCAGATGCCCTTCGCGGAACGTGGCCGACCAGATGCGCTCGTTGAGTTGGTGGGCTCGCCGGGTGATGTCCGGGATGTTGTCGATCTCGGGACGCTTCTGGAGGCCGTAGAACCCGAGCATGCCTCCGGCGACGGCCGCCCCTGCAGTGAGGAACGACCTGCGTGAGATGCCGCGATACGTGTCGGCCGAGATGGCGGGGGCGTCCTCGACTTCAGCTCTCAGCCTTGCTTCTCGATCCTCGCTGGACTCAGTCACGGCTCGTGCGCCTTTTCCGCTCGTAGCCGGTGATCATCGAGGCGAAGTTCGACCAGCCGGCCCGACCGACCTGGACCAGGTGGATGAGGAAGAACGCGACGAAGCCCATCGTCGTGAGGAAGTGGATGAGTCGGGCGCCCTCGTAGCCTCCGAGAAGCGACGTGAGCCAGCTGAGTTGGATCGGCTTGTAGATGGCGAATCCCGAGATGACGATCAATCCGCCCATCAGAATGACGGCCGTATACGTGACTCGCTGGGCGGCGTTGTACGTGCCCTGGACAGGAGCCCTCTTGCGAAGGCCGAAATCGTGGAGCACGACTGCGATCGCCTCTTGGAAATGCCGCCGATCGGGGACGAGCCTGCGCCATCCGCCGGTCCGCCACAGGTACAAGCCGTAGGCGATGCCATTGAGCGTGAACAGCCAACCGAACGTGAAGTGGAAAGCCATGCCCTTGGCGAGCCTCCGTTCGAGTCCGAGCGCCTCATTGAACCATCCCGGGAACAACTCGATCGGGCCGATCGAATAGGCGCGGTTCGCCCAGTAGATACGCAGCCCGCTCCAAACCATGATCCCGAGGAGCGGGAAGTTGATCCAGTGCATCCAGCGACTACCCCGTCGGTGCTTGAGGAGGTAGTCCTCGGTCACCTCGGGCGTATCGAACGTTTCGGCGGTCGCTGTCATGTCATCAAGGTACCTGTGTCGTTGGGCGCCGCCACGGGTTCACGGTCAACGTTTCGTGATCGTTCACACAATGGCCCGAGGGCCGACATGCCAAGTTCTTCGCAGGAGAACACGCCGCTTAGCTCACCAAAATGGGTCACTAGCGGCAGTGACAGAAGCTTCGAGGATGAGTAGTCTTCTACGGACCACGGCATGCATCAAACCGATCCGACTTTCGACCCCGCGAGAGCCACACCGTTCGGCTCGTTGGAAACGCGCGAGGTGCGATGGTTCACCGCCGGGCCGCTTCCCGGCGAAGTCGCGGAATGGTTCAGGAGCAACGGCCGCGCCACATCGGAAGAGCGACGGATCGACTCGTACCTCCTCAACGGGAGACACGATTTGGGCGTCAAGCGTCGGGGTCGGACGCTGCTCGAGGTCAAGCGTCGCACCGCAACGCTCGGAACCGTCCGCCTGGCTGGGATGAGTGCCGGCCAGATGGAACGCTGGACCAAGGCTTGGCGCCCTGACGTGAACGAGACGCCGAGCGGATCATGGGTGGATGTCGAGAAGATGGTGCTGACCGAGAAGCACGTCCTCGAAGCCAGAGAGGGGGTCGGCACGTGTGAGGTCGAGATTGCGTCGGTCGACGCAGTTGGAGTCTCGGTGTGGACCCTGGCGTTCGAGGCCGACGGGCCTGAATCCCTCAGGTCTCTCGTCTTGGACCAAGCCATGGAGATCTTCGCTTCCGAGAGCCGGCGTCCGGCCCCGTTCAACCAACTCACGCACAGCGCTGGATACCCCGAATG
>JAHEIN010000230.1 GCA_024639335.1 bacterium | reverse complement strand
GTGGCCGTGGGCGCCCAGACGCCGCTGGAGATCGGCGACGAGCAACTCGTCGAGTTTCTCGGCAAGCCGAAGGTGTGGAAGGACGAGGTCTCGGACCGGACCGACGTTCCCGGTGTCGCAACCGGTCTCGCCGTGACCGGTGCAGGCGGTGACGTGCTCTTCATCGAGGCAACCGCCATGGACGGTGAACCCGGCCTGACGCTCACCGGCCAACTCGGCGACGTGATGAAGGAGTCGGCCCAGATCGCACTGTCATATGTGAAGGGACACACCGAGCAACTCGGCATCGATCCGAAGAATCTCGACCGGCGCTTCCATCTCCATGTCCCGGCAGGAGCGATTCCAAAAGATGGGCCGTCTGCAGGCATCACCATGAGCACCGCGCTGGTTTCGCTCCTGACGCATCGGACGGTCAAGCCCACGGTGGGCATGACTGGAGAGGTCACGCTCCAGGGCAAGGTGCTGCCGATCGGCGGGGTCAAGCAGAAGGTGTTGGCGGCGCATCGTGCCGGCCTCACCGAAGTGATCCTCCCGAGGCGCAACGAGGTCGATGTCGACGACATCCCCGAGAAGGTCCGCGAGGAGATGACGATTCACATCGCCGACACCCTCGACGACGTGATGGCGGTGGCGTTCCCGGGCTGACCAACTGGAGGGCCGTAGCGTCGACCTGGCTCTCGTCGGCCGGGTGAGCACCTCACTCGACTTCACCGGTGAGGCTGCACTCGTCACGTAGCCAAGCGCGGCACCGGCAAGGTGATCGCAACCGCCCTCCGCGCGTCACGGTGCCGACATCATCGGCTAGGGCGTGGAGTGCCGAGTCACTGCGGAGATGGGCCGGGGAAGAGAACCGGGGTCTCCGCTTTGTACTGCTCGTATGCGGGTTCGCCGCCCCAGCGCTTGTCGGCCCGCTTCTCGAGCATCGGGATGCCGCTCACCCTGGTGAGCAGGAGGTAGACGAACACCGGGGAGATCAACACGGCCCACCGCCAGCCTGAGAGAATGGGGACCGCGATGATGGCGATCCCCGTCCAGAGCGTGATCTCGCCGACGTAGTTGGGATGCCGGGACCACCCCCACAGGCCCGATGAGATGAATCGCCCCTCGTTGGCCGGGTCCTGTTTGAAGGCCGACTTCTGTTGGTCGGCCATGACCTCGATCGAGAATCCGGCGAGCCAGATTGCAATGCCGATGAAAGCAACCCATCCGAGGGACTGGCGCTCACCGCTGGTGACGATTGCGATTGCGGCCGCTGCGGTGAGCAGCACCCACAGCCCCTGGATCGTCCAACTCATGAAGAATCGGAGCGGGTTCACCTTGATCTCGTCGAAGCGCCCATCCCGGCCGTCTCGGCTGATGCGGCGAAAGAGGAACGTGCCGAGCCGAGCCGCCCAGGCGCCGACCATGAGAGCGACGATCACCGCCCTGGCATCGAGTTCGGTGCTGAAGGCAACGGCCACGAGCGTCACGGTGAGGTAGGTGATGCTGCCGGTCAGGTCGTAGTACTTCTCGGTCTTGGCGGCGTTGGACGGTATGAACACCAGCCAGTTGATCCCGAAAGCCAGCAGGCCGCAGAGCGCGAACACCGGAACCGAGCCGATCTCGGCGCTGCCGTCGCTGCCCGCCCACGTCACGAGCGCGCCGACCACCACGGCGACCGTGATTCCCATGATTGAACTGCGGGCGTTGTCGTCCATGGTCGCAACCCTATCTCGGATGGGTCGCTGGCCGAGGTCGGCTTCTCAGGCCTCGGCGGGCTGCGGATCGGGGTGGTGACTCAAGGCCATCAGGTATCCGGTGGCTCGCTCGGCCTGGGGGTAGCGCTGCACCAACTCTTGGAAGTCGGAACCGTGGCCGGCAACTCGCAGATGGGCTAGTTCATGGATGATGACGAAGTCGAGGACGAAGTCCGGCACCGTGGCCAGCCTGCTCGAGATGCGGATCGATCCCTGCGGAGCCGTACAGGAGCCCCAGCGGGTGCTCTGGCGGTCCGACCAGGCGATCGAAGCCGGTTCCGGCAGTCCGAATCGCTCTGAGAGTCGCTGCGCTCGGGTGGTGAGGTCGACATCGCCGGTGCCGATCTTGCGCACCATCTTCTGGACGATCGAATCCACCAGCCGGGTCTCCTCGGCCGCACTGAGCCCGTCGGGCACGCGGACCACGATGGTTCCGTTCGTCACCCTCGCCTGAACCGTCTTCTTGCGTCGCGGACTGCGGATGATCTCGACAGGCAGTGGGGGAGATATGCTCGACATGGGGACACCGTACGGGCCGGATGTGACGAGAACGGGTTCTCATTCGAACCTCCACAGAGATCCTTCCCGGCTTCGATCCGGTAGCCTCGGCCCGTGTTGGATCTGAACGGGATGCCCACGGCTCCGTCGGCCCTCTGGAGCGGGCACAGATGACCGACGCGCAATCCGGCTATCTCTTCCTCGCCGACATCTCGGGCTACACGTCGTATCTGAACGAATCCGAGTTGGAGCACGCGCGGGACACATTGACCGATCTGCTGGAGCTGCTGATCGACCACGCCAAGCCGCCACTGACGATCTCCAAGCTGGAGGGCGACGCAGTGTTCAGCTACACGTTGGGCGACGATTCCTTCCAGGACGGGCAGGCAATGGTGGAGCTGATCGAGAACACCTATGTGGCCTTCCGACGGGCGATCGAGCTGATGGTGATGAACAACACCTGTCGATGCGCAGCATGCGCCAATGTGTCGATGCTCGATCTGAAGTTCTTCGTGCATCACGGGATCTTCGTCAAGCAGGATTTCGGCAGGCAGGTCGAACTCGTGGGGACGGACGTGAATCTCATCCATCGCCTGATGAAGAACAATGTCAAGCGGGAAACAGGGTTCGCGGCATACACGCTCTACACAGAAGCGGCCGTTCGGCAGCTCGGCATCGAAGCCATGACGGAGACCATGAGGTCGCATGACGAGTTCCTCGACGACTTGGGGAACGTGCGGCTGTGGGTGCACGACATGCATCCGGTCTGGGAGGAGCGTCGGGAAGAGGATCACGTGGACTTCGAGCCCATGGTCACGGCTGCTGTCGACATCGCTTTGCCACCGGAGGTGGTTTGGAGCTACCTGCGCCGGCCCGAATACCGATCGGTGATCGTGGGTGCGGACCGAGTGGCTTTGGACAATCGCCAAGCGGGGCGCATCGGGCCCGAGGGTCAGTTCCAGTGTTTTCACGGCGACCACGTGCTGCGCCAGGTCATTGTTGAGTGGACGCCGTTCGAACGGATCGTCTCGCAGGACACGGACACCATGCCGCTGATGAACAAACTCACCTGGAAGAACGAGTACATGTTGGTGCCCAAGCAGAGCGGCACACACTTGACGATCAGCCTGGGCGACTTCGAAGGATCCAGGCTGGTGCGGAAACTGGTCACCACCTTCTTGTCGAGGGGAGCCGGTCAGATTGAAGACAACCTGCGCGAGTTTGCCGCCATGGCCGAGGCTGATTGGGCCGACCAGCATGCGCGTGTCGGCGATCTGACAGCCCCCGAATTGACCAGCGAGTCGATCCGTGATGCGGCGGCCAGTAGCTTGAACGGCCTTCGAACCCTTCTCCGAGACTGAGCCGACGGTCTCATGAGGTACCGTCGGCGAACGACGCCAAACGACGGAGGTCGGCCATGCCAGGAGGATCGGACTATCAGGGCCCCGGCGAGGCGCTCGAGCGGTATCGGGT
>JAHEIN010000229.1 GCA_024639335.1 bacterium | reverse complement strand
TATCGACGAGATACAGGATCGGTTGAGTCGCATGTGCATACCCGAGGTCGAACCGCCACTCGGACGCCGCCAACACGCCCACCAGTGGAAACATCGAGCCCAACAGGGCACCCAGTGCGAGGCCGGCCAGCGTGGTTCGTTCCTCGAGCGACGAGGCAGAAGGCGCGGCCGGAGACGGATCTTCGGTTTCCTCCAACACCACCCGATTCTCGAGTGTTGCGGTCACGGGTACGGCTCCTTGATCTGGTCAATGGCCTGTCGGCCCGAATGGCGTCGACTTGAGCATCGGAACAACACCGAGTCGTCCCGCTCGGCCGGCGAAGACTTGTCGACAGGGGATCACCAGGTCGACGGATGAGCGCCGCCGAACGCTCGCAACGAGCCGTCACTTTCTGTGATAGGTTCCCCGGAGGTCGAGGTCATGGTCGATGCGGAGTTGCTTCCGGCGCCTTACTCGCTCGACGACCCAGGGTTCGATGCGTATCTCGACGAGATCACGCAGATGTCGAACGCCAACCCACCCGTCATCGGGGACCTCTCTCATCTCGACTCGATGCCGGTCGGGATGATGGCGACCACCTCTGGACCAGCCCGCACGGCCACACCCACACAACGAATGGCCGCTCACCGTGGGGTCATGGGGGTTGCTACTCGGGGAACGATCCGATCTTGCGACCGGCGTACCGGTCACCGCCCCTGCAACCACGGGTAGCGTGGCCTGATGACCGTCTTTCCGACACGAGCGCGGGTGGTCGTGATCGGCGGCGGAATCATCGGCGTCAGTGTCGCCTACCACTTGGCCGAGCTGGGTTGGACAGATGTAGTGGTCTGCGAGCGAGACAAGCTCACCTCGGGCACGACCTGGCATGCGGCCGGCCTGATGGTGACTTTCGGCTCATTGTCCTCGACCTCGACCGAGATGCGCATCTACACCCGCGACCTCTACACGCGGCTCGAAGCCGAGACCGGATTGTCCACCGGCTTCAAGCCGGTCGGGTTCGTGGAACTCGCTGCTGACGAGGACCGCCTGGAGGAGTATCGACGGGTCGCCGCCTTCAACCGGCATCTCGGGGTGGACGTCCACGAGATCTCGCCCGCCGTGGTCGCCGACCTGTTCCCGCTCGCCCGCACCGACGACCTGCTCGCCGGGTTCTACGTCCCCGACGACGGACGCGTCAACCCTGTGGACGCCACGATGTCGCTCGCCGCCGGTGCGCGACAGCGCGGCGTCACGATCGCCCAGAACACACCGGTCACCGGTCTGCTCACGGGTCGGGGCACCGTCACCGGCGTCCAGACCCCCACCGGAGCCATCGAGGCCGACTACGTCGTGAATTGCACCGGCATGTGGGCGCGCCAGCTGGGCGAGGACCACGGCGTCAAGATCCCGCTTCAGGCAGCTGAGCATTACTACCTCATCACCGACGAGATCGAAGGGCTCGACCCCTCGTGGCCGGTCATCGAGGACCCGTCCTCCTACGGCTACTACCGCGAAGAGGTCGGCGGGTTGATGATTGGGCTGTTCGAGCCAGAGTGCGCGCCGTGGAATGTCGAGGCGATCCCAGATTCGTTCTCTTTCGGGGAGATCCAGCCGGACTGGGATCGCATGGGGTCGTACCTCGAGAAGGCGATGGATCGGGTCCCGGTGAGCCAGGAGGTCGGGATCCGAAAGTTCTTTTGCGGCCCTGAGAGCTTCACTCCCGACCTCTCCCCTGTCGTCGGGGAGGCCCCCGAACTCCGCAACTACTTCGTCGCGGCCGGCCTCAACTCGATCGGCATCCTCACCGCCGGCGGACTCGGACGACTGATCGCCCGCTGGATCGTCGACGGTCGCCCAGACACCGATGTCACCGGCATCAACATCGACCGGCTACGCGCCCATCAGACCGACCCCGGCTATCGCCGAAGCCGGACGGTGGAGTCGCTGGGGATGGTCTACCGATGCCACTACCCCAACCGGTCGATGCAGACGGCGCGCAACATCGAGCTGTCACCCCTACATGGCCGGCTGACGGAAGCAGGCGCCTACTTCCGCGAGGTGAGCGGATGGGAGTCGCCTGACTGGTTCGCGCCCGCGGGGGTGGAGCCACAGGTCGAACGGCTCTCGTGGGGTCGGGAGAACTGGTTCCCTTACTGGCAGGCCGAGCACGAATCCATCAGGACCGGCGTCGGATTGATGGACATGTCCTTCATGTCGAAGTTCTCGGTCGAGGGTCGCCACGCCGGGCGCCTGCTCGACCGGCTTTCGGCCAACCGGGTCGACGGTGACCCTGGCCGCATCACCTACACCCAATGGCTCAACGAGGGCGGCACGATCGAGGCCGACCTCACCGTGGCCAAGCTCGACGGCGGTCGCTTCTGGGTGGTGGCGTCCGACACCGCCCACCGGCATGTCGACACCTGGCTGCGCCGGCATGCAGACACATTCGACGGCGTTGCGATCTCAGATACCACCGAGGCGTACGCACAGCTCAACATCCACGGGCCCCTGTCGCGAGAACTCCTCGCTTCGGTCACTGGTGCCGACCTGTCCAACGGGTCGTTCCCGTTCCGCGCCGCACAGCAAATCGAGGTCGGCGGTAATTCGTTGCTGTGCGTTCGGATCACGTACGTGGGTGAGCTCGGGTACGAGTTGTACGTTCCGGCGGACGGGGCGGTGGAGGTCTACGACACGCTGGTCGACGCTGGACGCAGCTTCGATCTGCGGCACGCGGGGCTGAAAGCGCTGGGAAGCCTGCGGATGGAGAAGGGCTACCGCGACTACGGCCACGACATCGACAACACCGACGATCCGTACGAGGCCGGCCTCGGCTTCGCCGTCGACCTCGACAAGCCCGGTGGGTTCATCGGCAGAGACGAGATGATCGCTCGCCGAGCCGCGGGACCGCCCACCCGCCGTCTCGCACAGATCCTGATCACCCACCCCGAACCGCTCATGTTCCACGGTGAGATCGTCTATCGGGACGGGCAGCCCGTCGCGTACATCCGCGCCGCCTCGTATGGACACACGCTCGGCGGTGCGGTCGGTCTGGCAATGGTCGAGGACGACGAGCCAATCACGACAGACTGGATCACGAACGGCTCATGGCAAGTCGACATCGCAGGCCGACGACACGAGGCCGTCGCCTCCCTCGCTCCGCTGTACGACCCGGGGAGTGAGCGAATCCACCTCTGAGCGGCCGGACCACCAGTGACCACCGCCCCTGCCCTGCTTCGACCGCACCGACCAGAATGGGCCCAACGATGCCAGCCAATCTCTCTCCCGAATACAAGACGGCCGAGGCGGCGTACAAGAAGACGAGTGACCCGCGGGAGCGGCTCGATTTGCTCCGCACGATGCTGCGCACCATCCCAAAACACAAGGGCACCGACCACCTCCAGGCCGACATCAAGTCCCGGATCAAAGAGCTCACCGAGGAGCTGGCAGGCCCGAAAAAGGGCGGTGCCCGCAGCGGTCCACCGACCACGTTCCGACCCGAGGGCGCCGGTCAGATCGCCCTGATCGGGCCACCGAACAGCGGCAAGTCGACGCTTCACGACTGTCTGACCGGATCACACGCCACCGCCGGCGAATACCCGTTCACCACCCATTACCCCCAGCCTGGGATGATGCCGTACGACGACGTCTCTTTCCAGCTGATCGACCTGCCACCGATCTCTCCCGACCATCCGATTCCCTGGATCGGCAACGCACTTCAACCGGCACACGGCTGCATGCTCG
>JAHEIN010000075.1:2821-13949 GCA_024639335.1 bacterium | reverse complement strand
CGGCCGCCGATGATCTCACACATACGCGCACGGCTCAGTCCGAGGGTCAGCAGCTCCCGCGGCTTGTGGTCGTGCGAGGCCAGGACGAGGACACTTGCGAGCTCGGTCACCTTTCTGGTCCCCAGGAGGATGACCGCCTCTCGGATGGACTCGACCTGCCGGTGGAGCCCGATCGAGGCTGAGTTGAGCAGACGGAGCATCTGAAACGAGAGACTCGGATTCTGCTCGACCTTGCGCGCAACGTCGTCGATCGTGATATCGGGCCGGTGGAGTTCGGCGAGCAGACCGACCAAGCGTCCACGCCCTTCGTCGAGTCGTCGCCCCGCAACAAGCTCGGGTCTTGCGAAGAAGTAGCCCTGGAATAGCTCGAAACCGAGGCGGGCGCATTGATCGAACTCCTCGGCCGTCTCGACCTTCTCCGCCAACAGCGTGATGCCCATCGACCGCAACAACGAAGCCGTCCGCCCCAATTCCTCGGGTGTCTGCAGCTGGAGATCCACCTTGACGATGTCGGCAAACGGGAGCAGGCCGTTACGACCATCCCGAAGCGTGAAATCATCCAGGGCCACCCGATAGCCCAGGGTACGGAGCTCACGGATGGCTTCGATGAGTATCGAGTCGACCTCCGCATCCTCGAGCACTTCGGCCGCAACGCGTGACGGCGGGAAGGAGAGCAAGGCGCGCTCGAGGATGGTTTCGCGTGGGAGATTGACGAAACCTGGTTTCCCCGCCAGCAGGTCGGGAAGATCGATGTCGTTGAATGCGCTCGCCAACACTCGCGCAGTGGCGGATTCGCCGTCGACGACGCCTGCATCGGTCTGGCCGGGCCCGCCCCGATAGAGCACCTCGTAGGCGCACACATTTCGCCGCCGATCGAGGATCGGCTGCCTGGCGAAGTAGGTGTCGATGAGCATGGGGCTCCAGCGAGGTCGTTGTCTTGAACGTCGGCACCTCGGGAGGCGAGTTAACCGGACCGCAAGCTGGGAGAATCACCGAAACTGGCGGCCCAGGAGGTTGATTTCGTCCGTCGAGCTCGTTGGAATCTCGAAAGCGTCGACGTCCCTGATCTCCTCGAGATGCCGGCTGAGCTCCTCGACGCTCGGAACGCGTTTCGGTCCGGCAAACCAGCCTTCGTTCATTCCGATGAAGAAGCGCGCATATCGGCCGCCACCAGCAGAGAAGATCTCGTGAGTGAACCGGTTCTGCTCCGAACACAGGTACACGACCATCGGCATGACCTGTGCGGGATCCAGGTAGTCGGCGAAAGCCCCCAGGAGATCCTCGGTCATCCTGGTCATGGCGATGGGGGCGATGACGTTCGAGCGGATGTCGTACTTCATCCCCTCGATCGCCAATACGTTCGAGAGGCCCACGAGACCGGCTTTGGCCGCCCCGTAGTTGGCTTGTCCGAAGTTGCCGAGGATGCCGGAGTTCGACGAGGTGTGTACGAACCGGCCGTAGCCCTTGTCCTTCATGATCGAAAACGCCGGGCGGGACACGTTCAGCGCACCGCGTAGGTGGACATCGAGCACGGCATCGACTTCCTCGGCTGTCATCTTGGCGAAGCTCTTGTCACGGAGGATCCCGGCGTTGTTCACGACGATGTCGACGGTCCCGAACTCTTCGACTGCAGTTTGGATGATTCGCGCACCGCTCTCGGGTTCGGTGACCGAGTCGTAGCTGGCAACCGCCTCGCCTCCGGCCGTGACGATCTCGTCCACCACCGAGTCGGCGGCCAGCTCGGAGCCGCCCCCGCCACCGACGGCCCCTCCGAGGTCGTTGACGACCACTCGGGCCCCTCTCCGGGCGAGCTCGAGCGCATACTGGCGGCCGAGCCCTCCCCCGGCTCCAGTCACGATCGCAACCCGCTCGTCGAATGTGAATGTCTCGGTCATCGTTCCCTCACTCTCCCGGTGCCACGCGATGACGGGGCCCCGCCTCCCCGGCATGCGGGGCTCGAGGCCCTCTCCACTCGTCTTTGGGTGGCTGCCCCATAGATCGCCGGCGCCTGGCATGGTTCGGCACGGCCTTGCGTTGCACCAAGTCCTGCACCAACTCGTAGTCGGAGTCGAACAAGACCCGATTCATTCTCCACCCTCCTCGCCGATCAGGTTCCGGAACACCTCGACCCAGGTCTCGACTGCGGCGTACTGCCGCTGCGGGTCGGTCCGGAGGATCGCCGTGAACGCGGCCCCACGCATGAACTGGAGTGTGAGGTCGATGGCGGGCTCGAATCGAGGCGAAGATGCCGCGCTGGGCCCGAACAGCGTGGCCAGAACATCGGACATCGGTCTACGAAGCTCCCGTTCGGACGCAGCGAGCGCCGCCCTGAGCTCAGGATCGGTGCGCGACGCCACCCACAATTCGACCGTGGCGGTGAACAGGGGCCCCTGGAACGACTCCCAGAGCAGCTCGATGGCACGAACGATCCGATCATCGTCGTCTGACAACTCGTCTGCGATCTGGCGGAGGTTCAGGCCGCGCTGCTCGGTGAGATGACGAACAGATGCGACCATGAGGTCCGCCTTGGATGCATAGTGATGCATCAAGGCGCCCCGACTCACCCCCGCTCGCTCCTGGATCGCGTTCGTGGTGGTGTTCGAATACCCGAGCTCGACGAGACAACCGATGCATGCATCCAGCAGTCTCAGTCGCGTCTCGGCCGAACGTTCCTCTTGAGTGCGACGAGCCGCTGACGACACGAGATGAAGATATTCGAACCCAACGAAAGGAACAAACCGACCGGTCGGTAAGTGTTCGAGGCCACAAATCCGCCAGTAGACCAGGACAGCAGCTTGAATGCGTGGCGTGTAGAACGGTGCACGCGTGACCCGACACTGGGACGGTATGGCGCAGCTACAACACCTGTCGATCCTCTCGATCGACGACGACCCTGACGAGCACGTCCTCTTGGAGCGAGCGCTGAGGCGGATCACCCGGTTCGAGATCGATGTCGAGACGGCGACCGACACTGCGTCGGCGATCGCCCGAATCGCAGACCGGAGCCACGACGTATATCTCGTCGACCATCATCTCGCCGGGTCAACCGGGCTGGATCTGATCGGCGACGCAGTGTCGGACGGCAACCCTGGCCCCTTCATTCTCCTCACGGGCATGAGGGATTCGAGCCTCGACGTGGAGGCCATCCGGGCCGGAGCGGTCGACTATCTCGACAAAGATGAGATCTCACCGGCGATGCTCGAGCGCTCGTTGCTGCTCGCAGTGGAACGCATGCGCGCGATCACCGCAGAGCGAGCCAGCCGGGATGCACTGCGTCGCGCATTGATCGAGAAGGAGGAGTTCCTTGCGAACATCACCCATGAAGTCCGATCACCGCTCACCAACGTCATCGGATTCGCCCAGATCCTGGCTGACCCCGATCTCGACATCAGTGTGGGTGAGCGCCAGGAGATGCTCTCACGGATCATCGAGGAAAGCCACGAGATCGCAGCACTCGTCGAAGACCTCCTGACGAGTGCGAGGAACGAGGTGGGCCAGCTGAGGGTGGTGAAGATCCCGGTGGACCTCGATGTCGAGATCACACAGGTCCTGGGGACGCTGACCCCGGATCGCAGAGGCAGGATCCGGTACCACAAGAGCGGTGACGTCGTCGCCGTTGGCGACCCAGCCCGGATTCGACAGGTCCTCAGGAATCTCACCAGCAACGCGCTCAAGTACGGCGGCGACCGAATCGAGGTGGGGTTGCACGCAGACGCCGACCGAGCGATCGTCGAGGTGCGTGACGACGGGAAGGGGCTCGACGGTGGCGGCGACGCATTCGAACGTCACCGGCCCAACCTCAACGTGTCGGGGTCGAACGGCATCGGCTTGTCGCTCGCACGAGACCTCACACAGCTGATGGACGGGACGATCGAGTTCCGTCGGGACCCCCCGTGGACGGTCTTCGCAGTGAGCCTGCCGGCCGTCTATCGACCCTGAGCTCACTCCGAGGGCGGGACGAGCACCCGGGCCAGGAACGACGCCATCTCGGCACGGGACACCGCGTCGAGCGGGCAGAACGAGAGCGGATCGGTCTGGCAACCCAACGTGACGCCGGCGTCGAACAGCGCATCGGTTGCAGGGGCAAAGAATGCGTTCTCTGGCACGTCGGCGAACGGGACGAGATCACCATCCGAGCCGAGGGACCCGAACGCCCGGTCCAGGAACACCGCCATCTCCCCGCGCGAGACCGGAGCATTGGGGCGATACGTCCCGTCTTCGTAGCCGGTCGTGATGCCGAGTTCCACCATGCGCGCAACTGCATCGGTGTACCAGACGTTGGGGGGCACATCGTCGAACACTCCGAGACCGGTTGTCGGGTCGACCTGATCTTCCAGAGCCCGGGAAAGGAACACCGCCATCTCGGCTCGGGTGACGGCGGTGTCGGGGCAGAACTCGCTGTTGAGCGGGGGGTTGCAGCCGAGCGTCACCCCGAGCGATGCAATCGTCGAGATGTTCGCCTCGTGGATGTTGCCATTGTCGTCCACGAACCGCTCCGAGACGGTCGAACCGGTCACCGTCACGGTCCATCGGCCGCCGGATCCGGCGTCGACGCTGACGAAAGCCTCCCCGATCGGGAAGAACTCCCCGACCTCGAACACGTGCACGGCGCTCTCCGGATCGTCGATTGCGGGGACCGACGTCGTTCTCCTGTCTGCTCCCCAGCAGATGAACTCCGCCACCTCACCACAGGCGGTTGCCCGCTGATCGATCTGGTAGACCTCGACTCCCTCGGTCACGACTCCGGCGTCGAAGCCGACTGAAGATCTCGCCCCGATCATCGTGAAGACGCCTTGTGTGTCGGTTGGCAGCACCAGCATCTGCTGGCCAGTGGTCCCAATGCTCGCAAGCCGGTACTCGACGGTTCCTCCCCGATGGAAGACCGCCCCCGACTGCATCCAGCCCGCTGCGTACCGGTTGATGGCGATCGTGCCGACATTCAGATCGACGAGGCTTCCACCGCTCATGATGTCCATCGGGTTGTCGTATTCGTAGGTGACACCGTTGATGAACTTCGTGAGCCCTCCGAAAGAGTGGGGGAACTCGAGCGTGTGTCCCAGCTCGTGCGCCACCGTGCTGAGGCGGCCGTTGGGCAGCTCCTGCGATGAGACCACCGTCGAAGCCCCGACCACCATGATTCGGCCGTTGGAGGGGAAAGTGATCGGACAGTCGCCGGTCTCCTCACATGCCACCCCGGCGGTTGCATAGCCGCCGGAATACTCGGCATCGACGATGACCAGCGCGCCGGCGGCTGTGCCAGATGCGTTGAGGGCAGCGAGGGATTCACATTCGGACTGGAGCACGATCGAATCCGGCCACCCTGAAGGTCCCGAGGCGATGAGAGTCCCGCCTTCGACGAACGCCGGCAGATATGCGCCACTGGACAGCCAGGCGTAGTAGGGCTGCAGGGCGGCGTTGATGTCTGCGACGGCCGCAGCGAGATCGACCGGGACGTTGCCGTCGGGCACATCACAGACGAAGACCTCGAAGACATCGGTCCCGCTCGTGTACACCTGAGACTGCTCCAAGAAGGCCAAGAGCCCGAGCGGATCAGCCTCGAACGGATCGACCTGTGCCGAGGCGACCATCGGCAGGATGAGGAAGAGAACAGTGAGCGCGCCGAGGCGCCGGAAGGTCTTGTGCGATTTCACGGATTCCCCTCTGGCGCCGATTCGAACCGGCTTCAGCCGATCACCCCCAACGACCTCAGTTCGTTGATCCGATCCGGCGAATAGCCGATGTCACCGAGAATGGTAACCGTGTCCGCCCCCGTGTCGACCGGTTTCCCCGGTCGCTGGTGGTGCCCCGAGAACCTCGGTGCGGGCGCAGGTTGGATGACCCCGTCGATCTCGACGAACGTCTCTCTGGCGACGAGATGAGGGTGCTCGATCGCCTCGGCCATCGAGAGAACCGGAGCCACACACGCATCTCCACCCTCGAAGACTTCGATCCACTCGGCCCGGGTCCTCCCGAGAAACGCCGTATGCAGCACCGCTCGCATCTCCGGCCAGGCCGACGGGTCGTATTGACGGACGCGCCACCCGTCGTCGAGCTCGAGGCGCTCGATCAGCTCTGCGAAGAACTTCGGTTCCAGCGCGCCAACTGCGATGTGCTCTCCATCGGCGGTCTCGTACACCGAGTAGAAGGGGGCGGTGCCGTCCAACACGTTGAGCCCGCGCCCGCTGCGCCACCACCCCGCTGCCCGCCCGCCATGCATCATCGACATCAGGTGGGCGACGCCGTCGACCATGGCAGCGTCCACGACCGACCCGACCCCCGACGTACGCGCCGAGATCACACCGGCCAACACACCGGCCACGAGGAACATCCCGCCCCCACCGAAGTCGGCGATGAGGTTGAGAGGAACCTCCGGTCCCTCCGCACCGATCGATCCCAGGGCTCCGGCCACCGCGATGTAGTCGATGTCGTGGCCCGCAGCGTCTGCGAGCGGGCCGCTCTGACCCCAGCCGGTGATCCGGCCGTAGACCAGCCGAGGGTTGACGGCGAGTGCATCCGCCGGACCCACGCCGAGGCGCTCAGTCACCCCCGGCCGGAAGCCTTCGATCAACGCGTCACTCTGTGCAATCAGAGCGAGCAGGATCTGCCGGCCGGTCACTGCTTTCAAGTCGAGCTCGATGCAACGCTTCCCGCGGTCCATGATCTCGGTCTCTCTCCGGGAGGGGAACAACTCATTGCTCCCACCCACCCGGTCGACCTTGACGACGTCAGCGCCCATGTCTGCCAGCATCATGCCGGCGTACGGGCCAGGGCCGATCCCTGCCAGCTCGACGACCCTCACACCGACCAGCGGTGCCGTGCTGCTATTCGACATCGACGTCGGGACGACGCACCGTACTGGGCAACAGCGGTGAATCGACCAGCTCGTATCGCTCGATGGCCGTCGCAACGAAGGCCTGAATCGTCGCGGCCACCGGCAGGGCTAGGACTGCCCCGATCCCGCCGAAGAGCGAAGCACCAGCGAGCACCGAGCCGACCGCCACGGCGGGGTGAATCGCCATGGCTCTCGCCGTGATCCGCGGGGCGATCACCAGGTTCTCCAGCTGCTGATACGCGATCAACAGGATCAGCACCCACAGGGCGTCGAGCGGATCGCGCACCAGCGCAACGACCACCGGCAGAACCGCAGCGATGTAGGCCCCGATCACCGGAACGAACTGGGACAGCACACCGACCCACATCCCCAGCGCCACGGCGAACGGTACGCCGAGAATCCCGAGAAACACCCCTGTGATCACCGCCGAGATGATCGCCAGGATCAATCGTGAATAGATGTATCCGCCGGTCTTCGTCACTGCGATCTCGTAGATCCTGAGCGTCTCCCGCTGCTGGGTCGGCGGCAGGAACCGCAGCACCGCTTCACGAAGCTCGGGGGCCTCGGCCAGTGCGAAGTATGAGAACAATCCGATCGTGAAGAGATTGAACAACGCCCCAAAGACGGTGTTGCCAACTGCGAAGATGCCGCTCGCAACACTCCGGCCGTACCGGGAGAGCAACTCTGAGGCATTCTCGAGCTGCTCTTCGATCTGGGCGTTGACCAACTCCAGGTCTACGAGCCCGCGGTCGGCGGCGAATTCGGAGATCGACTCGAGATAGTCCGGGAGGTTGCGCACCAGCGCAGCGCCTTGCGAGACGAACACCGGGACGAGAGAGACCACGAACAGGGCAACCATCACGAACGTCGCCAGGAACACGATCAAGCTGGAACGCCTCCGACTCCAACCTCGTTTCGTCAAGAACTGCACGGCGGGTTCCAGGGCGATCGAGATGAACAGCGCGATCACGAGCGCAAAGAGCAGTGAGCGGAGTCGATAGAGCACCCAGAGGACCGCTGCCACCGCGAGAAGGCCGAGAGCCACCTCGAGTGTCGCTCTCCGCAGCCACGGTGGCGGCGCGTCGTTTCCCATCGAACCAGAGCGTAGGAGCTGACATCGAGGGAGAGGGGGATCGCGCCGAGGCCGTACACTCGCCCCGTCCGCGGCGGAGAGGGCCGCCCCGGTAGCGCGACCACTGGAACTGCATGAAGGCCGACCGCACATCAGGACTGCTCATGCATCCCACATCCCTTCCCGGGCCCCACGGGAGCGGCGATTTCGCAGGTGCGCCTTGGTTCCTCGACCGCCTCGCCGAGATGCGTCAGACGTGGTGGCAGGTGTTGCCGGTTGGCCCCACCGGGTACGGCAACTCCCCCTACCAGTCGCCGTCCACGTTCGCCGGGAACCCGCTGCTCATCGGATTCGCGCCGCTCATGGAAGACGGGCTGATCTCGCAGGCGGAGTTCGATTCGATCCCGGTCACCGAGAATGGATCCGTCCACTTCGACTCGACCATTCCGCTGCGATCCCACGTGCTCGACCTCGTGGCGTCTTCGTTCGCCGAACGCGCAAGCGCCGCGCTCTCCGAATCGTTCGATGCGTTCGTCGAGAGGCATGGGTCGGTCTGGCTGGAGGACTTCGCGTTGTTCACCGCACTGAAGCGCTCGCACGAGCTCCGTCCGTGGTGGGATTGGGAAGACGCGCTCGCCCAGCGCGAGCCGGAGACGCTCAAAGAGGCCGAACGGGAGCTGAGCGCGCCGATCCAGCAGGTCCGAATCGAGCAGTTCCTCTTCGACCGACAGATTCGCGACCTCCGCAGTGACGCCTCCCAAGCAGGGATCAGACTGATCGGAGACATCCCGATCTTCGTCGCCCACGACTCCGCCGACGTGTGGGCCAATCGACAGCTGTACCACCTCGACTCCGATGGGATGCCAACGGTCGTCGCCGGCGTGCCCCCGGACTATTTCTCGGTCACCGGCCAGCGTTGGGGCAATCCGATCTACGACTGGGATCGCCACATCGAGACGGGCTTTACGTGGTGGGAGAGCCGCTTGCGAAGGATGTTCGAACTCTTCGATCTCGTTCGCGTCGATCACTTCCGGGGATTCGCGGCCTCCTGGCACATCCCCGCCGACGAGCCCACGGCTGTCAACGGGGAATGGATCGACGCTCCAGGAGAGCAGCTGTTCGACACGCTCAGCACGCGTTTCGGCACGCTCGCCGTCATCGCCGAAGATCTCGGGCTGATCACACCCGACGTCGAAGAGCTTCGCGATCGGTACGGATTCGCCGGCATGAAGGTCCTTCAGTTCGGCTTCGGGACCGAGTCGACGCATGCCCTGTCGGAGTTTCGACCGAACGTGGTCGCCTATACGGGCACCCACGACAACGACACGGCCCGCGGCTGGTTCGACAGCCGGTCCGAGGAGAGCCCCGCCGAGCTGCCTGCCGCCATTGATCAACTCGGCTCGACGGCGGAGACCTTCTCATGGGACCTCATCTCTGCCGTCATGCACTCGGTGGCGAACACAGCCATCATCCCCGTCCAGGATCTCTTGGGACTGGGAACGGAGGCCCGCATGAACGAACCCTCCACGATGGCCGACAACTGGACGTGGCGGCTCGAACGCAGTCAACTCAACACTGATATCGTCGAGCGGATGGCTCGACTCACACGCGAATCGGGCAGAGCCAGGAGAGAATGACGTGACCCAACCGATCGTGTGGGAATTGGACGCCGAGAGCAGCGAACGGACCCGAACGGCGGACTTCATGCGAACGACCGGGATCGAGACCTATGCAGACTTGGTCACCCGGTCTCAACGCGACCCTGAATGGTTCTGGGACGCAGTCGTCGACTATCTCGGCATCCCGTTCTCGAGGCCCTACGAGGCCGTGCTCGACCTCTCCGACGGGCCCGAGTGGGCGCGCTGGTTCGTGAACGGCGAGATCAACTTGTCGGAGGCGTGCGTGGATCGCTGGGCTGCGACCCAGCCGGAAGCGGTTGCAGTCATCGCCGAGCACGAGGACGGCGGAACCGAGCAGCTCACATTCGACGAGCTGTTGGACAGGACGGCGCGACTCGCCGGCGGCCTGCGTGATCTGGGTGTCACGGCAGGTGATGTCGTCGCCGGATATCTCCCGATGTCAGCCGAGGCGGTGATCGCATTGCTCGCCGCTGCCCGCGTCGGCGCAGTGTTCGTCCCGATCTTCTCCGGTTTCGGCGTGGACGCCGTGGCAACCCGGATCGATGAGCCCCGCCCCGCCGCATTCATCTGCGCCGACGGCTATCGACGGCACGGAAGACTCGTCGAGATGAAAGAGACGGCGGACCGGGCGATCGATCTTGTCGGCGGGGTCCCGGCGGTGATCTGGGCTCGAATGGCCGGGCGGACGGACACGCCGACCGAGGATGGTCGTGACCACCGGTGGGACGACGTGATCGAACGATCTGAACCGCTTGCGCCCGTAGCCACCGACTCCGAGGACCCGGTTCTGCTCGCATACACGTCGGGAACGACCGGACGACCCAAGGCTGCAGTCCACACTCATGGTGGCTTGACCGTGAAACTGGCTCAGGAGGGAGCATTCCAGGCCGACGTTCATGCCGGCGATCGCCTCATGTGGGCCACGGACATGGGCTGGATCATGGGTCCATGGATGGTGGTCGCCGGTCTCGCCAACGGGGCGGCGATCGTCACCTTCGACGGCGCCCCGAACCATCCGGGACACGACCGACTCTTCGAGATCACAGCCAAGCACCGGTTGAACTTCCTCGGAGTCTCACCCACGTTCGTGCGGTCGGTACAGCCTCACGGGTCGGATGCCATCACCCGCCACGACCTCTCCTCGCTGAAGGCGTTCGGCTCGACCGGCGAGCCCTGGAATCCCGATCCGTGGTGGTGGCTGTTTTCGGAAATCGGCGGGGAGAGCGTCCCGATCGTCAACATCTCCGGCGGCACCGAGATCGGCGCGTGCATACTCAGCGTCAACCTACTCCAGGGACTCAAGCCGGTCTCAGTCGGAGGGCCTGCTCTCGGCATGGCCGCCGAGGTGCTCGACACCGAGGGAGCGCCGGTGAGGGGCGAGGTCGGCGAACTGGCGATCATGAAGCCCTGGCCGGCGATGACACGGGGGTTCTGGGGCGACGCCGAGCGTTACCTGGCGACCTACTGGTCGCGGTTCGATGGCGTGTGGGTGCATGGGGACTGGGCATCGATCGACGAGGACGGTTTCTGGTATCTGCACGGGAGATCAGACGACACGATGAACATCGCCGGCAAGCGAATCGG
>JAHEIN010000075.1:0-2721 GCA_024639335.1 bacterium | reverse complement strand
GCCACGCTCCACTGGCTCGACCACCACGGCCGCCTGTTCCCGCGGCTGTTCGACTTCCTCCGCCCTGGCGGTGTGCTCGCCGTGCAGATGCCGAACAACTGGTCGGCTCCCACACACACCGTGCCCAGGGACATCCTCGCAGACGACCGGTGGTCGGAGGAGGTGCGACACCTGCTCCCGATCGACCGGGTCGACGAGCCCGGGGAGTACCGCCGGTGGCTCATCGACGCAGCCTCGTCCTTCGACATCTGGCAGACCACCTACTACCAGGAGCTCGCCGGAGCGGACCCGGTCTGGGAATGGACGACAGGCTCGTTGCTCCGGCCTGTGATCTCGGCCCTAGAAGGCAGCGACCTCCAGGACTTCGGCTCCGGGGTGAAGGCGGGCTACCGGGATGCCTACCCGCCTGACCACACCGGGACGGTGCTCCTTCCGTTCCGCCGTTTGTTCCTGATCGTGGTTCGAGCCGGCGACGGCGGCCTCACCCGAGGGTGAATCCGAAGCGGCAGGGGACGACGACGCGCTCATCGACGAATCCAAGGCTCCGATAGAGATCGAGCGCACCCGGTGCATCGGCGCGGACGGTCAGATGCACCGCAGGAACGCCCTCGCCGGCGAGTTCCCGGCAGGCGTCGGCCACGAGCGCCCGGGCCAGGCCTCGACGCCGGGCACCGGGGCTCACGCCCAGGTAGTCGATGTAACCGGCGCCATCGGATTGGACCTCGAACGCGATGTAGCCGGCCGTCGTGCCATCGACCCTGGCAACGCGGATCCGGGTTCGCTCGGCAGCCACCAACTTCGCTCCTGGCGTGTGGGTTCCTACGAAGATCGCATCGTGCAATTCTGCGACGGTCCCGGCATCGGCGGGCGTCATCGGCTCAGTCGACGAGCTGCCATCGGCTGCGAGGTCGACCTTCGACAGCACCGATGACGGTGTGTCCTCTACGAACCCCAACCGCCGTGCCACAGACCGGAGCGGTTCGTTGCGGCTGTCGGGCGCGAGCTCCTCCTCGTCAAACAGGGTGCCGAGTCGGCTCCTGGCCACTGAGAGCAATTCGATCGCAGCGTCTTCGTCGGTTGCCCATGGGCCGATCCACCACACCCGACGCATCTCCTCGTCGATGTCGGCGAGCAACGCACCGACGAGGTCACCCCCATCGATTGCGACGAGCAGCCGATCCCCCCACTTCTCGACCTCGGAGAACTCGTGGCGGAGAGTTCCGGCGTCAACGCCGACAAAGGACACGTGGCGTTCGGGTTGGGCTTGGGCAGCGGCAACGAACGCAACAACGTCGGCCAGTCGCTCCTCCCCCGCCGGCAGCAGCCGCAAGCCGGCGGCCGTCACCTCTCGATCGGCACCCGGACAGCGTTCCCGTACTCCGTCCAGGAACCGTCGTAGTTGCGAACCTGGTCGTATCCCAAGAGATAGGTCAGGACGAACCACGTGTGCGAGGACCGCTCACCGATGCGGCAGTACGTGATGACGTCGTCGTCCGAGCTGAGGCCCGCACCCTCCTCGTACACGCCCTTCAGCTCGTCGACCGTTCTGAATGTTCCGTCGTCGTTCGCCGCCATCTTCCACGGAACGTTGGCTGCACCGGGTACGTGGCCTCCCCGGAGCGCGCCTTCGTTCGGGTAGTCGGGCATGTGCAGCCGGGTGCCGTTGAACTCCTCGGGGGATCGAACGTCGATGAGCGGCAGGCCCGACCGAGAATGGGAGACCGTGTCGTTCAAGAACGCCCGGATCGCCGAGTCGTCCCGCTGCGGAACCGGGTATTCGGCGGTCTCGATCTCGGGCTTTTCGATGGTGAGATCCCGACTCTCGGCCACCCACTTGGCGCGGCCTCCATCCAGCAGCCTCAAGTCCCGGTGGCCGAACAGCGAGAAGACCCACAGTGCGTAGGCGGCCCACCAGTTGTTGTTGTCCCCGTAGAAAACAACGGTCGTGTCGGGTGAGATTCCCCGCGACGATGCGATCTCCGCGAACTCGTCGGCGTCGAGATAGTCGCGAACGACGTCGTCGTTCAGGTCGTTGTGCCAGTCGATCTTGACGGCGCCGGGAATGTGGCCGGTGTCGTAGAGAAGCACATCCTCGTCGGACTCGACCACGACGACTTCGGGGTCGTCGAGGTGCTCGGCCAGCCAGTCCGTGGTCACGAGCCGCTCGGGGTGGGCGTACCGGGCAAACCCGGGATGGGGGTCCGTCGGGGCGGGCATGTTGGTGTCTCTCCTCGTCGAGTGCTCTCACCGACGTTAACCATTCCTCCGCTCTGCGCCCTGCGCTTCTCACCATATGAGGCGGCCTGTGAGTCGCCCAACCGATCGAGCGCAAGCTCTGTGCATGCACATACCCGGGACTTGAACGGAGCAAAGCGCAGGGCGGAAGGCGCAGGGCGAGAAGCGCAAGGCGGTCGTTCCCGTACCATCGAGGGCGATGACGATCCCCAAGAAACTGCAGACCATGATCGACGTGATGGCGGCCTCGCCGAAAGAGTTCAGGACGGAGGCATTGCTCGACTACTCGAAACGGCTGCCACCGCTCCCAGACCACATCGATTCCTCCGAGCTCGAGCAGGTCGAAGAATGCCAATCGCCGTTCTTTCTCACGACCGAACTGGACGACGACGGCCGAGTCCAGATGTACTTCGATGCCCCGCCCCAGGCACCCACGACCAGGGGCTTCGCCGCAATCGTGTACGAAGGCCTCGATGGCGAGTCGCC
>JAHEIN010000074.1 GCA_024639335.1 bacterium | reverse complement strand
ACAACCGAGCGCGGGCCGTCGGCGGCAAGGTACGAATTCCATATCCAGAATCCGAGGAGCGGAACGTATCCCGGCGATCCGACTGACCCGTTTGAGACGGAGATAACGATCGAAGTCGCCGAGAACGACGAGTCCTTCACGTTCACCATCGGAGATGGCTCCGGCCCGATGGTCGCATATGACGTCGTGGTCAACGGTGGCAAGAAGAGCAACCACTACGACTACGACGCCGAGAACGACGTCACCCCGTCGGGGGACAGTGGTCTGACTGCGCCCGAGAAGGACAAAAGGGAAGGCGAACTGCACAAGCTGAGCCATATCAACCTGTGCTACGACCTCGAGCCGACCTTCTTCCAGTGCGGTGTGGAAACCCCTGCGGTCTTTCTCAATCAGGTGTCCGATGAGCTGTTCACCGTGGCGAATGCCACGATCTATGAGATCAACGGCGAGCCGTGCGAAGACAAGTCAGGATTCTTCTTCGTCGATAACGAAGATCCCAATGTCCAACTCGATTTTGGGGATGGCGGCGACATCGTGACCGGTCGCCTCGACATCACCAAGGACTTCGGGGACACGACGTTCCAAGACCTGACGTATGACGGCCAGACTGGCATCAGCGGCTTTGTAACGGTGCCATGGTGCGATATCAGCATGTCCGGGAGTATCACGTTCCCCGAACTGAGCGACGGAACGTATCCAGCGCTTCCGGGATCCGGGCATAGTGCTTGCAAGGTCTTTGAGGGAGAAAACGCCGAGGGCCTCCAGAAGAACGTCATCTACTTCGAGTTCGAGGACCCGAGGTTCAAGTAAATACTGGTCAGCTGACACAAGGCGGCCGACCCGATCATCGGGTCGGCCGCCTTCCGTGCGGCAACCCCAACAGCCAGAGCCGTCTCCGATCACAGGCTCGGTCACGAACCTACCAATGCGCACTTCACGGGTAGTGAACGGCTATGAATCCACGCCGAGGTGCTCGAGAGTCCCTGCGGCCTCATCCACAGGGGGTTCGGTTCTTCTGGCTGAACCCACTGAGCCCACTTTGTCAGCCAGCTCCATCAGGAGTCCTACCTCGAAATCCAGGCCCCGATCTCGCGCTTCGGCGAGACCACGGTCCACGAGTCGGATGGCCTCCTCCATTCGGCTCAAATCCAGAAGAGCCGTAGCTCGAACACGGGCCTCCGTCGAAGCGTAGATCGAGGCTTCCTCGCCTACCCCTTCTCTGGCCTCATCGAGAAGCGACAATGCGCCGAGGCTGTCTCCCTCGGCGATCAAGCATTCAGCCAGGTAGAGCGCGCTCTCGAACGCCGTGATATATGACCCGGCTTCGATGGCTTCTCGCCTGACCCTGGTGAGGATTTCGTGGGCCTCATCGAGGTCTCCTTTCATGGCGAGAGCACGACCCAGAAACATGCCCGCATCAAAGGCACCATGATTCCAACCGATGGATCGCAGAATGCGCCAAGCGTCCCGTAATACACGCTCGGCGTCGTCGAGATTGCCCTGGTTCGTCAGGACCTCACCGATGTTCATATCAACGAACCCAACGTCTCCAACGCTGCCCAGGCGTTCCGACTCCGAACGGCTTCGCCGATAGAAATCCAGGGCTTGATCCCAGTTCCCCTCGAAATAGGCCAGGCCGCCCAGATTGTTGGTCACATCGGCTTGCCCGGCATGATCTTCGATTTCTTCGTACAAGCCAAGAGCCTTGCGCCACAGATCCCCCGCTCCCGACTCGTCCAGCATCAGACTCGCCCATGCCGTCACGTTGTAGGCCCTCGCCATAGCTGCCTTGTCGTTGGCAGCTTCTGCCTCTTCGATCGCTTTGCGGGCTCGCTCGAGTGCCTCCCTCGGCTTGTCCTGATGCTGGCGTACATATGCGTAGAAGGCGCTGGCCCTGGCTCTCAATCGCGTTGCTTCGTGCTCGTCGACATCGCCAAGCAATCGCCGCACCCTTGTGGTCTCCTTGAGGGCAGTGACGTAGTCGCCCGCTCGTTCGCGGACCGCGGCTCGCCTCAACAGGAGTTCACCCCTGCGGATCGGATCGCCCCCAACGAGCTTCGAGGCTCGACGGTACGCCTCCACAGCGGACTCGAAGAGACCAGCCTGGCCGCGCACGTCGCCGAGATCTGTCCAAACCTCGGCTCGCTCGCTGTCGGTAACGCTGTCCAGTCGTTTGGCTGATTCGAGGGCGCGCACGTAGTAGGAGGCTGCGTCAACATTCGCGTATGCTGCCTGCGCCTGGCTCCCTGCTATCCGGGAGTAGTTCCAGGCCTTCTCTGCCACTCCGGCTATCGAGTAGTGAAGAGACAACAGATCCGCAACACTCTCTGGGCTGTCGGCGCGCTCGAAGTTCTCGGCTGCACGTAAGTGGAGCTCCCGCCGCCGCTTGAAAGAGAGCCCGCCGTAGGCGACGTCTCTGATCATGCCGTGGCGGAATCGAAGCCGGTCCCCTTCGTCGGGATCCAGAAAATCTGCCAACGCCGGCCGCGTCGCTGTGTCGAGTCGGATTCCCTCTTCTTCGAGTAGTTGATTGAGGATCGAGACCCGGAAGCTGCGGCCCAGCACGCTGGCGAATCTGAGCAAGCGCCTTGCGAGTGGTGGAAGAGCATCGATCTGGGCACTGACCACGGCGTCGAGAGACTCGGGCAGCGTTCCCACCTCACCCGCCGCCCTGACCGCACCGATGATCTCCACCAGAAACAGGGGGAGCCCACCTGCTCTCTGCACGATGGCGTCGACATCGTGAGGCCGCAGCGGCGCAGCAGCCGTGGCATCGAGGATCAACTGTCTTGCCTCGTCATCGCTGAGCGGTGCCAGCTCGATCTCAACACCACCCGGGTCGAACCCACCCGACTCATCTCGGCGCGTCGTGAGCACCAGCCAGGGCTGCTCCTCCGTGGCCTGGGCAAGACGCTTCATCACATGGGAGGACGCCTCGTCCATGTAGTGGCCGTCTTCGACTTCGAAGAAGACAGGCCCGTCACAAACGATTCCGAACAGCTCCATCAGCAGATCCGCCGTTCGATCCTGACGGAACTTCGGATCGATCTGATCGACCTCTGGTGTGCTCGGTATGTCGATCATGGTGACATCGGCCACCAATGGAGCAAGGCTCGCCCTGTCAGGGATCAGGACGTCGATTGCGTCTTGTAGATCTTGGGCCATCTGCTGTTGCTCACCGCGCCGAATTCCCAGAAGGCGGCGGACCGGACCGCGCAAAGGCCGGTAGGGGGTTCCGATGCCGTAAGGCTCGGCCCGGATGTCGATGTGGACGGCCTTCTCCAGAGCGGGCAGGATCTCATCGACAATCCTGCTCTTGCCGACTCCACGCTCACCCGTGATCGCCACGGCCTTTCCCTTGCCGGCGAACAGGTCGTCGACCATGGCGTGGAGCTTCGCAAGCTCATCGACGCGGCCTACGAACGGGAGAACATCGCCTCGCTTGCTGCCTCTTCTCCCCGTCATTGCTCCTACTGAATACGCCTGGACCGGCTGTTCCTTCCCTTTCACATGGAATGGCTCGAGTGGCGTGGTCTCGAACAGTGTCGAGGATCTTTCGAGAGCAGTGGGACTGGCGTACACCTCGCCCGGCGAAGCGGCGCCCATGAGTCTGGCTGCCAGGTTCACCGTGTCGCCCATGATCGTGTACGTGGCACGGATGTCGGTCCCAACCTCACCTACGAACACATGACCCTGGTTGACCCCGATCCTGAGCTCGAGTATCCCTGCATTGTCCGCGATGCGACGAGCGGCCCGCAGGACACGACCTTCGTCGTCCTCCTGAACGCTCGGAACTCCGGCGACGATGATGATCTTGCCCCCGTCCTGGTCTATGTCTGAGGCCAGGAATGTGACTCCCTCTTCGTCGACGGCTTGCTGCACGTTCCGCACCAACTGGTCGAGCGCCTCCGCCGCGGCAGGGGGCCCGCCCTGTTCCATGAGGGCGTCCACACCCTGGAACTTGATGAATCCGACGGTGGCAATGCGGTGCCCAGGCTCGGCGATCCCATGCCGGAGGAACTCGCGAAGCGCAACCGGCATGCCTTCGCCGATGGCCTCGGGGTCCAGCTGAGCGCGGGGAACCCAACCGCAGCGTTCGATGCGCGCCTTGCGCCACTTCAGCAGCCAACCCTCACCCTTGGAACCATCGGCGCCTCCATCGAGAAGAGAGCTCTTGGTGGCCGAGGAGACGAGCACCTCCCCTGCGACCGCCGTCTCCTCCATCTCAGTGGTTGTCGAGGCAGCAGGCCCGGTGAGGATGAGCTCCTTGTGGGACTCGCCAACCCTGAACAGATGAACGGTTCCGGTGTGGAGACCGACCGACATCTTCAACGACAGACGCCCCGCTGACGTCTCGTAGCTCCGTGCCTCACGGAGCGCCGCCTGCATCTCCACAGCTGCGCTTGCTGCTTGCGTCGGGTGGTTGAATCCCGTGAATCGCAGAAGTAGGGCGTCGCCGCCGAACTTCAGGAGACTGCCCCCCCGGTCATAGGCAACCGTCAGCATCTTGCCGAACACGTAGTTGAGAACCTCGGTGAGCTCCTCAGCGCCGATTCGACCCCGCCGGGCGAGCTTCTCCGAAAGTGCGGTGAATCCCGAGATGTCGATGTAGCACAGGGTGCCCTCGATCTCTTGCCAAGGCTCGGAGGTGGTCAGCTTCCACTCGGCAGATATCCGTGGGACGTAGCGCGCCAGGCTCGTCAAATCTGATGTCTCAATGCCCATCCTGTTCCTCTTGCCCGCAGACTACGAGATCGTGGCCCGACCTGGGCCTTCAGCCCAGAGCCAACCAAGATTGTGTCCGTCGTTGGACAGAGCCATCGCTCGATGGCCGAGAAGCGTCAGCTGTAGGCAGGTCCGTCAACGAGACCTATCTGGCGATGGGATGCGCCTCGAGACCTGATTCGAGGACGGTCTCGGCGATCGCCTGCTCCAGCGGAGTCGTTTCAAAGGACTCGAACGTGGATTCGAATCGGCTCGAGTCGGCGACGAACGGTGAGTTCCATTGGTAGTAGACGCCGAGGCTCTCACGGGACATGGCATGGAAAGGTGCCGCCATCAGCAGCATCGGCTTGGAGATGCGTGTTCTCGACGACGGAATGTCTGCCGTCTTCTTGACGAGATCGAGGAACTCGGCTCCGGTCACGGGGGCGATGTGGGGGAGGACCCAGTGGCTGCCGTCTGCACGGCTGTCGGTGCCCAAGACGACGTACGCCCGGGCAACGTCGGGCAAGTAGGCGAGTGAGTGGGGAACGTCGGTGCGGCCCATCCACTTCGGTGCCTTGCCCTCCAGGGCTGGTTCGATGGCGAGGGCGGTGACCGTCGAGTTGCCGGAGTCCGGTCCGAAATAGTCGGACGCCCTCCCGCTCGTGACGCGAACCCCTCGGGCGATGCCGTTGTCGAGCATCTCGACCATCTCGATTCGGACCGTTCCCTTCTTGTCGGTCGCCCGCATCGGAGTGTCCTCGGTCATCGGCGACGACCCGGGGCCATACATGTAGAGGTTGTCGACCATGACGAGCTTGGCGCCGTGTTCCTCGGCGGCACCGAGCGCGCTGCCGAGCATCGCCGGGAAGCGGTCCCTCCAGTCGTCGTAGGGCGGTTGGGCGGCGAGATACACCACCTCTGATCCGGCGACCGCGGCCCTTGCGCCTTCGGGGGTCTCGATGTCGGCGCCCACGGTTTCGGAGGCGCCCTCGATCTCGGATCCCGACCGGTTGACGGTGCGGACCCGGTGGCCTTGCCGAATCAGCTCCTCGGCGATGGCCCGCCCGGCCCCGCCTGTCGCCCCGAGCACCGTGTGCAATGCCGTCATGGTCCCGTCCTCTCCCGTGGTGCGAACACTGTTTGCACGTTCCGAACCACATAATATGCGAACAATGTTTGCAGTGTCAAGGGCGTTTGCGACGCACACCGTGGTTCGAAGTTCGACCGATCGCCAGCGAGAAGAGCAGCGTGAGGCCGATGATCCAACCCAGTGCCACGTCCAGGCCGACAGCGGACCCGAGGAATCCCACCGTCGGTGTCACGAGCAGGAAGCCCAGCCTTGCCCCGAACGACATCGCACTCAGCCCGCGCCCCTGTGACACAAGGGTGCCGGAGGCGCCCGACGCATACAGTTGTGGGAAGACCATGCCGGTCCCGAGGCCGGCGACGCCGAGACCGGCGATGGCGATCGTCGCCGACGGCGCAAACACGACCCCAGCCCAGCCTGCTCCGGCCACTGCGAGCGAGCCGACGAAACTGGACGCGTCACCCCACCTGCCACTGATCATGTCGCCTGCGAGACGACTCGTCGTCATACCGGCTGTGAACGCCACGAAACCCAGTGCTGCAACCGCCGGTGTCGCAGAATGGACACCGTCCACCAGAGTCGCGGACCACTCGTTGCCCGGTGCCTCGAGGAACGCAGCGGCGAAGCCGAGCAGGCCGAGCACGACCATCGGACCAACCGATCCCCTCGGGCCGAGCGGCTCCGGTGACGGCGCCTCGGCTTCGCTGAGATTCGACGACACGAACCCCACAACCGCCGCCACCACCACGCCGACCGTGAGGAGGTGTGCTCCGAGGCTCACGCCTGCACCGGCCGCTGCGGCACCCGCTGCGCCGCCGACGACCGTGCCGACGCTCCACAGCCCGTGGAATCGGTTGATCAGCGACTTGCCATCCGCCTGCACGATCATCGCCTGGGCGTTCATCCCGAGGTCGGTCGCCACGTCGAAGAACCCGACGAACAGCAGTGCACCGCCCAACAGGACCGGAGTGGGAGCGAAACCGACGAGCACGATGAGCAGGGACATCAAGAGCGCACCGCCGGAAGCCACCTTCCGGCTCCCGATCCGATCGATCAGCCACCCCGCCGTCGGAGTTCCCGCCAGTCCACCCACGCCCACCATCGCCAGCGTCAGTCCGAGCCCGGCGAGATCCACGTCGATCCGGTCGGCCAGCTCGGGGATTCGTGGCGCCCAGCTCGCAAAGGCGGCGCCGTTGGTGAAGAAGAGGGCGGCAACGGCGGTGGCGGTCTTGCGCATCGGTCAACGCTACCGAGCCGTGGGCGTCGCCAGCCCTTGGGTAGGATCCCCGTGTGCCCCCCGTTCCCCCATGGCTAGCGAGAACCTGGCTCATCGGGGGGATCGCGGGAGCGGCCGCCGGCATCGGCGCGGCGATCCTCGCCTGGAGCGTCCTGGGCTCGGTGGAGACTGCATCGTCCGCATCGGTCGAGTTGGCCGACGATCTGCTCGTCTCGGTCACGGGGACCATCGAGTCTGTCGAAGACGTCATCGGCGCCGTTGCCGACGGTCTGCGGACGACCCAACAGTCGGCCGCCGATGCGTCGATCACGCTGACGCAGTTGTCGGCGCTCACCTCGAATCTCGGCGACCTCGTCTCCGAGGACGTTCCCGGCGGCCTCGATTCCGTCCGGGCCTCGCTGGCTCCGATCGAAGCGACCGCCGGGATCCTCGATGGAACGCTACGGGCCCTGTCGTTCTTCGGCGTCGACTACGACCCCGAGACTCCTCTCGACGAAGCGATCGATGATCTCGACCAGCGGCTCGCAGACATCCCCGCCGATCTCCGGCGTCAAGGTCCGCTCATCGAGTCGGCGGCCGACAGCCTCAACGGATTCGGAAGCGACGCGCTGGTGATCGCCGGCGACCTCAGTGACCTGCGCCGTGAGCTGATCGCGACCGGGAACACCGTCCGTGGTTATCAGGCAACGATCGACGATGCCGCGTTGCTGCTCGCCGACATCGAGACCAACCTGACCGGCAGGCTCGACCTCCTCAAGTGGGTGACGGTGGCGGTTGCGATGGCGCTGACGATCACCCAGACCGTCCCGATCACCTTCGGTCTGTGGCTGCTCCAAACCGACGACACCGATACAGTTGAGGCTCAAACGACGGGGGAGTGAACATGCGAATGTCCGTTCGACTGGCACTGATCGTGGCCGTCCTCCTGGTGGGGTCGGTGACTGCAGGTGCAGCCACCGCACCGGGTGGCACATTCATCGACGATGACGGCAATGTTCATGAGCCCGCAATCGAAGCGATCCGAACCGCCGGAGTCACCACGGGATGCGACCCCGTGGGCGATCTCTACTGCCCAGGTGACGATGTCTCTCGGGCGCAGATGGCGGCCTTCATCGTTCGCGCGCTCGGAGAGCCGAGCCCGTCCGGGTCGGGAACGTTCTCTGACGTGCCGCCATCGGCCTGGTACGCGCCGTTCGTCGAGCGCCTCGTCGAACTGGGCATCACCACCGGGTACACCGACGGCACCTTCCGCCCCGATGCCCTCGTCAGCCGGGCCGAGATGGCGGCCTTCGTGATCCGCGCCCTCGGAGAGACGGCCTCTGTCGAGTCCAGTCGCTTCGCCGACGTCGAGACCGGAATCTGGTACGAAGGGCTGGTCGAGCGCCTTGCGGAGCTCGAGATCACCTCAGGCTGCGACACCTCACCCCTGCGCTATTGCCCGTTGGACGCCGTCGGTCGCGACCAGATGGCCTCGTTCGTCGCACGGGCCTTCGACCTGCCCATCGAGCCGGTGCCCGCCAGGGCATCCGTGCAGGGACTGTCGCTCGCACGGGTTCCGGTCGCCAGCGGCCTGTCGAGCCCGATCTTCCTCGATGCCCCGGCCGGCGACGACCGGCTATTCGTGGTGGAGCAACCGGGGCGGATCAAGATCGTGTCCGACGGGGCCACCACCACCTTCCTCGACATCTCGGCCAAGGTGCGGTCCGGCGGAGAGCGCGGTCTCATCGGCCTGGCGTTCCACCCCGAGTACGCATCGAACGGGCTGTTCTACGTCCATTACTCCCGTTCGGGCGACGGGGCGGGCGTGATCGCAGAGTATGCGACGAGCGCCGACCCGAATATCGCCGATTCCGGATCCGAGCGCATCCTGAAGGTCGTCTCCCAACCGGCGAGCAACCACAACGGCGGGATGCTGGCGTTCGGTCCCGATGGCTACCTGTATGCCGGCTTCGGGGACGGCGGCGGAGGCGGCGATCCGTTCCGAACCGGCCAGGACACCAGCACCATTCTCGGCTCGATCGCACGACTGGACCCGGCGACCGGGGACCCCGCACCAGGCAATCCGTTTGGCAACGAGGTGTACTACCCGGGGGTCCGCAACCCGTGGCGTTTCTCGATCGACGGCAACCGGATGTACATCGGAGACGTCGGGCAGGACCGGCTCGAGGAGATCGATGTGGTCTCGCTGTTCGCCGGCGGCACGAACCTGGGCTGGCCGGTGACCGAAGGCTCCTCTTGCTATGCCGCGTCGACGTGCAACACCGCCGGTCTGACCGACCCGGTCGCCGAGTACTCTCATTCCGTCGGGCGGTCGGTGACGGGCGGCTACGTCTATCGAGGAACGGCCATCCCCGACCTGGTCGGCCACTATCTCTATGGCGACTTCGTCTTCGGCTGGGTCGGATCGTTCCGCTACGACGGCAGCGGCCCGGTCGACTCGAGGATCTGGGACGATCTGGCGACCAGCTCGCTCTCATCGTTCGGCACCGACGGGTTCGGCGAGATGTACATCGTCTCGCTGGGCGGGAGCATCTACAAGATCGTGCCGGGGTGAGCAGCTATCCCCACTCGGTCCTAGGCTCGACCCATGGCCGCACAATTCACTGAACAAGACCGTTGGCTCTTCAATGGGGGCCGCCATCTCGGGCTGGGGAACGTCCTCGGGGCCCAGCTCGGCGACGATGCGACATCGTTCCGGGTGTGGGCACCCAACGCCGATGCGGTCTCGGTCGTCGGCGACTTCAACGGTTGGAATCCCGAACTCCACACGATGCTCCCTTCCGAGTCCGGCGTGTGGGAGGCCACGATTCCCGGGATCGAGCAAGGGACGAAGTACAAGTACTCGATCAAGGCGAAGTTCAGCGAGCAGCGACTGGAGAAAGCCGATCCGATCGCCCTTCACGCCGAGACCCGGCCGAACACTGCATCGATCGTGTGGGGACGCGAATACGAGTGGGGCGACGACCACTACATGACGGGCAGAGGCGACCTCCTCGGGCAGTCTGCGCCGGTGTCGATCTACGAATGTCATCTGGGATCGTGGACCAGACAGGGCGGTCGCAACTATCGCGACCTCGCCGCCGGCCTGATCCCGCATCTCGAGCTGAACGGGTTCACACACATCGAACTGATGCCGGTGATGGAGTACCCCTTCGACGGATCTTGGGGATACCAGGGCACCGGGCTATTCGCCCCGACCTCTCGTTTCGGCACGCCTCAGGACTTCATGGCGTTCGTCGACATGTTCCACCAGGCCGGCATCGGTGTCATCCTCGACTGGGTTCCGTCACACTTCGCAGTCGATGCACACGGGCTCGCCCGATTCGACGGAACCCATCTCTACGAACACGAAGACCCCCGTCAGGGCTATCACCCCGACTGGGGCTCGTACATCTTCAACTACGGCCGGAACGAGGTCAGATCGTTCCTGCTCTCCTCGGCCCACCACTGGTTCGACGTGTTCCACGTCGACGCGCTCCGGGTGGATGCCGTGGCATCCATGCTGTACCTCGACTACTCCCGCAACGAAGGGGAGTGGATCCCCAACGAGCACGGCAGCAACGAGAATCTCGACGCCGTCTCCTTCCTCCAAGAGCTCAACGAGTCGGTGTACGGCCGCTTTCCTGGCATCCAGATGATCGCCGAGGAATCGACGGCCTGGCCGCTGGTGACCCGACCCGTCGACGTCGGCGGGCTCGGTTTTGGCTTCAAGTGGGACATGGGGTGGATGAACGACACGCTTCGCTACTTCGCCAACGACCCGATCTATCGGTCGTTCGAAGATCAGCACCGCGTGCTGACGTTCCGGGCCATCTACGCGTTCACCGAGAACTACATCCTCGCGCTGAGCCACGACGAAGTGGTCCATGGCAAGAAGTCGCTGCTCGACAAACACCCAGGTGACGAGTGGAAACGCTTCGCCAGCTATCGGGCGATGCTCGGCTACCAGTGGGCGCTGCCGGGCAAGAAGCTGCTGTTCATGGGGGCCGAGATCGCCGACCCTCGCGAGTGGGACCACGAGGGTGAGCTTCCGTTCCACCTCCTCGACTACCCCGTCCATGCCGGTGTCATGAAGCTCGTCGGCGAGCTCAATCGGCTCTACCGCGAGACGCCGGCCCTGCACACCTGGGACACCGATCCCCGGGGATTCCAGTGGATCGAAGCCGACGACGTATCCCATGCGAGCCTGGTGTTCCTCCGCTCGGCCGAGGGTCATCCGCCGGTGGTGGCCGTGTGCAACTTCACGCCGGAGGCCTGGCACGACTATCGATTCGGCGTTCCCGTGGCGGGGCCGTGGAAGACGCTGCTGTGCACCGATTCCGACGATTTCGGAGGATCCGATCTCGTCCCCCACGGCCTCGAGACGATCGACGAGGCCTCGCACGGCCACGATCAGTCGCTCAGCCTGCTGGTTCCGCCGATGTCGGTCACCTTTCTCACGCCCGGCTGAGCGGACGCTCATCCGGTACTCATAGGGCACCGTTACGCTCTTCTCAGAGTGAAAGAGGGGACGGCCCGTTCGCCGATTCCGGGCGGATTCTCCCGTCGTCTCCGGCATGAGAATGGAGTGATTGAGATGCGATACATCAGACACCCCCGCCTGCGTTTCGGGGCGCTGCTCCTGGTCCTGGCGCTGGTTCTGGCTGCATGCGGTGGCTCCGAAGATGCAGCAGACACCACCGTGATGGGCGACGAGATGGACATGGCCATGAATATGGGAGACCCCGACGCCACACCGGCGTCCGAAGTAGCCGGGGGCGAACTCGTGTCCGGTTCGTTCACGCTCCTCGACACCCGCCCCTCGGGCTACGACGACGTGACCGGCACTGCCGAAATGGCCCGCCACGACGGTGGGACGACCGTGACGATCGAGGTGTCTGGTCTCGAGCCCGGAACCGAGTACATCTCGCACGTCCATGCCGAGCCCTGCTCGAACAACGGCGGTCCGCACTACCAGTTCGAGGTCGGCGGCTCAGAGGTTCCGCCGAACGAGATCCATCTGCTGTTCACCGCCGACGAGGAAGGCAACGGCTACATGACCGCCGAGAACGAGCAGACGGTCGATGGGCGCGCCGTTGCGGTCGTGGTCCACCCGGTCGATCTCGTCGACAACAAGATTGCATGCGCCGACTTCTGATGGTGCTCGGGGTTGCGCTGGTCGCCGCCATGCCGGCCATCGCTCACGGCCCAGTCGGTGCCGAACCCGCTCCGGGTGCAACCGTGGGAGGCGAGATCGACGAGGTGGCGATCATCTTTCCAGAGCTCATGTCCCCTGATGGCATGGCCATCGCCGTCTCGGACCCCGACGGGGCAGAAGTTCCACAGTTGTCGTCGGTGACGCTCGACGACAACGAACAGGTCGCCCGGGTGCAGATCGAGCAATTGACCGAGCCCGGCGAGTATCGCGTCGACTACCGGGTCTCGGGGATCGACGGCGTGACCACGCCCGGCGCCTATGTCTTTTCGTACGAGCCCTCTGCCGACCCGCCTGTCCCGGTGCCGGTCCCAGAACCGGTGCTCACCGCTTCCGGGCCGAACTGGGGCGCCTTCGCGCTGGGACTCGTGGCAGCAGGGGCGATTCTGTACTTCTTTTCTCGGAATGCCCGAAGAGCGGAGTGACCTGTCGGTGGATTAGGTTCTGAGTGACGCGAGACAGGAACGACGCAATGCCAGACCTACCACCCAGCCGACGCATTCTCTCGATGGTGTTGGCGGGCGGGGAAGGCAAACGCCTCATGCCATTGACGCGCGATCGGGCCAAACCGGCAGTCCCATTTGGCGGCCACTACCGACTGATCGACTTCGCCCTCTCAAACCTCGTCAACGGGGGCTACCGGAGGATCGTGGTCCTCACCCAGTACAAGAGCCACAGTCTCAACGTCCACCTGTCCCGTACCTGGCGAATGAGCACGCTGCTCGGCAACTACGTGACGTCGGTGCCTGCGCAGATGCGGATGGGCAAGCGCTGGTTCGTCGGATCCGCCGATGCCCTGTTTCAGAACATGAACATCATCGAAGACGAGCGCCCCGAGCACATCTTCGTCTTCGGAGCCGATCACATCTACCGCATGGATCCTCGTCAGATGCTCCAGGCGCATGTGGACTCCGGCGCAGGTGTCACGGTTGCCGGCATCAGAGTGCCCCTGGCCGAGGCAACTGCGTTCGGCGTGATCCAGCAGGCAAAGGACAGCACGCTGATCGAGAAGTTCTGGGAGAAGCCTGCCGAGCCGCCGAGCACACCCGACGACCCGGAGATGGCCTTTGCGTCGATGGGCAACTACGTCTTCGACGCGAGGGTGCTGCTGGACCTGGTCAAAGAGGACGCGATGCTCGACGACTCGCGCCACGACGTCGGCGGCGATCTGATCCCTGCGCTGGTCGACAAGGGCTTGGCGCACGTGTACGACTTCACCGAGAACGAGGTTCCCGGTGTCACCGAGCGTGAGCACGCCTATTGGCGTGACGTCGGGACGCTCGACTCGTTCTTCGATGCAAACATGGATCTCGTCTCGGTGGATCCCGTGTTCAACCTCTACAACCGCGACTGGCCGATCTACACCCAGGAGATCACGGCGCCACCTGCCAAAGTGGTCGCTGTCGCGGATTATGGAGCGGGCGGGATGAGCGATTCGATCCTCGCCAACGGTGTAGTGATCAGCGGTGGCTTCGTCGCCCATTCGGTTCTCGCGCCGTGGGTTCGGGTGGAACCGGGTGCCACGGTGGATCATTGTGTGCTGTCCGAGGATGTGGTGATCGAGGCCGGCGCACAGGTTCGTAACGCCATCATCGACAAGAACGTGGTCGTTCCGCCGGGGTTCCGGATCGGGTTCGACGCCGAAGAGGACCGGGCGAATGGCTTCGAAGTGACCGAGTCCGGCATCGTGGCGGTAGCCAAGAACCACCCGTTCTGACGGCACGCCGATGATTTGACATCGCCTTCAG
>JAHEIN010000228.1 GCA_024639335.1 bacterium | reverse complement strand
CAGAACGTCCTGGGAATCAGCGACGAGGTCCGGACGCTCCAGCAGCAGAACCCCTCACAGTCGAACGACTATTCGATCCGGCTCGAGCTCCAGGCGGATTGCTTTGCCGGCGTCTGGGCCTCGACGCTGTACGTCGACCCCACCCGGAGTGCCGAGGTCGGCGGTCAGGGGCTCATCGAGCTCGATCCCGGCGAGGTCGGCGAGGCGCTCGAGGCGGCCGCAGCCGTTGGCGACGACCGGATCCAGGAGGCCACCACCGGCCGGATCGACCCCGAGAAGTTCAACCACGGCACGTCCGCCCAGCGCCAGGAGTGGTTCGACCGCGGCTACTCGACCGGCGACCCCAACCAGTGCGACACCTTCAGCGCAAGTCTCTAGCTGGCCGAAGGATGGCTAGGCGTAGGACACCTGGCAGTAGCCGTGGTTGCAGTAACCCATGGGGTTCTTGTGGAGGTAGCCCTGGTGATAGTCCTCGGCGTAGTAGAACGGGCCGGCTTCGGGGGCGTCGGTGATCTCGGTGGAGATCGTTCCATATCCCTCCGCCGTCAGCTTCTCCTGGTAGCGGCGGAGAGATTCTTCGGCGATCGCTCGTTGCTCGGGTGTGGTTGGGTAGATGGCTGATCGATACTGGGTCCCGACGTCGTTGCCCTGGCGGTTGAGGGTCGTGGGGTCGTGCTGCTCCCAGAACTCCTTCAGCAGCGTCTCGAGGGCGACTTCGGCCGGGTCATACACCACCAACGCGACCTCGGCGTGACCGGTCTGCCCGGTGCAGACCTCGCGGTAGTTCGGATTGGGCGTATGGCCGCCCTGGTAGCCGACGGCCGTGGTGTGCACTCCCGAGATCTGCCAGAAGATGCGCTCGGCGCCCCAGAAGCAGCCCATTCCGAACGAGATGACCTCGTGTCCTTCGGGCCACGGCCCGACGATTGGGGTGCCGAGTACGACGTGGTCGGCTGCGACTTCGATGGGCTCGTCCCGGCCCGCCAGAGCCGACTCGGGGTCCATCTGGGTGGCCGGTTTGCGATTGAACATCTCTCGAATCCTCCTGAACACTGAAGTCCTCTCTACCCCTCAACTCGTCAACATATTCACCAGGGCCACGATCTCCTCCGGTGTGAGGTCGAGGGGGATCTCGGCTTCGATGTCAGGGCTGATGCCATCCTCGCCGAAGTCGATGCCGTCCGGTGTGACCCAGCGGGCGATCGTGATCTTGACTGCTCCGCCGTGAGACAGCGGGAATCGCTGTTGGACGGTGTTCTTGCCGAAGGTGTTGTCGCCGATGACCAATGCCCTGTCCGCCTCCTTCAGAGCGCCGGACACGACCTCCGACGCCGATGCACTCCCACGATTCACCAGGATCGTCACAGGGAACGAGGGATCCGTGAGGACCCCTCCGCTGCGCACTTCGTAGGGAATCACCGTATCCGGTGCCTCGGTCCGGAGCACGAGGCCATCGGTGAGGAACTCGCTGGCGATCTCGACCGACGAGTCGAGTGAGCCGCCGGGATTG
This sequence comes from bacterium, assembly GCA_024639335.1. Taxonomy (GTDB): domain Bacteria; phylum Actinomycetota; class Acidimicrobiia; order Spongiisociales; family ZC4RG35; genus JAHEDH01. The sequence goes on along the minus strand of JAHEIN010000228.1, from coordinate 2,270 downwards.
TTTCGCAAATCGAAGATCAGGGAGGTTGCCCCGTCGTCGACGAGCTCACGCAGGGCGTCGTGAACGACCTCGTCCGAGTTGTTGGTGAACAGGTTGAGCTGGAGGTATCCGACCTCATCGACCACCTCCCAGTCCGCGATCGGTATCTCGATCGCCGCTCGTGTGACCGTGACGGTGAACCGCTCGTCCGCGCGGAGGAAGGTCAGCTCGACGTCGCTGCCTGATGGGCCCCGAACGAGGTTCGTCACTTCGTCGAGGGTCTTGCCGAGCACGTCCTGGCCATCGACGGCCTCGAGCTCGTCGCCCGGCATCAGGCCGGCCCGCTCGGCGGGGCTGTCGGCGAACGTCGAGACGATCACCATCCTGCAGGTCTCGCTGATCAAGAGACACGGGTTTGCAGTCGGATCCTCGGTGGTGCGGTCTTCGGTGTTGACGAGCGCTCCGATGCCGTCGACCGAGCCTGTCTGGTCCTCCTGGGCGAGGGCCAGCGCCTGCGGGTCGAGGTAGGCGCTGTTCGGGTCGAGGGCGAACGCAATCATCCCGTCTATTGCGGCTTCGACCCCGTCGAGCGGAAGAGCGTCCGCCTCATCGAGTGCCTCACAGACCGGAGCGAACGACGCGTCCGGGAGGGCGCATTCGAGCGCGTCGCTCGTCCGGCGAGGGTTCGCGAAGGACTCGATACCTTCGACAGCTGCCTCGGCCAGCACCTCGAGTGGGACATCGTCGACGTAGTTCTTGCGGATCGTCTCGACGACCTCACACAGGATCACGAAATCGTCATCGGCGGCATCGCAGCCGACGGTCTCGAGCGTGTCGGTCTCGACCGTGACCTCAGGTGGAAGTGTGGTCGCGGCGGTCGCAACCGTCGACTCCGACCCTGGCGCCGTGGTGGACGGCGACGTGATCAGCGAGCAGGCTGACAGAAGCGCAACAAGGGGAGCAATACGGAGGCGGCGCATGCCATTCATTCAACCCGCAAACGGCGGCTAGGCGAACAACTCGCTCACTTCGAGGACATCGAGGACTGTCTGGTCCCCAGCGCCACGGCGCCGAGGAAGACCAGGCTGAGCGCGATGCTCAGTGGGATGGCTGCGGCGTAGTTGCTTGCTGATTCGGGGAGGGCAGTTGCGATCTCCTCCTCGGAAGGCGGGGTCACGACCTCGAGACCGAGCTCGTCGGCCGCAGCGAGCAGCTGGTCGGGTTCCATCGAGGTGCAGACCTTGGGGAGGATCTCTCCGGAGACCTGTACTGCGGTGATTGCGATCTGCTCGGTCGCTGCGAGCCCGAGGCCGCATTCCGTCTCGGTCTCTGCACTGACGATGATCGACGCCGAGACATCGCCCTTCACGACCTCGTCGACGGCGATGAGGCTCTCGGTGGACGTTCCCGCGAAGTCGGGCTGTTGGTCGACGACCGAACCGATGAACGCCAGATCGCTCGACTCCAGTAGCTCGACGGGAATGCCAGGGGCGCAAGAGCACGCCATTGCGGGTCTTGGTAGTCCGAAGAAAACCGCCGTCACAAAGAGGGCGAAGATCGTGACGGCGGAGGTGACTCTGCTGTCCATGGAGACAGGACGCTATCAGACTCGGCGAGGTTCCCGTCAAGTAGCGTCGATGTTTCATGCGATACCTCATCACCGGCGTCGATCACGAGACCGTCGAGCTGTCCGTGTCAGACGGGGTTTGGGAGATCTCCGAGGGTGGTGGCCTGGTCGATCTCACCGACCTGGTGTCGGTCCCGGGGCTGGCGGACGCCCACATTCACGTGAGCTCGGACCGGCCCGACTTCGGGCCCAGCGACCCGACCCGAATCCGCGAGCGGTTGATCACAGAGATGGAAGGCGGAGTGTTCCTCTGCCTCGACAAGGGGTGGTCCGATGACGGTGTCCTGAGGATTCTCGACGACCCTCTGGACGCCCGTCCCGCCCTGCGGGCCGCCGGCCCGATCGTCGCCGGGTTCGGTGGCTACTACCCGGGCGCCGTCAAGGAGGTCGCACCCGAAGAACTCGCGTCCGCCGTTCGCGATCATCCCACCGCCGGCGGCTGGTTCAAGATCATCGGGGACTGGCCGAAGCGGGGTGAAGGCGCCCCGCCGGCGTTCGACGTCGTTGCGCTGGCCGGCGCAGTCGATGCCGCCCACGAGCGCGGTCTGCGCGTTGCGATCCACTCCATGGCTCCGGACACACCGTCGATCGCCGTGGAGGCCGGGGTCGACTCGATCGAACACGGGTTGTACCTCACCGACGACGATGTCCGGGCTCTGGGCGC
>JAHEIN010000073.1 GCA_024639335.1 bacterium | reverse complement strand
GTTTGGATGATCGTCGACGAGATCACCAGGTCGCGATACCACTTGCGGTCGGCCGGGACCACGTACCACGGGGCGTCGGGGGTGGATGTCTCGTTCAGCATGGCCTCGAACGCCGCCTGATACTCCTCCCAGTGCTTGCGCTCGTCGAGGTCGCCGAGCGAGAACTTCCAGTGCTTGTCCGGGTTCGCCAGCCGGGCTTCGAGTCGTTCCTTCTGTTCTTCCTTCGAGATGTGGAGGAAGAACTTGAGAATGGTGGTCCCTTCGTCAACGAGCATCTGCTCGAAGTTGCGGATGTGCTCGTAACGCCGGGCCCATCGCTCCTCGGGCACCAGATCGTGGACCCTGACCACCAGGACGTCCTCGTAGTGGGAGCGGTTGAAGATCGTGATACGGCCGTCGCCGGGGACGTGGTGGTGGACACGCCAGAGGTAGTCGTGCGCGAGCTCTTCTGGTGTCGGCTTCTTGAACGAAGCCACGTCGACACCTTGAGGGTTGACGCCTTCGAACACCCGTCTGATCGTGCCGTCCTTCCCTCCGGTGTCGGTCGCCTGGAGCACGATGAGGAGCCGATGGCGGCCCTGGGCATAGAGCTGCTCCTGGAGAAGCTCGAGCCGGGCGTTGAGCTCTTTGTGGTGTTTCTTCCCGAGCTTCTTGCCATCGGTGAAGATCGTCGTGTCGCGGGTGTCGAACGAGTTCAGGTCGACTGGGGGAGTGGCGCGGTACAGAGATGTGTCGAGCGTCATGGCGCACAACCTAGATGGAAAAGGTCACTCGGGTGGTGCGATGACTCCGCGCCTCTTCCAGAGGTTGGCAGTTGCGGCAGCCACCCAACGTTCGCGCTCCTCTTCGGGATCCGGCACCTCGACCTCCGGGGGCTCGAAGATCTCCTCCACCGGATCTGGTGTCTCGTCTTCGGTGGGCCTGGGGGTCAGCCACCGATCAGCATCTTCGGGAACCGGGTCCTCGCTTTCCGGCGCGGCTTCATGCGCAACCTGATCGCGAGCCATCTCCAAGATCTCGGCGGCTTCCTTTTCGGCCTGTTCGACGATCTCTGCGGCTTTCTGCTCGGCCTCGTCGATGATCTCGGCGGCCTCGCGTTCCACCGTCTCGATTGAGCCGAGCACGGACTCGTACCGGTCGACGCGCTTTCTGGCAGCAGCCAGTTCCTGTTTCCAGGTCAGTGCTTCGGCGGCGAAGGCAGCCACCTGGCGAGGGTCGTAGCCATTCGATACGCGATTGAAGGGGGACTTCTGTTGCTCTGCCACGGACCTGTATTCGGCACGTGATCGGCGATCCTGAAGCACTAGACCTGGAGTCTTTCGTCAGATACACAACCACCTGTGGCGCCTCGTTTCGACAGTCATGTTGTGAAGGTCGTGGGAGTACTGATCACCGCCGCCGTGGTGGGTGTAGCGGTCGGCAGACCCCACTCGCAGAGCCTGGCCCCTGTTTCGGTCGAGCCGCCGCCCACGGCCGAGACTTCCGAACCCGCCGTGATCGTGGTCCACGTGTCCGGTGAGGTGGCATCGGCCGGTCTGGTCGAGGTCCCGGCCGATGCCAGAGTCGCCGACGTGGTCGCCGCTGCGGGCGGAGTCACGGCGACCGCCGACCTCAACCGGGTGAATCTGGCCGAGCCGGTCGTCGACGGTCAGCAGATCGTGGTCCCAACCAGTTCCGGGTCGATTCCTGCAGCCGTCGGCCCGGGCCACGGCGACTCGAGGATTCGGATCAACGACGCGGATGCTGCTGCCCTCGAGACCCTTCCCGGGGTCGGACCTGTTCTTGCGGCGACCATCCTCTCGCACCGGTCCGAATACGGGCCGTTCGTCGCGGTGGAGGATCTGCTGGACGTTCCGGGGATCGGCGAGCAGAAGCTGGCGACCCTGCGGGATCTCGTCGTCGTTCCGTGAAGATTCGCTGGCCACCCGAGGTCGACCGTCCTCTGCTCGCAGCTGCGGCGGCGTTGTGGGTGGGGGTGGTGGCGGTCGAGTCGGTCTGGTTCGCGGGAGCGGCTGCCTGCGCAGGACTCCTCGTGGCGTTCCGGGCAGCCAAGCCTGCAGTGTGGCTGGTCGTGGCGGCCCTGGTCGTCGGGTTCGGGTCGGGGGCGCTGGTCGCCGAGCGGCAGGCCTCTCTTGCGGGACACGGTGTGGGGCCGGGTCGAGTCGACGCCATCGTCGAACTCGAGACCGACCCCATCGACGGGCCGTACGGCGTGGCCGTCGTGGCCGTGGCCGTCGAGGTGTCGGATGGGCAGCTTCCCCGCTCGCCGTTGATCGTCTCGAACTGGGATCGGCCGGCAGCCTCGGTCGGTGATCGATACCGGGTGACCGGTCTGTTCACTCCCGGGGTCTCCCGCATCCGGCGCTCGGTCGTCTCCGGGCGTGTGGCCTTGTCGGCTTCCGAGGTGTTGGACCATCGGCCGCCTGTTCATCTCCAGGTGGCCAACACGCTGCGGAGTCGAGTGATCACCGCAGTACAGCCCGACCGATCCGCGTCCCGGGCCCTTCTGGCGGGTTTCCTGATCGGCGACACTTCGGATCTCTCGGACACGTCGATCGACCGGATGCGACGGGCGGGCCTCACCCACTTCGTTGCCGTCTCGGGCAGCAACGTGGCATTGTTCCTGCTGCTCTGGTGGCTGCTGTTGGGGCCACTCGGGCTCCGCGGATGGCCACGGACGCTCGCCGGGTTGTTCGGCTTGGCCATCTTTGCGGCGATGACCCGGTGGGAACCCTCGGTGATCAGAGCATCGTTGGCCGCCGGAGTCCTCTTGGTCGGCCGTTCGATCGGCATCCCGCTTTCCTCGTGGGCGACCCTCGCCCTCGCAGTAGGCGGGGCGCTGGCGATCGCAGGGGAACTCGCCAGCGACGTCGGATTCCAGCTATCCGTCCTCGCTGCGCTCGGAGTGTTGGCCGGATCAGAGCTGTGGCGATTCCGCCCATCGTTCGCTTCGACGGCTCTCAGCGCCTCGGTGTCGGCACAGGCGATGGTCAGTCCCGTGCTCCTGTCCGTGTTCGGCTCGGTTCCGATCCTCTCGCCGATCGCCAACGTCATCGCCGGCCCGCTCGTGGTCGCAGCTACTTCGCTCGCCGGGATCGGTGCGGTCGTTGGAGCTGAGATACTCGTGGTCGCGGCATCGTGGTTCTCGAGCGCGGTGCTGGCAGTGGCCGATATCGCCGCGCCGTGGCCGCAGGTCGACGGGACCATCTGGTTTGCGGTGGTGGCGGCAGCCATGGTCCTCGTACGACTGGCTCGTTCCCTGGCGGTCCTCGTCCTGGCATTCTCGGTCGCGGCGATCGTTTGGCCGGTGTCCCAGCAGCCGGAAGAGCTGCCTGCCGTCGCGTTTCTCGATGTCGGTCAGGGGGATGCAACTCTGTTCATCGACCGTGGGCTCACGGTACTGGTCGACGGAGGACCCGATCCGGCGGTTCTCGCTCGCAAGCTCGAGGGTCACGGCGTCGGTCGGATCGACGTCGTGATCGTGTCGCACGTCCACGCAGACCACATCACGGGGCTGGAAGCGGTGCTCGGAACAGTCCCTGTCGGGTTCATGGTGTCCGACTTCGAAAACCACACGACGCCGGCGGCGCAATGGCTCATCTCTGAGACCGAAAGCCTGGGGATCGAAGTCTACGAACCGGAACGCGGCTGGACCTTCGGAACCGAGTCGATGAGCTTCGAGTTTCTCGGACCGGTGCGCCGGTACGCCTCTCCGAACGACGAGTCCGTGGTCGTCCTGGTCAACATGGCCGGCCAGAAGATCCTGATGAGCGGCGACATGGAGACGTTTGCGCAGGCAGACCTGCAGGTGCCCGGAGTCGACGTGCTCAAGGTGCCGCATCAGGGTGCCGCGACCTCAGATCTCGGCTGGTTGTCGCGTCACGCCGGGCACACGGCTGTGGTGAGCGTCGGGCCCAACCAGTTCGGTCATCCGGCTCCCGAAGTCCTGGCGACATTGACGGGTGCGGGGGCCGAGGTTCACCGCACCGACCTCGATGGCGACCTCGTCCTGAGTGGCCGCTGATTCAGCGGTTCAGCCGATCCCGCAACGGCGCCATGGGGTCGTTGTCATCGCCGACATCTGTGAACGACTCCGTTGCGACCTCTCTGCCCACGATGCCGGCAACCAAGGTCTCGAGGTTCTGTGCCACCGTCCTGGCCCCATCGGCCGACGTTTCGGGTAGCACCACGACGATCTGGTGGCCCTCATCGGTCCGGATGTGAGCGGCGTGATCGGATGACCGGATGCTCACGGCCACCTTGGTTCCGAGCTCGCGCAGCCGGGTGCGCTCCCGACGATTGGATCCGAAGTCGCCGAATGTGGTGGTCACGACCGAGAACGGGTTGGCGTACCGCTGAGCCCGGCTCGACTCTCGAGACAGGGCGCTGATGACGGACCTGGCATTCCCCAGACCCGAGTCCTGATCGACCTCGTCGATGAGCTCGTAGCGGTCGAGAGCCACTCGAAGCTGATCGGCCGCCCAGCCACCGAGGGCCCCGAAAGCGACATACCCCAGGACTCGGGAGATCACGGTACCGGCGATCGGAGTCAGCCCAACCAGGTCGATCGCCGGCAGTCGAAGCCCGATGTACACGCCGGCTGCAGCCAATCCGAGGAGGAGACCACCGGAGACTCCGAAGGACAGCAGTCCGGCCAGGATCGGCGCATACATGAGCGTGGCGACGACCTCGACCCGGTCCACATCCCGGAAGAACGCCGTGAGCGCAATGAGCCCGACGAGAGCGACCCCGGTCGCCAGCAAGACGCCACGCGCCCGGTCCCAGTCCATCGATCTCATCGGGGCGTCAGTGTATGCCGGGAGTCACCCGGTCCGGTCGAACGTTGACTTGGCTCCGAGGTCCCGTGAGGATGGGGTCCGTGCCGATCCACTTGAGAACCCGCCTCGCCGTGCTCGTAATGGCCGGCGTGCTGCTGATTCCGATCGGCCAGGGGTCGCTCCGGGGCATCGATCACATCCTGACCTGCACAGAAGGAGTGGAAACACCGTTCCAAGTCATCTTGACCGACGGCGTTCCGATCGTGACGGGCTCGACCGCCATCGAAGAAGGTGATCCCGTCCTTCTCTGCGGCGGCCTGGGGGTCGAGATCTCGGTTGGCCCGTCTTCAACGAGGGACGTCACGGTCTTCGCCACGTTGAGCAACGAATCGAATGTGGACTGGTACGGCACCGTCGACCTCTCGGTCGGCGATGTGCGGGTGCCGATCGATCTCGGTCGGGTGCCCAGCGGATCCAGCCTGTCGGAGTCGATCGATCTCTCGTTGGCGGAAGGGGTCACCGAGTTCGGTGGCGCCCTGCTGATCGGGCCATGACTGCTCGCCTCGAGTTCGGCGACGTCACTCACGTGATGGGGGTGATCAACATGTCACCCGAGTCGAACAACATCCACACGGTGGCCCGGGACACCGATGAGGCGATCGCAATGGCCGACCGCTACCGGAAGGCCGGTGCGACGGCGATCGACATCGGCGGACAGTCATCGCACTACTCGAATCCGACGATCGAGACGTCGTTGGAGATCGAGCGTCTCGCTCCGGCCGTGGAGCGCCTTGTGACGGACGGCCACGTGGTCTCTGTCGACACGTGGAAGCCCGAGGTGGCCGCAATGATGGTCGGGCTCGGGGCCCAGATCATCAACGACACCGGCGGTCTCTCCGATCCGGAGATGGCGCGCATCGTCGCCGAGTCCGGCACGACGGCGATCGCCATGTACATCGAGGGCTCCAACCCCCACGACGTCGACGACGTCGAGATCACAGCGGACAAGGCCGCGGTGACGGCCCGCCGGCTGTCGGAGCGTCTCGCACAGTTGGAGGCGATGGGGATCACAGACGTGATCGTCGATCCGGGGATCTCGATCAACTACCGGGGCGACTACCTCGCATATACCCGCATGCAGCTCGACGTGATCCGCGGCCTCGAAGAGTTGAGGACTCTCGGCAAGCCGATACTCGTCCCCATCCCACGCAAGCAGGAAGACCACCGCGTCGCCGCCTACATCGCCATGGCGCTGGAGTACCGGGCCGACATGATCAGGGTCCATGACATCGAGATGGCCTGCGATCTGGCACTGCTGTACGACCGTCTGCCGCAGCGGCGCTGAACAGGTATTCGTCACCAGCGCGCCGTAGCCTGGTGGCATGGCGATTCAGCACGTCACCGGGCCATCGGGCGCCGGGCCCGGCGAGCGTCAGCAGATGCTCGACGCGGCCCATGCCTTCTTCGAGCGGGTCGGGGTCCATCCCAACGACGTCGTCCGGCTCGACGTCCCGGCGAGAGGCGAGAGCGAAGGCGTGACCGGTTCCGTCCGCCACGAACTCGAGCCGATGATCCCCGTGCTCCAATCCGGCTCGCTCTTCGGTGGCTACCAGGGCCTCGAGTTGGTCGATGCCCAACAGCTGACCGCTGCCGAGGCCGACGTCTTGATCGAGTTGCTCGAACAGGTCGACCACAACGCCCTTGCAATCGCCTTCGTGTCAGCCGGGGCGCTCCCCGCCAAGCTGTCGAAGTATCTCAAGGCCGAAGCCGACACCACCACTGTCAAGAAGATGTGGGAGTCCAACGCATCCAAATGGCTCCACGACGAGATCGACCGCCGAGGTATGCGGCTCGATGCGGCGGCAGAGCAGGCCCTGGTACAGAAGTTCGGGGCAGACGTGGCTTCCATAGGCCAGGCGCTGGATCAGATCGCCGAGACACCTGGCCACGTCACGGCCGAACACATCCTCGGGCGTTTCAAGAACCGGCCGAACGAGCCCATCTTCCACTACACCGACGCCGTGACCAAGGGCGACACGGCCGAGGCGTTGCGACGGCTCAACGATCAGCTGGTCCATCAGCACCCGCTGGTGTTGCTGGCAACACTCGAGACCGAGGTGCGGCGCCGAGCGATCGCGCTCTCCTCACCCGACAAAGAGACCTTCCGGGAGACGATGAAGGCCAAGGGCAACGACCGGTGGGTCGATCGGGTCTGGCGTCAACGCGGCAGGCTGAAGGACTCGAATCTCCGCAAGGCGAACGACGCGCTCGTCCGGGCCGACCGCCTGTTGAAGAGCGCCCCCGGCGACCTCCACCACGTCACGATGGAACGCCTCACGATCGCCCTCTGCCTCTGGCTCCGCTGAGCCGACGGTTGACAGTTCCTCGCAACTGGAGCTGTAGCGAAAGGACCCGGTCCGACGACCGGGTCCAGACTGTGAACTGTGAACTGTCCACCCCCCCACGCAAGGAGGTCTTCGATTACGAAACCGACTTGACTCGTTTTGTGAGGCGGGCTTTCTTGCGGGCGGCGGTGTTCTTGTGGAGAACGCCCTTGCTGACCGCTTCGTCGATGCGCTTCTGCGCGAGCTGGTAGGCCGCCTCTGCATCGGCGGATGAGTCCTCCACGGCCTCGAGCGTCTGCTTGACGCGGGTCTTCATCTCAGACCGGACTGCCTTGTTACGCATCCGTGCCTTCTCGTTCTGGCGGTTGCGCTTCATCTGGGACTTGATGTTGGCCATGTTCGAAACACCTGAAACTGTTGACGGAAACCCGGAGCCACCTGGAGGCGGGCGGGGTGGCACCGGAACGGCGCGCAGCAATACCGAAAGATAGCACTGACGACCGAACGGGTACAATCGTGGCCGGATCCACCCGGGCCCACCTCGATCCTTCCGGAGCACAGTGACCGACCAGTCGCGTATTCGCAACTTCAGCATCATCGCCCACATCGACCACGGCAAGTCGACGCTCGCCGACCGACTGCTGGAGCGAACCGGTGCGATCACCGAGCGCGAGATGCGCGAGCAGATGCTCGACACGATGGACCTGGAGCGTGAGCGGGGAATCACCATCAAGGCGCAGACCGTGCGGTTGAAGTACAAGGCGGACGATGGCCAGGAGTACGTCCTGAACCTCATCGACACGCCTGGACATGTGGACTTCTCCTATGAGGTGAGGCGCTCCCTGGCAGCCTGCGAGGGAGCGCTGCTACTGGTCGACGCTGCGCAGGGTGTCCAGGCCCAGACCCTCGCCAACAGCTACCTGGCGATCGAGGCCGGACTCGAGATCGTCCCGGCCCTCAACAAGATCGACCTGCCTGCGGCAGATCCCGAGCGGGCCGCCGCTGAGATCGTTGGGGTCCTCGGTGGCGACCCGGCCGACGTGAGCCGCATCTCGGCGAAGACAGGTGCCGGCGTCGAGGAGTTGTTCGAGCAGATCGTCGACAAGGTGCCGCCGCCGGGTGGAGATCCGAATGCACCGCTGCGCGCATTGGTGTTCGACTCGTACTACGACGCCTACCGAGGAGTCGTGTGCTACGTGCGAGTGGTCGATGGCGAGCTTCGGGATGGCGATCTCATCCGTTTCATGGCGACGAGAGAGGAGCATCCGGCCAGTGAGGTCGGCGTCCTCACCCCCAGATCGGTGGAGGTCGCCAAGCTCGGCCCCGGCGAGGTCGGGTATCTGATCACAGGCGTCAAAGAGATCGACCAGATCAAGGTGGGCGACACGGTCACCACCGCCGCCGGCGGAGCCTCCGAGGCACTGATGGGCTACGAGGAGCCGAAGCCGATGGTCTTCTCCGGGCTCTTCCCGACCGACGGCGACGACTTCGAACGGCTCCGCGAAGCGCTGGAGAAACTGCGTCTCAACGACGCTTCGCTGGTCTACGAGCCCGAAACCTCCAAAGCGCTCGGCTTCGGGTTTCGTGCCGGCTTCCTCGGGCTGTTGCACATGGAGATCATCAGGGAGCGGCTCGAACGTGAATACGACCTCGACCTCGTCGCCACGGCCCCTTCGGTCGCCTACCAGCTGGTACGGACGGACGGGAGCGAGTCGACGATCCGCTCGCCCCAGGATCTGCCTGATCCTTCCGAGATCCAGTCGATCTCGGAGCCGTACGTACGCGCGATGATCATCACACCCAGCGAATACATCGGGACGATCATGGAGCTCGTCACCAACCGTCGTGGTGAGGTCGGCAACATGCACTACCTGACCCCGGACCGAGTCGAGCTGACCTATCACCTTCCCCTCGCCGAGGTCGTCTTCGACTTCTTCGACAATCTCAAGTCACGCACCCGTGGCTATGCCTCGCTGGACTACGAGACAGATGGATACCGCGAGTCGGACCTCGTGAAGGTCGACATCCTGTTGAACGGAATGCCGGTCGACGCGTTCAGCGCCATCGTGCATCGCTCGGCTTCCCAGGAATACGGCCGCACCATGGTCGAGCGCCTCCGCAAGCTCATTCCGCGGCAGATGTTCGACGTCCCGATCCAGGCAGCGGTCGGCTCACGGATCATCTCCCGCGAGACGGTCAAGGCCAAGCGCAAGGACGTGATCGCCAAGTGTTATGGCGGTGACGTGTCCCGGAAGCGCAAACTGCTCGAAAAGCAGAAGGAAGGCAAGCGACGGATGAAGATGGTCGGCTCGGTCGAGGTTCCCCAGGAGGCGTTCGTAGCGGCGCTCCAGGTGGACGACTGATCCGGGTGGCGATTCTCCCGCCTGCCCATCCCGACACAGCCGAGCTCGCCGCCGGTTGGCGTTCCGCCTACGTCCACATCCCGTTCTGTGCCAGGGTCTGCCCGTACTGCGACTTCGCCGTCGTCGGCGGAGCGGACGACCGGATGGGCGAATACATCGACGCTCTTCTCGCCGAGATCGCAATGGAGCCGGCATGGCATCCCCTCGATGCGGTGTTCGTCGGGGGAGGAACGCCCAGCCGGATCCCGCTCGAGCACATGGCTCGGATCGTCGACGCCCTGGCAGGGCACTTCGGGCTGGCCGATGATGCCGAAGTGACGCTGGAAGCCAACCCCGAGGACTGGACCGAGCAGCACTCGGACGGCCTGGCATCGCTCGGCTTCACACGGGTGTCGTTCGGCGTTCAATCGTTCGACCCGGTCGTTCTGGCATCGCTCGGGCGGCTCCACAGCCCCCAACAAGCGGCCGAGGCGCTCGGCGTCGCAGTCTCTTCGAGGTTCGGCTCGGTCAGCGTCGACCTCATCTACGGGCACCCCGACGAGACCGATGACTCGTGGCTCGAAACGCTCGACGCCACGGTCGCGTTCGGTCCGGATCACGTGTCGACCTACTCGCTCACGGTCGAGCCGGGAACGGAACTGTGGAGGCAGGTTCGGAGCGGTGCACCCGCACCCGACTCCGACGTGCAGGCCGACCGGTGGGAACAGGCGGCGGCGTCGCTCGGAGCGGCGGGTTACACCCGGTACGAGGTGTCGAACCATGCGCAGGTGGGGCACGGCTGCCGCTACAACCTGTCGGTCTGGGGGCAGGGCGAGTACCTCGCGTTCGGTCTCGGTGCACACAGTTATCGGGACGGCGTGCGTTCTCGCCGGGTGCGGCGTCTCGACACCTACATCGAGCGGGTCCGGTCGGGCATCGGGCCGATCCAGTCGAGCGATGTCATCGGCGGCTGGGACGCCGAGTTGGAGCGGCTCATGCTCGGCCTCCGACGGAGCGCCGGTGTACGCGGAGGTGAAGGAGGTACGGCATTGCTCGATTCTGCCGACGGAGTTCGCCTGATCGATGCCGGCGTGCTCGAGGTGGAGGGTGACCGGCTCGTTGCCGCCAAACCTCTCCTCACCGACGAGATCATCAGAGCGGTGCTCGACCTGGAGGAGCCGGCGGGTTGACTTCGCGCGGGTTGTGTGCCCGCTGGTGAGTGCGGCGTGGGGTTGCGTGCTCGCTGGTGATGCTTGAGTTCTTGTGACAGCGACACCCCTAATTGCTCGTGGTGGGTCCAGAACCGTGGTGTTCGCACTGCCCCAAGAACATGGAATGGTTGTGTCACGGCTTCCGACGAGTGCTGCCGCGTGCGGGTTGCGTGCTCGACCGTCGTTCTTTTCGGTCGGCGCGTTCGCCGGGCCCATTCCTGGCTGCCTGCTTATTGCGCCATCGCTCCTTCCAAAAAGAACTCCTTCGGGTGGAGTGCGTGTGATTCGGGGCGTGACACGGGCTGTGGCTTGCGACGAGGGCTTCCGCCGCCTGTTGCGCATAGCGCACAGCGCATAGGCGTATGGCCTGCTGCGAACTACCGTGTGGTGCCCATGGAGGATCCGCGAACAGAACGTCGTGATGAGATTCTGCGGGCTCTGGTTGAAGTGCACATCAAGACCGGTGAGCCGGTCAGTTCGAAGTCGGTGCTCGAGGCCACGAATCTGAATGTCTCCCCGGCGACCGTGCGGTCGGAGCTCGCTGCCCTCGAACGAGACGGATATGCCCTACAGCCGCACACGTCGGCTGGACGCGTCCCGACCTCCCAGGCATATCGCTACTACGTGGATCATCTCCGTCCGGGCAAACTGCGTATCCCCACACAGGCGAGGATCGAGACCTTCTACTCGTCGATCCATCACGAACTGGGCCGTCTGCTTCAGGCCACGACCGATCTGCTCTCGGACATGACGCGATATCCGGCCGTTGCAGTGAGCCCCGGCCCGTCCGGAGAGACCGTCAAGTCACTACACCTTGTTCAGGTGGCTGCGACGACCGCGCTGACCGTCGTCGTCACCGACTCCGGGCGCATCGTCCAGGAGCTCACCAGGCTCCCCAAAGAACTCAGCTCAAAAGAGATCGAGATGACCGAGCAGGCTTTGGCGAAGGCGGTCGTGGGCAAGGAGCTGCTCACCGACCCGGTCTCACTCGCAGGTGAAGCCGATCTGGCTCCCACAGTGAGTGAAGCGGTGGAGAGTGTTGCGGCGGCGATCGCCCGAACCGGGGACCGCTCAGCCGACATCTATGTCGGGGGCGCGACTCAGATGGCGACCGTCTGGGACAACATATCCACGGTGCATCGGGTGCTGGAGGTCCTAGAGGCCGAGGCCAAGCTGCTCGACATCCTGGCGAGTGGCAGCGGGACGCACGTGCAGATCGGCGATGAGTTGCCGATCGGAGACGAGGTCGACGTCGCGGTCGTGTCGACCTCGTACGAGAGCAATGCAGGCGATGGTCGGGTCGGAGTCATCGGCCCGGTGCGGATGGATTACAAGCGGGTCATCCGGGCCGTCGAGGGCGTCGGGCGTGAGCTCGGCGAGCGCATCGGCGAGTGAGCGCCGATGGCAACTGACTACTACGAACTGCTCGGCGTACCTCGCGACGCAACCGCCGAAGACATCAAGAAGGCGTTTCGTCGAGTGGCCCGTGAGACCCACCCCGACGCCAATCCCGATGACCCCACCGCCGAGGCACGATTCAAAGAGGTCGCCGAGGCCTACGAGGTCCTCAAGGATCCCGAACGGCGTCGACGCTACGACCGGGGCGAGACCTTCGACATCGGCGATCTCTTCGGTGCCGGCGGATTTGGTGGATTCGAGGACATTCTCCGATCGGTCTTTGGGGAAGGGTCCGTCTTCGGTCAGGGCAGACAGCAGGGGTCGGCCCGAGGTCGAGACGTGCTGGCGCGTGTGAACGTCACCATGGAAGAGGCCTGCTTCGGTGTGGAAGCAAACGTGTCGTTCCGGACGAATGTCTCATGTGAAATCTGCGCGGGCTCGGGAGCGAAGCCTGGCACGGACCGGATCACCTGCCCGACCTGCCAGGGCGCCGGCGCGGTCCGTGTACAGCGGCGCGGCATCCTCGGGACGATGATGACGGTTGCGACGTGTGATGCGTGCTCCGGCACCGGGGAGGTGGTCTCGGATCCGTGTGAGCGGTGCGTCGGCGCGGGGATCGTCCCCAGCGATCGCGAGGTGTCGGTGGAGATCCCTCCGGGGGTCGACAACGGCACCAGGCTCCGTCTCAGCCACGAAGGTGAGGCAGCCGGGCGGGGCGGACAGCCAGGCGATCTCTTCGTCGAGGTCAGAGTGGAGCCAGACGAACGGTTCGTGAGAGACGGCGCGGAACTGATCCACCGCACCACCATCGGCATCGCCGAGGCGGCGCTGGGAACCACGCTCGACATCCCGCTGCTCGATGGCAAACATCACGCCCTCGAGGTGCCCGTCGGGACCCAGCCAGGCTGGGCAACTGCGATACGCGGTGAGGGCATGTCGCGTCTTGGACGGCGTGGCAGAGGTGACCTGGTGGTTGCGATCGACGTCGAAGTACCGTCGGACCTGAGTCGCGAGGAGCGCGAGCTCCTGAAGCGCTTCGCATCGTTGCGTGGGGAGAAGGCGGGCGGGAAGCGTCGCTGGCTCTGACGTGGCTCATGTTCCACATCTCCTGGTGCCCGGACCCTGGCATGATGGAATCATCGAGGTGAGTTCCGAACAGCATCGGCATCTCGTGACTGTCCTGCGTCGTGGGTCGGGAAGCCCGGTTTCCTACACCGACGGTGCCGGGACGCTCGGGCAGGGGACGTGGACCGTCGACGGGATCGAACGCGGTGATGAGAGGTCGACACCAGAGCCGCCCGCCTCGCTGACGCTGGCGATCGCTCCGCCCGAATCGAAGGAGCGGCTCCGATGGCTGGTCGAGAAATGCGCCGAGCTGGGCGTCGCGAGAATCCACTGGATCCGGACTCGATTCGGCCAGGGCCGACTTCCCCGCTCCGACAAGGCTCACGCCTGGATGGCAGCCGCGATCGAACAGAGCCGGCGGTCCCGGGTCACGTCCGTCGACTCGACCTGGAGCGACCTCGGGGACCTCGGGGTGTTCGTCGCCGCCGACCGGAGCGGGCGACCGTTTCGCCCCGTGGGTTCGCTGACGGTCGCGATCGGGCCCGAAGGCGGCTGGGCGCCGTCCGAGCTGCAGGCGACGACAGCTCGGGTCTCCCTGGGCGACGCCGTACTTCGCACCGAGACCGCCGCGATCGGTGCGGCGTCGATATTCGGGGCTCTGATGGCCGAAGGATCGAATCAATGATGGCATCCGACCACTCTGCGTGGTAGCTTGATTGTGGGCACAGGGAAAAAAGGGCGATCATTCATGGAATTCAACGTTGAACTCGGACAAAGGCTCCGCGAAGCGAGGAAGTCGCATGGCTGGTCGCTGCTCGAAGTCGAAGACATGACGGAGGGCGACTTCAAGGCGTCCGTCATGGGGGCCTACGAGCGGGGAGAGCGCAGCGTCTCGGTTCATCGGCTCTGTAAGCTCGCCGACTTGTACGAGGTCCCCGCCGGTTCGCTCCTGCCCGCGCCCTATGACGGTTCGGACGAGCCGCTCGTGATCGATCTCAGCCAGGCTGAGAACCTCTCGGTCGACCAGGCGAACGCCATGGAGCG
>JAHEIN010000227.1 GCA_024639335.1 bacterium | reverse complement strand
GGTGAGGAACGAGGCCACGTCGGCATTGAACGAGATCCGGAACAGCGCCACGACTGCCACCACGGTGACCAGGGCGGTGAGAGCCAGAATCCTCTTGGGCTTCGTGGCGATCAGCGTTCCGATGCGTTCCATCAGTGGTTCCTTCCCGTGGGCGTTGCGGCGTCGACGCCCTGTTCCAGTCTTGTGGCGATGTCTTCGATTGCGCCGGGCCCACCGAGAGCGCCGCTGAAGGCCAACAATCGCCCGAGTACTCGTGGGAAGAGCGTCTCGATGGTCTCGTGACCCGCGTCGGTGAGCACCACTCTTGTGACGCGTCGGTCGTCGGGGTCGCTCGTCCGCTTGACGAGACCGTCACGGGCGGCTCGATCCACCGTCGACGTGACCGTCGGCTCCTTGATCTCGAGGTGCCCTGCGATCTCGCGGATCGAAGCTCCTGGATCATCGGCCTGATACCTCAGGGTCATGAGAAGTCGCCAGCGTGCAGGGGAGAGGCCGGCCTCGGCGAGGGGCCCACCTATGAGCTCGAACATCTCGACCGCTGCCTTCCCGAGAGAGAACACCGCAGCCAGCTCCGTCACGGGAAGGCCGGAGCGTTCCCGGGCGACTCGCTCGAGGAGTTCGGGCCCGACGTCGCCGAAAGGGAGGAAGTCTCTGACCGTCGTGACCATGAGCGCCAATATGTAGGATACCTAAGTATTTGTCAAGCCGCGTTGGCGCGAGAAGCTGAGACGTCGTGTTTGCGGCGATGTTTGAAGCTCGATCGAAGATCTGAGGCGCGCCCGACACCGCCATGCCTATGGTGCAAGTACGAGCCCGGGAGGTAGACATGACGGACAACGATCCGCCAGAGAATGCGGAAGTCACGGCAAACGAGGGGACTGGCATCGGCAGTGAGCTCTCGTCCACGGTCGCCAAGTTGGGAGCCGGAGAGAAGCTCGCCGTGCTCGGCGCCGCCGGAGTGATGGTCGTCTGGCTGCTCTTCGACTTGTTGATCGACGAGTACGGCATCGGCGAGCCGTCATTCATCCTCGCGGGGCTCGTCGTCGGCGCCGCCTACTTCCATCACAACCGGGGCAGTGCCGACTGGTCCGTCGACTACGTCACGGTCGTGAAGGTGGCGGGGATCTTCCTCGGTCTGTTGGGAGCCTGGACCGTCGTCGAACAGCTTCGTGCCGATCTCTTCGATCGGGACGCCACCTCGATCATCGGCGCTCTGGGGTACTACGCCGGAACCATCGCGTCCGGAATCGGAGCCTGGCAGCTGAAGCGAGGCTGAACCCGGGCGCGTTCTCAGGCGTCTGCTTGCGTCTTCAGCCTCGCCGTTCGCGGCCCCAGCGGAACGTCAGCACCGCAACCAGGAACCCTACGATCACCCAGGCAGACAGCACGATCAACCCGATGTCGAGTCGGTACGACCCGCCCGGCTCGATCAGCCGCTCGAACTCGTCCGGTAGGAACACCGACCGCATCCCGGCGGCCAGCCAACGCAGCGGGAATGCGCCCGCCACCGTTCGAAGCCATTCCGGCAGTGCTCCGAATTCGATGAAGACCCCCGAGATGAACATCAGACCCAGGAACGGGAGGTTGAACACCGCAGACGCCGACCTGGCGGTACGCGGCAACCTGGACACGGCGATCCCGAGTACGGCCGCTGCCATGACCCCGAGACCGAATACCCAACCGAACGTGAGCCATCGATCCGCGTCCGATGGCAGATCGACATCGAACAGCCCCATTCCGACGGCCAGGAGGACAATGGTCATCGCCAGTGCGGTGAGCGCAGTCATGAGGATCTTGCCGACCAGGTAAGACGTGATCGGTATCGGCGTGAGGGCGAGCCTGCGAAGCGTTCCGTCGTGGCGTTCGATTGCCATCGACGTGGCGAGGTTGACGACTCCAGCGGACAGCACCGACGCTGCGATGATGCCCGGGGTGAACCACTGGCCGGCGCTGACATCGGTTCCCTCCAGCGTCCCGGCGAACACGAGGCCGAAGACGAGGAGGAACATCACCGGCAGGCCCAGTGTGAAGATGACCATGTCCTTGGCCCTCGAGAACGATTTGATCTCCAGCCAGGCTTGGCTCAGGCCAAGTCGGAACGCGTTGGGAAGCCTGGTGCCTTGGGTGGGGCGTTTCGTGGTTGCAGTCATACGCCGGCCTCCTCCCAGTCGTTGAGGTGGTCGAGGAGTTCCAGATAGAACTGCTCCAGCCCAAGCTGGTGGATCTGCAGCTCCGCCAACTCCCCGCCATTGGCGTCCGCCCAAAGCACGAATCGCGTGACGACGTCGGTCGGGTCATCGGTCGTGACCTCGATGTGATCCTTGTCACGGACCACCATCGGTGGGAGGCGCTCCGGGAGTGGGACCGTCAACAACGGCTCATGGAGGCGGAACGAGACATGGACTCCACTGGAGCCGCCCAGCTCGTCGGGTGCCCCGGTGGTCACGATCCGACCACCGACCAGTACCGCTACGCGGTCGGCGAGAGTCTCGGCCTCTTCCATGTAGTGGGTCGTGAGCAAGACGGTGGTTCCCTGCTCGCTCAGGCCCTCGATGAACTCCCAGATCCGAATCCGCACCTCCGGGTCGAGCCCGGTGGTCGGCTCGTCCAAGAACAGCAGCTCGGGGTCACCGACCAGCCCGAGCGCCAGGTCGAGGCGGCGGCGTTGACCGCCTGAGAGCTGGTGGATCCGCCGGTCCCGAATCGCGGTGAGATCGAGAGCCTCGAGCAGGTGGTCGATGTCCAATGGGTGCGGGTAGTAGCGGGCGTAGGCCCGCACCAACTCTCCAACGGTCAGCTCGTCGTTCTGCGTGTTGACCTGGAGCACCGCACCGATTCTCGAGCGCCACTCACGGGACGCCCAGGCGGGGTCGGCGCCCAGCACACTTGCGCTCCCTCCATCGCGACGCCTCAGACCCTCGAGGATCTCGACGAGCGTCGTCTTTCCTGCTCCGTTGGGCCCGAGAACGGCGAAGACCTCCCCGTTCTTCACATCGAGATCGACACCGGTGAGCGCTTGGACCTCACCGTACCGTCGTGTCACCCCCCGAGCTTCGATCGCATGCATGAGTCTCCTCCTGAACCGACCCAAGGCCAGCGTCTCGGAGTGGCCGGCGTCGGCCAGTGGCAGAGGTCCCAAACTCAGAGCCCGCCATCCGATGGCGGTCGGTCAGTCGGTTTGTACGGAAACCGGAAGGTAGACGTGGTCCATTCCGATCCAGCGGTAGTAGAACGGGCCTCTCCAGTCGCGGAGGATCTCCTCGGCGGTCCGCTCGACGTTGCCGGCAGGCAGCGACTCGGGCGGTTCGCCCTCGAGATACGGGTCGTACACGTAGAAGACGTGCCGCTCGGCGTCGTAGCCGTACACCGTGATGAAATGACCGAGGAAGGCACGGGCGAGTGACGAGTCCCTCTCTCGCGTGAGATGGCCGTTTCCGACCGCCAGGATGACCGGTTCGTGGCTGTCGATGTGGCCGCGCAACAGCGCCAGGCGCGACTCGTCGTGAAGATCCGAGGCGTATCGAACCTCGACATCCACTCCGTGGTGGGCGAGGGTATCGCGCACGTCGGACACGAACGACAGGCCCATCATCCGGATCCGGAGCCGGGGCCGATCTGGCTGACGATAGGTGATGCCGAACGCATCGAGAACGGCGCGGACGTTGTACTCACCACAAGTCAGGCCGACCTGGCGCGGGTAGCCAGACGGCAGCATCGGTACCACGTTCACGGCGTAGTTGTGGCCGTGATCGTCGATACGGGGCTCGATCGACCGGTCTTGTGCCGAG
>JAHEIN010000226.1 GCA_024639335.1 bacterium | reverse complement strand
TCGTCGACCGTGCCCGTGACCGCTGGGACGCTCAGATCGAGCTCCTGAAAGACCGCATCGAGCAGTTCGAGGACCGACTCGAGAGTCGTGAGGTCGCACTCAGACGCCAGTACAGCGCTCTCGAATCGACCCTTGCCCGCCTGAATTCGGCAAGCGCCAGTCTGTTCGCAGCCCTCCCGCAAGGAATCTGAGATGAGCTCAGCTGCGCTCAGCGCATACCGGCAGAATTCGATCGACACCGCCAGCCCGGGCCGCCTGATCGTGATGTTGTACGACGGTGTGGTAACCGCACTCGACAAGACCACCAGTGCGCTCGAGGCGGCACCCAAAGACATCGAGATCGCCCACGAGGAGCTCACCCGTTGCCAGGACATCGTGCTCGAACTCATGCAGGCGCTCAACCACGACGCCGGCGAGATGGCGGTCCGACTCGCCACGCTGTACGAGTACTGCCACCACCAACTCGTTCAGGCGAACGCCACCAAAGACATCAGCCACGCCCAACCCGTGAGAGCCATCTTCGCCGACCTCCGGGACGCATGGACCTCGATCAACGAAACGGGCTCCGTCGAACGCGTCTCGGCATGAACGGCGTCGACAGGCTCACAGCCCAATTGCGCACAGCGCTCTCGAAGGCACGGGAGGATCTCGGGCTGCCGGCCATCGACCTCGACACGCCCGAAGCGATGCTCGCAGAAGCCGACCGCCTCTCCGAGGTGGTGGCAACCAGGATGAAGACCATCGAAAGCCAGCTCGACACGCTCGAAACGACCAGGACGGCTGCGCGCGGCTACCTGGCCGGCGAGGCGACTCGCGCAATCAGCTGACCGACCGCGGCACGCCGCACGAGATCGCCATTGCGACATGCGCGATGCGACATGCGCCAAAAGGCGGACTAGTTCCGTCCCGCCGTACAAGGCGAGCGCACATCGCAAGGCGCAGATCGCAGACCGCAGATCGCAGACCGCAGACCGCAGACCGCATCGCAGATCGCAGATCGCAGATCGCACATCGCACATCGCAGACCGCAGACCGCAGACCGCAGATCGCAGATCGCAGATCGCCGATCCAACTCCTTAACCGTCGTCGCGAATGTCCGACAGGGCACGCAGACAACTGAACCGGGGATCGAAGGATCGATCGTCAACCCGGTGACCATGCGACAGGGAAGAACGCTCCAGCGTTTCTTCCCTGTTCACGTTATAGGAGACATCTTGATCAACAACGACCTCACAACCCAGGCCATCGAATGGGCCATGAACGGGCTCGAGCGTCGAAGCCAGGTCACGGCGAACAACATCGCCAACGCCGAAGTACCGAACTTCCGCGCATCTCGGATCTCCTTCGAGGGCGAGCTCCGGAACGCTCTCCAGCGGTCGAACCTGGACTCCGGCCAGCCGATGAGCACCGCGACGACTACCGATCCGGCTGGGCCCAACGGCAACAACGTCGGGCTGGAGAACGAGCTGGTCTCGCTGATCGAAACCAACCTTCGACAAGACGCCATGGTCCAGGCCTTCAACTACAAAGCGGGCCTGCTCCGCACCGCCATGAGGGGCAACGGCGCATGAGCTTCGACGCACTCGACATCGCAGCCTCGGGCGCCAACCTCGGCCGCAGCTGGCTGAACGCCGTCGCACACAACATCGCAAACGTCAACACCGTCAACCCCGACGGAGAAGAGCCTTTCCGCTCGAAGCTCGTGGTCGCCCGCGAATCGACCGACGGAAAGGGAGTCGAGATCGTCGGAATCGAACAGAACGACGACGTCGCACCCGAGGTCTTCGACCCCGCCCACCCGTTTGCGTCGGAAGAAGGCGTCATCACCCGGCCGGTCGTCGACCTGGCGACCCAGATGGCGGACATGATCGGCGCGCAGCGGACCTACCAGGCCAACCTGTCGGTCATCAAGTCGAGCCGGGACGCCTATGCCTCGGCCATGCAGATCGGCAGGTGAGCAAGATGGTCATGCCCATCTCCGGAGCCACCGCGGCCGCGTCGATCACCTCGGTCGCCCCGACTTCATCGAGCCCTGCGCCCTCAGCGGCCGACGGGTTCACCGACAAGATCGCCGGCGCCATGCAGTCGGTCTCCGACTCCATCGCTCAGGCCGACGCCAACGTCCAGGACGTCGCAGCCGGCGGAGACACACCGATCCACGAGATGATGGTCGCCCAGACGAAAGCGCAGCTCAATACAGAGCTGCTGGTCCAGATGAGGAACAAGGCCGTGGAGGCCTACCAAGAGATCATGAGGATGCAGGTCTGACATGAGCGTTTTCGATTCACTCCGCCGGACCTTTCGGGACCTCAACGTGAGCCAGCGAGCGACCCTGGCATCCGCCCTGGTGGTGGTCCTGCTCGCAGGTGCAGCATTCGTCCGGTGGGCAAGCGCTCCGTCCTTCACGGTCCTCTATTCCGATATCGATTCATCACAGCTCTCAGACGTCGTCGACGGCCTCGAGGCCCAGAATGTCGACTATCGCCTAGAGGGCGGCGGGTCGAGGATTCTGGTTCCGCAGGCAGACGTGTATCGGCTGCGTGCCGACCTGGCCTCCGACGGCATTCAGGGCTCGGTCGTACCGGAGGGCTACGAACTGCTCGACAACCAAGGGCTGTCGGTCTCCGACTTCCGCCAGAAGATCGACTATCAGCGGGCGCTCGAGGGTGAGCTGGCGCGGACGCTCAACGCCATGCGCTCGATCGACTCCGCGACCGTGCATCTGGTCATGCCGGAAGAAGCGCTGTTCGCCGAGAACCAGGAACCCGTGACGGCGTCGGTCCTGATCGATCCGAATGGCGCGATCGAGGAATCCGACGTCGAAGCCGTCACCTTCATGGTGTCGTCGTCGGTCGAGGGTCTCGAGCCTGCCCAGGTCACCGTCGCTTCCACCGATGGCACCGTCTTGCACGCCGCAGGCGAAGACACCGGCACAGGCATGGGCAACGCCCAGCTCCGGATGACCAAAGAGTTCGAGGAGAGCCTGGCCGGTGACATCACCGCCATGCTGTCCTCGGTGATGGGCCCGAACCGGGCGTCGGTCGTGGTGCGAGCCGAGCTGGACTTCGACGAGCGCTCGACCGAATCGGAGATCTACGACCCAGAGTCCCAGATCGCCGTGAAAGAGCAGACGATCGACGAGACCTACAACGGTGCCGGCGATGTACCGGTCGGTACGGTCGGAATCGACGGGGAGCCGATCGAAGAGATCACCGAAGACGGCACCTATGAATACGCCCGCAACGAGGCAACCACCGAGTTCGGTGTCGACCGGGTCGTCACCCGGACGATGGAGGCCCCCGGTGCCATCGACCGTCTGTCGGTTGCGGTGGTCGTCGACGACGGCGAGCTCACCGGCGCAGCTCCGCCGAGCCTGGAGACCATCGACGCGCTGGTGACGGCTGCCGCCGGGATCAGCGAAACCCGCGGTGACACCGTCGAGGTCTCCACCGCTGCCTTCCCGGCAAGTGTCGCCGTAGAGCCCGTCGAAGAGCCCGCCGTCGAGGAAAACGAGATGATGGCCTTGATCCCTACCGTGGGCGGCGCCGTTGCGCTCGTGATCGTGGCGATCGCTCTCGTACTGATGAGCCGCGGCGGCAAGAAGTCCGAAGCGATCTCGGCCTCCGGCGCCGTCGAGGCACTCCCTGGTGGTCGGGCTGCACTGATGAGCTCGTCGGCCGCCGACGCCGTCGAGGTCAGCGGCATGGCATCCGACGTCATGCAACTGGTCGAACGCCAACCGGAAGAGATCGCCACGCTCCTGAGAAGCTGGCTCGCCGACCAGCGTGAGCGGGTCTGATCATGGCAGCGACTCTGGC
>JAHEIN010000225.1 GCA_024639335.1 bacterium | reverse complement strand
GCCCGATCGAACACGTCGTCGAGCATCTGTTCGGTGAGCCTGCCCGTGAACGTGTTCTGCTGGCTCGGGTGATAGCCGGCCACCAGCGTCAGGTCGTGTGCGAGATCGAGCTCGACCCCGTGGCCGAAACGAGGTTTGGGCACGGGGACATCCCAACCCCTCCTTCGCCCGATGCGAAGCACACTGTCGAATCCAATCCCGCCGAGGGCGACAAGGACCCGCATGGCGGCCAGAGCGTCGAGTTCCTCTTCGAGCCACGCAGAGCAGTTCGTCTGTTCCTGTGCGGTCGGCTTGTTTCCCGGCGGCGCACAATGGACCGCCGAGGTCACGAAACAGCCCGACAGTCGGAGGCCGTCGGAGGGGGCGAGCGATCGGGGTTGGTTGGCGAATCCGGAGCGGTGCAATGCGCGGAACAGCCAATCTCCTGATCGGTCACCGGTGAACATTCTCCCGGTGCGGTTCGCTCCGTGGGCCGCCGGCGCCAGACCGACGACAACCACCCGAGCAGCCGGATCGCCGAAGCCGGGAACCGGCCGACCCCAATAATCATCGCCGGCGAATGCGGCCCTCTTCTCGACTGCGACTTGTTCGCGCCACTCGACGAGCCGTGGGCACCGCCGGCACTCGACGAGACCGGCGTTCACCTCGTCGATGGTCGTCACGGAGCGGAGTCCAGTGCCCCTTCGGACACGTTCGAGAACGGGTTCCACAACATCCAACCCAACCCGTATTTCTCGGCGGAGTCGATCTGTGCCCGCACCTGGTCGTCGGTGTAGGCCCAATCCTGGAGCCAAGGCCGGATGACCGCACCCGAATCGAGCCGTTCGATCCCATCTGCCAGGGCGTTGTCGACGATCGGCCCCGGATAGTCGAAAGGCCGTTCGTATCCGTACCAGTCTCGTCCATACAGTGCCGGGTAGACCATGGGCGACACGACGTCGAGCGCGTCGGTCACCGACGACCACTTCTGGCCGATCCCACCGTCGTCCTGCGCGGTCGTGATGAATCCGAAGATGTCAGCGGCAACGGCGCAACCCAGCGGGTGGAGCGCTTCTCTCGCTGAGAGCATGAAGCTCTCGATGGTGGCGATACGCGCATCCTGACTTGCGCGCATCTCGGTCCCGGTGCCTGCGTCGAACACGACGTGGTCGGGAAACCCGTCGGGAAATCGGATGTAGTCGAACTGGATCTCGTCGACCCCGGCCTCGCATGCCTCGACGGCGAGCTCGAGCGCATAGGTCCGCGCCTCGGTATTGCTCGGATCGAGGAAATACTGGCCTGCCTTCTCGTAGGGACGGCCAGTGGTGGAGTCAAAGACGGCCAGATCGGGGAATGCCCTGGCGGCGCGTGGATCCTGGAAGGTGACGATGCGACCGATGACGTAGAGCCCACGCTCATCGAACTTCCCGACCACCTCGGCGAGATCCCATTGGGCCAGCACCGAGCCGGCCTCGCGCGCAACAGCGACCTGAGAGTCGTAGAAGATGAGGCCGTCCTCGTCTTTGAGATCGAGCATCGCCCCGTTGAGCTCGGTGTTGTCGGCCAGCCGAAGCTGGTAGTCCCATCGCTGGGGATCGGATGGCACGTCGCCGGCGATGTGAACCGCTCGCACCACTTTCGGTTCGATCACCACGGTCGTCTCGCCCGGGCTGCCGTCCCAGGTGTAGTCGGCGGCCTCCCACGCCGGACGGAACACCTCAACCGGTCCGGGCTCGGCGAGTTGGACCAGGAAGCGCCCGTCGAGCCCCGTCACTGCCGAGCCGTAGCCTGCTGCCACATAGACGCCAGGGACCGGACGTCCGTCGCCGTCCCGGACGACGCCACGAAGACGCCGGGTCTCGATACGCACCGTCACAGGGTCAGCGGTCGGCTCGATGATCTCGACCGTCCGGTCCGTGTAGCCGGGAGCCTTGACCGTGTATTCGCCCGTCCGACGCGACCAGGCGACCTCCGCCTCCCCCGAGGCGTCGGTGGCGCCCAGCTCGGTGTCACCTGCGTAGATCACCGCACCCGCGACAGGCTGGCCGTCTTCGTCCACGACGTTCATCGCAACGGCCCCCGAGCCCGCGCCGAAGAACCACACCATTCCGAGGAGCCAGGCGACGCTGAGAGCCAGGAGCAGACGGAGTTGCTGCTTCCGCTTCATGGGCCCGAATTGTACGCGACATGAACAAGTGCCGAACATTGGCCAAAAAGCCATTGCCACGGAGGCTCCTCACTGATAACTTCGGACTCCGGAAGCAAGGGGGTTTTCGTGGGTGAGCGCAAGCGACTGAAAGCCAGTCCGGCCGACCCGATCGGCCTCTATCTCGACGAGGTATCCACCCACTCGCTCCTCACGGCCGAAGACGAGGTGCGCCTCGCCCGGGCCATGGAAGATGGGCTGAAGGCATCACGTCGACTCGCCGAGGAATCCGAGCTGGATGCGCTCGAGACACGCCGTCTCAAGGCGGCTGTGGCCAACGGCGAAGCGGCGAAGGCGACCTTCATACGATCCAACCTTCGTCTTGTGATCTCGATCGCCAAGCGCTACTCGGGCAGGGGCCTGGACCTCCTGGATCTGGTTCAAGAGGGGAACCTCGGGCTCATCAGGGCTGTGGAGAAGTTCGATTGGCGCAAGGGTTTCAAGTTCTCGACTTATGCAACCTGGTGGATCCGCCAGGCGATCACACGTGGCCTGGGTAACGGCGGTCGGACCATTCGGCTCCCGGTTCACATGGTCGACATCGTCCGCACGGTGACAGAGGCCCATCACAGTCTCGCCGGGGAGCTCCAGCGACCTCCCACGCCCGAAGAGATCGCCGAGCTCAGCGGTCTGGAGGTCTCGAAGGTCATTGCCGCCCTGGAGGCGCCAACCGACACGGTGTCACTCGACAAGCCGGTCGGTGATGAGGGCGATTCCGATCTGGGTGAGTTCGTCGTCGACATCCGAATGAAGGATCCTTACGTTGCTGCGGCCGAGGCCTTGCGCAAAGAACACATCGATGAGGCACTCGAGTCTCTCGACCCGACCGAACGAACGGTGATAACCCTCCGGTTCGGTATCCATGGCGACGATCCGTGGACGTTGTCGGCGGTTGGGAAGCACCTTGGAATGACACGGGAGCACATTCGTCAGATCGAGAGTCGGGCGCTCGCACGACTGCGCCATCCAGCCAACCTGGTCGACTTCGCGAGTCTCATATGAGGCACCGAACAGAACGCTAGGTCTGGACCGCCCGGTCAGCTAGATTGCGCGACATGGGACGCATCGACGCCGCAACCACCAACGCCATCATCCTCGTCGCAATCGCGGGAGGCGTGGCGGGGCTGGTGGGAGGGCTGCTGGCCTCGAGTCGCGCCAGCATCGTGGGCTCTATCCTCATGGGCATGATCGGCGGGATCACCTTCGCTGCCATCTTCCAGATCCTCGGAGTGGCTCCGCTGGTCAACGCCGGAGAAGGTTTCTCGTACGTGTACGCCGCAGGCGGCGGCATCCTGCTCTCGGTCGTGGTCACCGCGTCGAACAAATAGGGTCGGCCTCCCGTTCTCGGTCATCGGTGGACGGTGCTCGGCGATCGTTCTCCGACCGACCACGTCAGCTCGAGGGACTCAGCCGCCGTCCTACAGTCGACCTCCAGCCACGAGCTTCTGAGACCCGCGGCACTGGGAACTGATGACCGACAACGGGTGACTGCCGGCGGCAGCCGGCTCAGCCGATGGCTCCGGCTTCGGCCATGTTGAGCTCGATGAGGCGGTTCATCTCGACGGCGTACTCCATCGGCAGCTCCTTGACGATCGGCTCGATGAAGCCGGCCACGATCATCGACGTCGCCTGATCCTCGG
>JAHEIN010000224.1 GCA_024639335.1 bacterium | reverse complement strand
CTCAGGCGGAGCGCTCTTGCGGTGCCTCGATCTCGGTGTGGGGAACCAGCGTGGGATTGACACGGTCTTCAACCACCTCTCGGGTGATTTCGACCCTGCCGATGTCGTCTCGCGAAGGAATGTCGAACATCGTGTTCAACAAGACCTCTTCGAGGATGGCGCGCAGCCCGCGGGCGCCGGTGCCACGCTTGATTGCCTGGTCGGCGACCGCGTCGAGGGCATCTTCGGTGAAGACGAGTTCCACACCGTCCATCTCGAACATCCGGGCGTACTGGCGACTCAACGCATTCCGCGGCTCGGTCAGGATCTTGACCAAGGCGTCCTTGTCCAGATGCTCGACCGTTGCGACCACTGGCAACCGGCCGATGAACTCGGGGATCAAGCCATACTTGATGAGGTCTTCGGGAAGCACTTCGGACAGGACGGCCGACCGATCGAGATCGTTGCGCGACTTCACGTCCGCGCCGAATCCGACCTGCTTCGCGCCGATCCGGCTGCTGATGACGTCGTCGAGTCCGCCAAAGGCGCCACCACAGATGAACAGCACGTTCGAAGTGTCGATCTGGATGAACTCTTGATGAGGATGCTTGCGACCGCCCTGCGGCGGCACGCTCGCCACTGTCCCCTCGAGAATCTTGAGCAGCGCCTGCTGAACACCCTCGCCGGAGACGTCGCGGGTGATCGAAGGGTTCTCAGCTTTGCGAGCCACCTTGTCGATCTCGTCGATGTAGATGATCCCGTGCTCGGCCCGCTTCACGTCATAGTCGGCCGCCTGGATGAGTTTGAGCAGGATGTTCTCGACGTCCTCGCCGACATAGCCGGCCTCGGTGAGCGCAGTCGCATCGGCGATGGCGATGGGCACGTTCAGCTGACGTGCCAGTGTCTGAACCAGGAAGGTCTTCCCGGATCCCGTTGGCCCCACCATGAGGATGTTCGATTTCGCCAACTCGACTTCGTCGTGTCGCTGTTCACCCGAGCGCACCCGCTTGTAGTGGTTGTAGACGGCCACCGCCAGTGACTTCTTGGCGTGGTCCTGACCGACGACGTATTCGTCGAGATACGACCGGATTTCCACAGGCTTCGGCAGCTCCGTGAACGTCACATCTTCGCTCGAGGAGAGCTCCTCTTCGATGATCTCGTTGCAGAGATCGATGCACTCGTCACAGATGTAGACACCCGGACCGGCGATCAGTTTCTTGACCTGGCGCTGCGACTTCCCGCAGAAGCTGCATTTCAGCAGCTCGCTGTTCTCGGTGAACTTCGACATCGGTGACGCCTCCTTACTCGGAAGACGTTACCGCAGAAAGCTCCCGTCGGGTGAGCACTTGATCGATGATTCCGTATTCCTTCGCTGCGTCGGCCAGCATCCAGTAGTCGCGTTCGGTGTCCTTCTCGACCTTCTCGAGTGGCTGCCCGGAGTGCTCGGCGAGGATCGCGTTGAGCTGCTCCCGCATCTCCACGATCAGCTTGGCCTGGATCTCGATGTCCGATGCCTGGCCCTGTGCGCCGCCGTGTGGTTGGTGGAGCATCACCCGGGCGTGGGGCAGTGCGAACCGCTTGCCGGGGGCGCCACCGGCGAGGATCACCGCAGCGGCGGAGGCCGCCATCCCCATGCAGACCGTGTTCACATCGGGCTTGATGTAGTTCATCGTGTCGTAGATGGCGAAGAGCGAAGTGATCGAGCCACCCGGCGAGTTGATGTAGAGGAATACGTCCTTGTCGGGATCGTCCGACTCCAGATGGAGCAGCTGGGCCATGATCAGGTTGGCGACGGCGTCGTCGATCGGCGTGCCGAGGAAGATGATCCGATCCTTCAGCAACCGGCTGTAGATGTCGTATGTACGCTCGCCGCGGCTGGTGTTCTCGGTGACGTATGGGACTGGCATGTATGCCTGGGGGTCCATCATTCCTCCTCGTTGGATGCGATGACCTCTGCTTCAACAACTTCTGCTTCGACGACTTCGACCGCCTCGGCCTCGACCACTTCGGCGGTAACGGGAGGAGCGATCGTCAAGTCGACCTCGTTGCCGTCTTCATCGACCGGTCGAGCCCCGTTCACGATGGCTTCGAGCGCCTTGTTCCGAAGGATATCACCGGCCAGGTTCTTTCTCTGAAGGTCGTCCTGGAGCAGCGTCCGGATTCGTTCCGGATCTTCCGACGACGCGACCACCATCTCGACCACCGACGACATCTCGTCCTCGCCGACCTCGAATCCTTCCAAGTCGATGATGGCCTCGAGGAGCAATCGGGTCTTGAGGCTTCGCTCTGCCTGTGACTCGAGATCAGAGATGAATGCTTCCTGCTCGATGCCTGTCACCCGGAAATAATCCTCGAGACTGATCTCCTGCTCCTCGAGTCGATGGCTGAAGCGGTGGAACACTTCGTCCATCTCGGCGCGCACGAGTGCTTCTGGTAGTTCGACGACGACCTCGTCGACGAGCTGATCCAGCGCCTTGTCTTGGAAGCTACCGGCGACGGAGCGTCGCTTCATGTCACTCATCTGGTCGAGCAGCGTGGAGCGAAGCTCATCGACGGACTCGAACTCCGTCGTCTCCGAAACCCATTCGTCGGTGACCTCCGGCAGCATCTGTTGACGAACATCGTTCACCGTCACCGAGTAGGTGACCTCCTGCCCCGCCTTGTCGCCGAAGCCGTCAGGCAACGGACCCTCGAACCCGACGACGTCCTCGGCTGCTGCGCCAACCAGCGACTCGTCGAGGGCAGCGATGAGCCCACCCGATCCGACCTCGTACAGCAGCCCGGCGGCCGCCGCCTCGGGGACATCTTCACCGTCCTTCGTCGCAGAAATGTCCATCGAGACGTAGTCGCCGAGCTGGGCGGCACGTTTGACCTCTTCGACCGTGGCGAACTGTTCCCGGAACCGATCGATCTGTGACTCCAACTCGTCGTCGGTGACTTCGACTGCGCCCACTTCGACGACCCGATCGTGGATCTCAGGCACGTCGTCGAGATCGGGCCACGTGGTCACCTTCACTTCCACTTTGACGCCGGTGAGACTGTCCTCGATCGATTCCAGCGCGGGCGATGTCGCCGGTTCGATCTCGAGCTCGTTGAGAACCTCCCCGACCTTCTGCGGCAGCATCTCGTCGATAGCCTCGGACCGCAGTCGCTCGGCTCCCACGGTCGCCTCGACGATTGCTCTGGGCGCCTTGCCCGGACGGAATCCCCTGATCTTCACCTCCTGTGAGATCTTGCGCGCCGCGGCGTTCTTCGCCGACTCGAGCTCGGACTCTGCGACTTCGAAACTGATCAGCTTCTCATGTGGACCGGCTTCGGTCACGGTGACATCTGCCACGAATGTGCTCCTGGGTTGGACATGAATCGTCCGGGAGGCAGAAACCTCCCGGACGCTTGAGGGTGACCGAGGGGAATTGAACCCCCGACCTCCAGTACCACAAACTGGCGCTCTAACCAACTGAGCTACGGCCACCATGTCGGAGCGACGATGCCTCTCCGGGGTCGTGAGACACGGCGCCCCCGGAAGGATTCGAACCTCCGACCAAGAGCTTAGAAGGCTCCTGCTCTGTCCACTGAGCTACGAGGGCACGGTGGGTGGAATCCTACCGATGGGCAGTCGCGATCACGACCTGAAGGGTCGGCGGATCACTCCTGGAGCGGGTGAAGGGAATCGAACCCTCACGACCAGCTTGGAAGGCTGGGGCTCTACCATTGAGCTACACCCGCGCGCAGCGCATGAGTATACGCCACTGACGTCATACGGAATGCGCCATTGCACCGTGAGTTCTGGGTTGTGAGTTCTGGGGTGTCGGCCCGCAGGCAGCCTTGGCCCACCGGAACGAAACCGAAGCTGAACG
>JAHEIN010000223.1 GCA_024639335.1 bacterium | reverse complement strand
TCTCGCCCGCCGCCTCGAGAGAACCACCGCCTTGTCGGACTGACCGATCGGCGACGCGACTTCTCCGACCTTCGTGCATCCAACATGGTGGAAATCAACACAGGACGGAACCACCCATGAAGAAGATCGTCGTTCTCCTCGTGCTCGCCTTGATCGCAGGCGCATGTTCTGAGGCGCAGGCTGATCAAGCGACAGGCTTGGTCGACTCGGCCGGAGCAGAGGACCTCATCGAATCGGTAGAGGATCTCGTCGTACTCGACGTGCGCACCCCAGAAGAATTCACAGCCGGGGCGCTGCCCGATGCGATTCTGATCGACATCAACCAACCCTCCTTCACTGCCGAGGTCGAGCAACTCGACAGCACCCTTCCATACCTGGTGTATTGCCGATCGGGGAACCGCAGCGCCCGAGCGGTGGAGATCATGGAGAACCTCGGCTTCGACGAGATCTATGAGCTGGATGACGGCATCGGGGCATGGGTGGGCAGCGGGCGACAGCTGGTGACCGGCTGACGTGACCTTGTGCTCTGGTCGAATGGCCGATGCGCGCGACCATGGGTCCTGAGAATCGACAGGAGAGCGTCGATGATGACGACTGATGTACGCAAAGCCGCAGTCCAACGCCTCAAGGCGAAGCGGGACTTTCGCAACCACGTGGCGATCTACGTGATCGTCAACGCACTGCTCGTGGTCATCTGGGCCGCAACGGGGGCCGGCTACTTCTGGCCGATCTGGGCCATCGCTGGATGGGGTATCGGGCTGGCCTTCAATGCCTGGGCCGTCTTTTTCGAACGGCCCATCAGCGAAGAAGAGATTCGCCGGGAGATGGAGCGAAGCGCCTAACGGTGGCTTCCCCTGACAAGCGCGCCGGGGCCGGGTACCGCCCGGTCCTGGCCCTCCGGCGCGTCGCGTCCTCGATGCCGTCACTCCAGCGGCGATGCCAGGATGGTCTGGTGACTGCCACAACGACACCGCATGGCTGACGGTTCGCTGCGGCTGACCCTTGCGGGCGATGTGATGGTCGGACGCGGCGTCGACGCAATCCAGGCCTTTCCCGGTGACCCCGAGATCTACGAGTCCTGGGCCCGCTCTGCGCTGTCGTACGTGGACCTGGCCGAGGGCCGGTCTGGCCCCATGCCCCGCCGTGTAGCCCCCTCCTACGTCTGGGGTTCGATGCTCGGCCCGATCCTCGACCCGGCGTCTCATGCCATGATCGTCAACCTCGAGTCTGCGCTGACCGATCGAGGTCGGCCATGGCCCGGCAAGGGAATCCAGTACCGGATGGATCCGCGCAACATCGAGGTGCTGACAGCTGCAGGCATCGACGTCGTGACCCTGGCGAACAACCACGTCCTGGATTGGTCCGAAACCGGTCTCCTCCAAACGCTCGAAACGCTGCGAACCGCCGACATCACCGCTGTCGGCGCCGGTGAGAACGCAGACCAGGCGTGGAATCCGGCGAGGTTGACTCTTCCGAGTGGCGGGCTGGTCATCGCAGGCGTGGGAACTGCGGGCAGCGGCATTCCCAGTGACTGGGCGGCCGAACGCCACAAACCGGGCGTCGCACTCGTGACAGAATTCTCGAACAAGACGATCGACCGGCTCGGGTCATTGATCGACAGCGTGCGGCGACCCGGTGACGTGGTGGTGGTCTCGATCCATTGGGGGGGCAACTGGGGCTATGGAATCTCGACCTCCAGGCGCCGTTTCGCCCACCGACTCATCGAGCGCTCGGGCGCCCACGTGATCCACGGCCACTCGTCACATCACCCGATGGGAGTAGAGGTCCACCGAGGCTGTCTGATCTTGTACGGCTGTGGAGACCTCATCACCGACTACGAGGGAATCGGCGGCCATGATCGCTACCGCGGTGACCTCGGCGGTCTGTATCGGGTCACGGTGACCGCGACCGGAGAGCTGACGGGCCTAACGATCATTCCGACTCGCATGGAACGGTTCCAGCTCACCAAGCCTTCCGAGTCCGACAGGGAGTGGCTCGCGACATCGCTGGATCGCGCTTGCCGGCCGTTCGGGACGCATGTCTCCGTCGACGAAGACGGACACCTGGAGCTCGCATGGTGAAATGGCGGGTTCTCGGCGCCGCACCCCGAGCAACCGGACACAATGGTGTCCATGCTGCCCGAGCTCGAATCCCTCGACAGGCCGGCGAGGCTGCTGGGCCTCTTCGCCCATCCCGACGACGAGATCTTCTGTGGGGGCGGACTCTTCGCCGAGATGACAGCGAGAGGTGCCCATGTCCGAATCGTGTCGTACACCAGCGGCGATGCGGGCCAGATCCGCGATGCCAACATCGCCACTCGGGCCACGCTTGGTGATGTGCGCAGGCGAGAGTTGAAAGAGGCCGCAGCGGAGCTCGGAGTCAGCGACGTCGTGGTCCACGACAGAGGCGACGGCACGCTGGCCGGCCAGCCAGACGACCAGTTGCTGGCGATTGCGAATGACAACATCGCCGCTCATCGGCCCGACGTGATCATCGCGTTCGGTCCTGATGGCGGCTACGGCCACCCCGACCACATCAGGATCTCGGAGATCGCCACCATGGCGGGAGCCACCTCCGGCGTGCCCGTCTACCACGCTGCCTTCCCCCGTCAATCGAGACGGCTGATCGACCTGGTGGTGGATTGGCTCACTGGCCTCGACACCTGGTATCGAGGATCACCGGAGTTCGCCCACGGTCTGATGCTCTTCGCAGACGGCTCTTCGATGCTCGGATTCGCCTCCGACCACATGGACATCGGCTTTTATCCGGCCGGCACCTACATCGTCGAGCAGGGGGAGCGGGCCGACAAGCTGTTCCTCATCCTGTCCGGAGTCGTCGACGTGGTCGTGGAGGCGGCCGACGGAAGTACCAGGGCGATCGACAGCGCCGAGGCGGGCACCTTCTTCGGTGAGCTGGGGTTGGCCAGGAACCGGCCACGGGCCGCTCACATCGTCGCAAGGACCGGTACGACGTGTTTCGTGCTGGCTCCCGGCCGCCCGAGTCTCGCCGCCGGGCGGGGCACAGGGTCAGAGGTGGAGGCGTTGGATTTCGTCGGTGAGGGGGAGGCGTTCGACGGCATCGAGCTCGACGTGTCCGCTCACGCCGATGCCAAGATGCGTGCCCTGGCGTCCCATCGCTCGCAGTATGCGCTCAAAGCGGACATGCTGCCGCCTGCGATCGTTCAGGCACTCTTCGGTGTCGAACGGTTCGTGATCGCGGATGTGTGATGGTCACCCCGAAGATGCTGCCGTGTCCGGCTCAGGTGCGGACGCAGTCCTTCACGAGGCGACAAGTGGTTCCTCGATCGCCGTCGTCTCCGCCTCTGCTTGTGCTGGCGATCGGGCGCCGGGGGTGGTCACCAGCGGAACAGCGTCCTTGCGATGGCCTTCCAGTAGCGCAACCCTCGTCGCGGTTGCCAGGCGCCGAGGAGTTTGGTCGTCGCCTGCGGCAGACGCGCAGAAGTGATGCTCTTCGGGTAGCAGTAGGTGGTTCGAATCCCGTCTTCGCCGAAGTTCGAGCCGTAGCCAGAGTCGCCGATGCCGCCAAAGGACACCGTCGGGATGATGAAGTTCACTGCAACATCGTTGACCGCCACGGTCCCCGATTTCATCGCAGATGCAAACGTGGCTCCCCGCGCCCGGTCCTTGGTCCAGACCGACCCATGCAGCCCGAATCGGGAGTCGTTGGCCAGGCCCAACGCCTCAGCCTCGTCGCGGACGCGGATCACGGGAAGCACCGGGCCGAAGGTCTCGTCCTGGGTGATCACCATCGAGTGATCGACGTCGACCATGAGCGTTGGCTCGTAGTAGAGGCCCGTCGGCGTGGTGGCGAGCTGCCCACCTCGCATCAC
>JAHEIN010000222.1 GCA_024639335.1 bacterium | reverse complement strand
GGGGCCTGGTCTGTGCGCTCCCAGCGAGTCTGATTCTCCGAGCGTCGTCAACTGTCGAAGTCGGCGAAGTCTGCCACCTTGTTGACGGTTGGGTAGGTATAGGAACCGTCGAAGAAGGAGGCGGCAGCTCCGTAGGAGCGGAAGTAGGGGAACCAGCCTCGGCCCGGGATGGTCTGGACGTGGTTGGGCTCCCAGCCTGCTGGTGCAGGGTCCGGGCTGAGCAGCATCGAGTAGGAGCCGTCGGGGTTGGTGCGCAGGCCGGGGGTGCGGCTTCCCATCGTGGCCTTGCCACCCGCGGCACCGTCGCGGTTGTCGATGATGCAGCGGGTGTCGGCATCGTAGATGACGACCGACCAGAACAGCTCGGCGGGGACGGGGCCGTTGATGCGGATCTCGTAGCGGTCGCCCCCGTGGAGGCGCACGCCGTCTTCGTCTTCGAACTTGCCGAGATAGGCCTGGGCCTTGCCTGGCGTTGGGATCGTCATCGCCGGCGACGTGGTGACGGCCTCGTAGCAGTAGCGGGCCCGCGGGTCGAAGATGTCGTAGTTCGTCATGCGTTGGGAGTTCTTGATGCCGTCGCCCCAGTCGCCGCCGAGGATCATCCGCCAGTTGTTCTGCCGCAGCACGCCTTCGAGACGTTCGTTGTAGACGAGGGTCTTGGCCATCACCTCCCCGACCCGGGCGCCGTCTTCGAGGATGGCCGTCTGGCGGTCCGTCGGCTCGAAGGGCTTGCCCTTCTCGATGCCCAGCGTCCGCAGCCAGTACATGAACAGGCGGTCGCGCTCTGCCACAACCTCGTCCTGGATGCCCTGGTGCAGCATCTCCCAAAAAGCCAATCCCCGCGGCTGGTACTGGGCCGTGAAGGTGTCCTCGCCGTCGATGATCGTGAGGCCGGGTTCGTCGCCGTGGTTGTAGAGCTGGATGCGGCTGACGAGCTCGGCGACCTCGTCCTCGTCGCCGATGGCTCGCATCACGAAGAAGACGCGATCGGTGGCGACGCGGTGGACGAGCTGGCCGTCGGCGGGCTCTGGTACCGCGGCCTCGGGTGTGTTCGGCCCGATGATGATATGGGTGCCACCCCGCCCATCGTTGGGGCCGAAGATGCCGATGTCGCTGGGGCTCTGCTGCCACATGTCGACGATCATTCCCACCATGAGGCCCTCGGGGATCACCAGCACCGTGGCAGCGTCTCTGGTGTCGGAGAAGCCGAAGAAGTAGTCGGTCGTCTCGTTCGCAGTGAGGATGCCGCGCCGCTCGTTGAACTTCGTGACCGAGACCAGCACGTTGTCGTCGAAGGCGGGATAGGTCGACTCGTACGCGATCCGCCAGCGGGTCATGCCAACCAGTGGGATGCCCCACAGGTACAACTGCGCAGCTCGCTGGTGGTCCATGAGGTCGTACACGCGCTGAGCCGTGTCCTTGGTGGGAAAGCAGTGGTCGAGCTCGAAGTCACCGAAAAACGTCTCGACCGTGCCCGAGATCGGCATGGCGGCTTGGAACTCTTCTTCGGTCTGCGGGGTGTGGGTCACCGGGCTGCTCCTTTGGCTGGAAAGGTAGGACTCAGATGTGGGGGTGGTCGCTCGAGGCGAGATCGGCGCCTGTGGTGGCCGAGGCGGGGGGTGGCTCGACGCCGGCGAAGTCGATGTGTTCGACCTGGGGCAGCGAGTAGCTGTCGTCGAACCACGCCGACGACGGCGCGTACAGCCGGATATACGGGAACCAGCCCCGGCCTGGGATCGACTTGATCCAGTTCTGCTCCCAACCGGCCGGCGCTTCCGGGCCGACGAAGATGTTCACCGAGCCGTCCTCGTTGACCATCATGTCCGGGGTAGCCCGAGACCCTATCGTCGCCTTCCTCTGATCGGTGTAGATCAGTGTCCGGGTGTCGGCGTCGTAGATCACCATCGACCAGAACAACTCGGCGGGCGGGTTGGCCGGCACCCGCATGACATACGAGTGCTCGCCATACAGACGGTCGTTGTTGGCGTCGGTGAAGACGCCGGCGTAGGCCTGGCCCTTGCCCGGCGCCGGATTGGCCATCCGAGGCGACGACGTGCATGCCTCGTAGGTGAAGCGCGCCCGCGGATCGAACAGGTCGTAGTCGCGCATCCGTTGGGTGTGCTCGAATGCATCGGGTAGGTCGCCACCGATGATCACCCGCCACCCGTCGTGACGCAACACTCCGTGCAGGCGCTCGGAGTACACCATCGTCTTGGCCATCGTCTCGCCGATCAGCGCTCCCTCTTCGAGAATGCCCTGTTGGCGATCACTCGGTGCAAACGGTTTGCCTCGTTCGATGCCGAGGGTCATGAGCCAGTACATGAAGAACCGGTCGCGGTCCTCCACCGGCTCCTCCTGGATGATCTCGTGGAGCAGCTCCCAGTAGCGCACGCCGCGGGGCTGGTAGTTCTGCGATGGCGTGTCACCGGCAGGGATCACGTGTTGAGAGGGTTCGTCGCCGTGGTAGTAGAGGCGCACACCGTCTTGGAGCTCCTTCACAGGTGGCTGGCCCTCGAAGTCGAGGAACCGCAGCAGGACCCAGATGTTGTTGGTCTGCGACCTCAGGACGGTGGCGCCCTTGATGTCGGGAATGGCGTCGCCGGGCGTCTCCGGGCCCGCGATGACATAGGTGCCACCGGTGCCGGTGTTCGGCCCGAACCAGCCGACGTCGGTGAGGCCCCGCTGCCAGAAGTCGATCACGAGACCGACCACCACACCGGCGGGGACCTCCAGGATGGCCGCCCGCTCCTGCACGTTGGTCCAACCGAAGAAGTACTCCGACGACTGGTTGACCGTGAGCACGCCCAGCCGCCCCTCGTAGGACTGGGCCAACACGAAGCTGTTCTCGCGGAACTCGGGGAAGTTCTCCCGGTAGGCCGACCTCCACTGTGCCTGCCCGATGATCGACAGCGACCACAGATACAGCTGGCACGCACGCTGGAGGTCCATCACGTCGTACATGTGCTCCGCTGTGTCGGGAGCAGTGAACCCGTGATCCCAGGTGATCTCACCGATCGAAGTATCGAACCGCTCAATGCCGTCAGTCATCCGACATCCTCTCTGCTTGCGGGGCGCACAACGTCCCCGGCCGTCAACTCCTAGATTACAGTGACGCGGTTGCGGCGGAATCACCCAGGTCGGGTGGGCACAAGACCAGTGCCCGGGCGGCGCGGCCGCCGTTGCGATGTGGCGAGGTATCCAGCATGAGCCCGTCCCAAGACGAACATGGGCCAGTCACATTGACGGGATCTCTCACCCGACCGGTGATGCGCAGGAAGCCCTGTTCGTCGAGCGTCCCCAAATCGCCGTGTGGAGCCAGCCCTCGTCGTTGATCGCTCCGGACGCGCCATCGACGCCGCCACCGCCCACCGCATCGGACTCGTCATCCTCTACCGCTTCGCCGCAGCGCTCGCCTGCCTCTCTGTCCGGTCTGGACGATCGAAGGACCTCGAGATCATCGTGCTTCGCCACCAGGTTCAGGTCCTGCGCCGCCAAGTCGACCGGCCGGCCCTCACCAGCGACGACCGCACCCTGCTCGGAGCAATCGCCGTAGCCCTCCCCCGCCGTCTCCGCCGTGGCTGGATCGCCACACCCGAGACGTTTCTGCGCCTGGCACCGCATACGCATCGCCCGACACTGGACCCAGCCTCCCTCTCGTCGCCCTGGGAGACCACGAACAGATGTGGAGCTCGCCGGCTGGTCGTGCGCCTTGCCACCGAGAACCCGACATGGGCCTACCGGCGAATCCACGGCGAGCTCATCGGCCTCGGCCGCCAGATCTCACAGACAACGGTGTGGCAGATCCTCAAAGACAACGCCATCGACCCCGCGCCGAAACGCTCCGAGGTCACCTGGACCGAGTTCCTGCGCTCCCAGGCAG
>JAHEIN010000221.1 GCA_024639335.1 bacterium | reverse complement strand
CCGCGGTGAGATAGAGGTAGCCGCGCCGTGACAGGTTGAAGATGTCGTCGCTGGCATCGGACCACTCCTCGAGCAGATCGATCGACCGGTTCATGAACGCCACCATCGTGTCGTCCGGCCCCGGCCACCAGTTGCGGTAGCACTCCGTGGACTTGTCGCTCGTGAGCGACAGGGGTGCGCGTGGATCGCACAGAACGACCCGATCGGCGCCGAGCGCGGTGAGGTGGTAGGCCGTGGAGATACCGACGATTCCGGCTCCGGCGATGATGACGTCGGCTTCCATGGCGCCCAAGCTAGAGGGTGAGTGGGAGCGCAGCAGAGCTCAGGGTGTCCAGAGCGAGAATCCGTCGCCCGGCTCGAGCGTGACTTCGAGCGTGGGCGGCGCACCTGTGATGGAGAGATCGTCGCCCGAGATCAGCTGGCCTCCCGTGAGTCCCGGGAATCGGCCGAGATCGATACTCACATCTCTCCGATCGAGGCCGCTGAGGCCGGCCATCCACCAGCGATCACCCGACCGACGGGCGACCACCAGCCACTCACCCGGATAGCCGTCGACGAGATGGGATTCATCCCACACCGCCGGAACCTCCGACAGGTATCGCCAGACTGCCGGGGACTGAGCCCGATAGCTGGCGGCGCTGTCGGCGAAGTGCTGCAGTCGGGATCGAAACACCACGGCCAGTGCCAGCTCATGGCCGGATGTGGTGCGTCGTGGATACCGCTGATGTGAAAAGGTGACCGGCGTGTAATCCATGGACCCGACCACGTTCCGCGTGAACGGAAGCACGGTGTTGTGCCAGATGGCCGTCTCGGGATAGTCCTCTGCGAAGAAGTACTGCTCTGCTCCACGGACCGCCTCCATCGTGAGGACATTCGGCCACGTGCGTTCCCATCCCTTCGGAGCGGTGCAGCCGTGGAAACCGACCATCAGCCCGGCATCGGCGGCGTCGGAGGCAATGGCGTGGTACCGCTCGATGATGTCGGTGCGGTCCGAGTGGAAGAAGTCGACCTTGACTCCTCTGACCCCCCACTTCACCAGCCTGCCAAACTCCGCTCTCCTGGCTTCCGGGTCGTGCATTCGATCGCGAGGCTGCTCAGGGATCACGTTGTTCGAGCCACCCGAGTTGTACCAGAGAAAGATCCCGACGCCCCGCCGGTCGGCGTGTTCGATCAGATCGATGAGATCGGACTCGTCCATGAGATTCCAGTTGGCATCGATCAGCGTGTGCTCCCAACCGAGATCGGCGGCGAGATCGATCGACTCCTTCAGCGCAGTCGGATTCGTCGGACTGTCGTGGTCGGACCACCACGACCACGACACCCTGCCAGGCAGGATCCAGTCGGTGTCTGCGACCTCGCTCGGCTCGGCGAAGTCGGTGACCGCCGTCGACGCATGAATGCCATCGAGCGTGTCGGAGACGACGATGAGCCGCCACGGGCTCTGCCAGTTGGAGCCGACCGGCTCTCCGGGTGGCTCGTCGCTCATGCCTTCGTCGATCTGAGGGAGCTCGATGCGATACGTGAGCGGGCCGTCGATCTTCAGATGTGCACCGAAGTTCCCCACGTCGACCGCCGATTCGGCAAGGAGGACCCAGCTGCCGTTGGTTTCGAACAGCGCTGGGAGGTTCCAACTCGGTGCATTGGTAGGTGTGCCGATGGCCACACCGTTCTCGTACAGCGCCTCATAGGCAGGTGCGGCCAGAGAAGGAGGATCGTGCGGCTGGATCCATGCCCTGCCCGGCTCGCCGAACCGAAACGAGGTGAGATCCGACACAAGCCGATCCTCGCCTCCGCCCCATCGGTAGCGCAGCCCGATCGCTTCGTCCGTGACTCGAACCGACAGCGTCAGAGCATCCCCGCCGGTGGAGGCGAACCCAAAGTCGCGCTGGTTCGCCGCAACCTCGATGAGTGTCTCCGAGCCGACGAGTCGATACCCATCCTCGATGGAGCCGACGTCAGACACGGTCCCGAGCGTGAGACCCGACAGATCATGCTCTGCGAAGACCAGCCCGAGTCGACAGCCGCGCATCACCCGGACGTCGTCGAACTCCACGTCGAAGGTGGGCACGTCGCTTTCGGCTCGCAGTTCGAATGCCAGCCGGTGATTCGGGCTCCGGACTCCCTTCGACGCGTCGGTCACGACTCAGAAAGATACCGCTCGACGAATGGGCCGACCGAGACCTGACATCGCCGAATGAAGGGAATTCCAGAATGAAGCTCGGATATCGGCCGGCCGGACTTCGACACGACGGGAGGTCATGAGACGCTGAAGTTGTGGCTTCGGCCTCTTCCGCCGATAGGGCCCAGACGACACGCTCCATGGTGTCACCTGCGAGGAGTACCAGGGGAGTCCGATGAAAGCGATCGTCCAGGACAAGTACGGGCCACCAGATGCTCGTCCCGAACTCAGGGAGATCGACAGGCCGCAGGTTGCGGACGATGAGGTGCTGGTTCGCGTCCGCGCTGCTACGGGGAGATGGGCCTGGGA
The DNA here is from genome assembly GCA_024639335.1 of bacterium. GTDB lineage: Bacteria > Actinomycetota > Acidimicrobiia > Spongiisociales > ZC4RG35 > JAHEDH01. The sequence continues at coordinate 1,412 of JAHEIN010000221.1, read as the reverse complement.
CATTCCTGCAGTCATTCGGTTCGTCGCACGCATAGGTGTTCGGCTACGCAAACCGAGGCCTGATGTTCTGGGATTGGAGATGGCAGGCCAGATCGAGGCTGTCGGCAAGAACACTGAACAGTTCCACCCAGGTGATGAGGTGTTCGGCTGGGGAAAAGGCGCGCTCGCCGAATACGTGTCGGTTCCCGAGGACCAGTTGGCGCTGAAGCCGACCAACCTGACGTTCGAGCAATCCGCGGTCGTGCCCTTCTCTGGTTTCACCGCGCTCCAGGGTCTCCGCGACAAGGGACGGTTGCAGCCCGGCGGCAAGGTCTTGATCATTGGTGCATCGGGAGGCGTAGGCACCTTTGCGGTGCAGATCGCCAAAGCCTTCGGAGCGGAAGTGACCGGGGTCTGTAGTACGCCGAATCTCGAACTCGTCCGATCGATCGGCGCCGACCATGTCATCGACTACACCCAAGAAGACTTCACCGAGAACGGCCGGTCCTATGACCTGATACTCGACATGGCCGGGAGCCAGTCGGTGTCAGAGTATCGCCGGGCCCTGAGCCACGACGGGACTCTCGTGATGGTTGGAAGCTCGGGATCAGCGTCGAGCCATCCCTACATCAGAGGCCTCGGTCGCTGGTTCAGTGCGCTCGTGTTGTCAGTCCTCGGGCGCCAGAAGCTGCACGGCATGCTGTCAACACGGAGCCAGAACGACCTGGTTGCTGTCAAAGACCTCATCGAAGCCGGGGAGCTCACACCGGTGGTGAGCGCGTACTACTCACTGAGTGAGGCCCCAGAGGCGATACGACACGCCGATGAGGGACACACCCGAGGGAAAGTCGTAATCACCGTCTGAAGCGTCAACTACCCCTCAGACCAGCCGATCCCGCGCATGAACACACCTGCCGCTGAACAGCGTCGGCCCGCACCGATGCGCTCGGAGCGCGAGCACCCAGCATCACGATTGTCACCCTCGACGTGCGCCCCTCTGCCGGGTCTAGTGGGGGTCCGTGGTGGCCGATGGCGGCAAAGAGGCGCGCTGTCCGTCGAGCTGCTCATACGCATTCGATGTGAGTGAGTGGCCCCCTGGGCGGACGCCCAGAGGCAGCTAGTCGCCCTGGGTTCCATTGGCGTGTTTGCGAACATCCCCGACCACGCGTTGCGTATCGGGGCGATCCCGGAGTTCGTCGATCTCTTCGACCACTCGTTGCATATCCGCACGCCCTCGCGGTTTGCGCCCCCTGTGTTGATCTTGCGCCGGGTGTCCGAGATCTGCACATCGCCGTTCGGGTCTCACAGGCTGATCTCACATCGCTCCGTGCCCTCGCCCTTGGGCACCTAGGCTCGGTTCATGCTGCGTCTCATCGGCAACGTGCTCTGGCTGCTGCTCGGCGGGATCGAGATGGCGATTGCATACGCCATCG
>JAHEIN010000220.1 GCA_024639335.1 bacterium | reverse complement strand
GGGGTAGATTCGACCGTATGCACATCTGTTTGTTCGTACGGCCGACAACAGAGCAGGAGCTCGCCGACCTGGCGGCCTTGACGGCCCGCCGACCGGTGGTGGCTGCCGTCGCTGCGCCAGCGGCGTTGCTCGAAGCTGCCGAACCGGACATCATCGAGCCTCTGGCAGCGTCCGACATCGAGTGGGTGCGATCGGCCCGCACCGCGCCGGCAATGACGCTCCTGCCCGACGAGTTCGTCCAGTCTGCGCTGGCGGTCGAATCGGACCAGTACCAGGATCTGGGCCTGACCGGCGATTCGCTGTATTTCGAAGGCCCCCCGAGCACGGGCCTTCCACGGATTGCCGCCGAAGGCGACATCAGCTGCCTGGTCACCCGGACCGCAGATGCCCGGGCGGGGGTTCTCGTCGACCTCGACATGGTCATCCCGTGCTTTGGAGCCGCGCCGACCATCGATGTCTCCCGCACCGCCGACGACATGCAGCTCTGGGAGACACCTGTCAGAGAATTGGCTGCGCGGATCGAAGAAGTCACCTCCTTGGACGGCTGTGACTTGACCACACCGACGCAGTTCTTGGTACATCATGCCGTGACCGGGTCGTTTCCCGTCCACGATCTCTCGGTTGAACCCGACCTGCTGCTCGCCAGAAAGCTCATCAGGATCGCCACCCGGCTGCCTCGCCGACCCGGCGCCGAAGTCGTGAACCTCGTTCTTGAGGCGGCCTCGGTCGAGAACTTGTCTGCAGGCGCGGGAGCGCAACGCCATCAGTCCGTTCACACCGCATTGATCACTGCTCGAGCTGCCATCGACATCTCACGACGCCGGGCCGATGACTGGGCACGCATCACCCGACTCGATTGGGATGCCGACGGTCGGGAAGAAGTCCAGGTCGAGCTCAAGACCACCTCTTTCGTGATCGATCCGACCGCCGGCGGTGCGGTATTGGTGTTCGACGACAAGGTCGATGGAACGCCGCTCACGTGGCTCGAGTCCGAGCCGCCAGGTCTCCTCTTCCACATGCATGACGGCGAGGACGCCCCGGAGACCCTCGAACTGTCGATCGCGGGAATCGAAGAGAGCCGTGAAGGGGTGACGCTCACGCTCGCAGACGATGACGGATGGGCGAGCCTGGTCGTCGGGTTGTCCGATCGGGCGATCGACCTCGAGTACCGGCTGACGGAGCCCGCAGCGCGGAGGCTGGGCCCCGAGCTTCCGCTCTTGTTGGGGGACACCCGCCTGCGAGTCGACGGCGGTGAGTGGCTCGCCGTTGATCAGCCGATCGCCGTCTCCGGGCACCGATTCCGGTTGGAGGGATCGACGCGGGAGGCACTGGTCACATCGATGCTGCCGACCGACCTCTTCGTCCGACCGTCGACCGGCGGCGTAGTGATCTGGCCGAACTGGTACACAGCCGCGCCCGGAAGCCTGCCGATCAGGATCGACCTCCAGAAGCGGGAGCGCTAGGTGAGAAGCGCAAAGAGTGCCTCGTAGGACTCGGACAGATCGGCGATTCGAAGGCTCTCGTCGGCCTGGTGAGCTTGTGACGTCTCTCCTGGGCCGAAGTTGACGCCGACCACGCCGCGCATGCCCAGTCTCGCCACATCGGTCCAACCCTGCTTGGCAGCGAACGGGGCGTTGGACTCCTCGTGCAGCCGGGCCACCAGCCGGTGATCACGCTGAACCGGGCCCGCCGGAGCCGAGTCGGCGATCGAGATGGCATCAGCACCGTCGCACACTGTCATCAAACGTTGAATAGCCTCATCAACTGTTTTGTCAGGACTAAACCTATAGTTGAGATTGAGGGCAAACCGGTCGGGAATGATGTTGCGAGCGATGCCTCCGGACGCCATCGTGACCGACATCACCTCGCGATACTCGAGACCATCGATCACGACCGGTTCGGGGTCGCGTCGGTGGAGAGCTGCGAGCCAATCCCCTGCTTTCGTGACGGCGTTCTCACCCCACCACGGGCGCGCCGAGTGAGACGACCTGCCGTGGAATTCCACGGTGGCGTTGAGCATGCCGTTGCATCCGAGCTGGATCTCCGAGTCGGAGGGCTCGAGCACGATTGCCAGCTCCGCATCAGACAGCCAACCCAACTGGTCGAGCACGGGCTCGAGACCGTTGTCCTCGTTCGGCCCCTCCTCGGCGTGATAGAACACGCCCACCACGTCGTATGGGCCTGACATCACGGCTGGGGACTCCAACAGATGGAGCATCACGGCAAGCCCGCCCTTCATGTCGCAGGCTCCCAACCCATAGAGCCGGTCACCCTCGACATACGGCGGAGGCGCCCCCTGGCTCGGCACCGTGTCGAGGTGTCCCACCAACAGCACCAGCGGATTGCCAGACCGCCGTCCGGCCACGACGGAATTCTCGATCCGAGTGATCTCGTCGGCCGAGTACGTCGATGCCAGTCGCTCGGCGACTGCGGTGGCAATGGCATCCTCGTCACCGGTGACCGATGGGATGTGCACCAACCAGCTCGTCGTATCGACGAGATCGGTCACAGCTGGACCCCGAGATCGCGGAGGAAGTCGTTCAACTGGGTCTTTTCGTCCGTTCGATCAGAGCGACGCCCGATGATGATCGCGCATTGGAGCTGGTAGGTGCCGGCCGGGAACTCCTTCGGGCGGGTCCCCTGCACCACCACCGCACCGGCAGGCACCCGGCCCCGGTACTCCACCGGTTCATCCCCGGTGACATCGATGATCGGGATCGATCCCGTGATGGTGGTGTTGGCGCCGAGCACGGCGCCCTCCTCGACGATCGCACCCTCGGTCACGATGCAACGACTGCCGATGAACGCACCGTCTTCGATGATCACCGGGCGGGCACCGGGCGGCTCCAGCACGCCGCCGATACCGACGCCACCGGCGAGATGAACATCGCGGCCGATCTGCGCACAACTCCCCACCGTTGCCCAGGTGTCGACCATCGAACCTGCACCGACGCGGGCACCGATGTTCACGTATCCCGGCATCACGATCGACCCCGGTTCGCAGTGAGCCCCGTATCGCACGGTTCCGGGCGGGACCACTCGCACTCCCTGGCCGGCGAGATCGTGCTTGATCGGGATCTTGTCGTGGAACTCGAAGGGGCCGACCTCAAAGGTCTCCATGTCCTGGAGGCGGAAGTACAGGAGGATCGCCTCCTTGATCCATCCGTTGACGACCCAATCCCCATCGACCTTCTCGGCGACGCGAATCTCGCCCCGGTCGAGTGCTGCGATCGTGTCGTTCACAGCATCACGCGCCTCCTCGAGCGGGATGGTCCCCGCGTATGCCGCTTCGATCACCTCAGACATCTCACCACCGCCTCTGCAGCCTCGACACACTCGTCCAGCGTCGGGACGAGTGCGAGACGAATGTAGCCCTCGCCACCCGGGCCGAAGGCGCGACCGGGCGATACCACCACTCCGTGCTCGAGGAGCGTCGCAGTCGTGGCGACGTCGTCGCCCACCCGCATCCAGAGATACAGCCCTGCGCTCGAGCCGATCACCTCGAGACCGGCGGACTCGAATGCCTGGCGCAACACCCGTCGTTTTCCAGTGAAGATCTCACGCCGCACCCGAGCATGGTCGTCGTCCGACCATGCAGCGATGGCCGCCGCCTGTACGAACTCCGGGGACGCCGTGCCAGTTGCGACCCGCAGGGCGGCAAGACGTGAGACCGCCTCGGAGTCGCCGACGACCGCACCCGATCGATAGCCGGTCATCCCCGAGCGCTTGGACAGGCTCAAGAAGGAGAGGACGCCGGGTGAGCCCGGCCCGGCGAACTCGAGAACCGACGACGGGGCCTCTGATTCGTAGAGATCGACATAACACTCGTCGGCACAGAGCCAGGTGTCGGTGCTTCGTGCTCGCTCGACGAAGGCTCTGACCGTGTCGCGGTCCGCCACGGTGCCGGCCGGGTTGTGTGG
>JAHEIN010000072.1 GCA_024639335.1 bacterium | reverse complement strand
TGTCGTCGACCGTGTTCCAGTTCGACGAAGTCGAGCGCATACGATTCACGATCTTCGGGAGCTGTTCGATGTTCTGGAACTGGCTCCAGGCCGAATGCAGTGAGATGACGAGAGAGGGCACCATTCCGACTCCGGTAGACGTCAACTCGCTGGCGTCCGGATCGGGATGCACACCCGGGCCGGGAGATCTCCCGGACGGATCATGGTTCGGCTATGTCAACGAGCCAACGGTGGACGAGTTCGAGTTCGACTTGGCGTGTTGGTTCAGCGGCGTTGGGGCGATCGAGGCGACGCTGGAAGACGGCGAGGAATCGCCTCCTCCCAACGACTACTACATCCGCAACACGTCGTCCGACAGCCGAACGGTTGTTGTGGCTGACGACGTCGCCGTTCGATGGTTGCCACCCGACGACATCGCCAACCTCGCCGACATCAGCTACCCGGACTGGCTGGCGATGAGACCTGAACGGGACTGGCTGCCCGCGGTGTGGCTGACGATCACCGAGGGTGAAGTGGTCGAGATCGAGGAGCAATACCAGCCCTGAACGGCAGTTCCGCGCAGTCTGGAGCGATAGGCTCGCTGCGATGGCGTCTCGAGAAACCGAGCGAATCCCGCGCAGTGTCGTGCTGACCGCCGGAACCATCGTGGCGCTGCTGCTGGCACTCTCAGGGCGGTACGGATTTCACAGGGACGAGCTCTATTTCGTCGTTGCGGGACGGCGACTCGACTGGGGCTACGTCGACCAACCGCCGCTCACTCCGCTCGTCGCCCGGATCGCCGAGTCGATCGGTGGAACCTCACCCACCGCCCTGAGAGTGCTCCCCGCACTCGCCATCGGAGGAGTGGTTCTGCTCACCGCAGCAATGACTCGAAGGTTCGGCGGGGGGCGCCAGGCGCAGCTCTTCGCAGCGGTGGCGGCGGGCGGATCCGGCATCGCGCTCGCAGTCGGCCACCTGTTGAGCACCACCAGCTTCGACTTCCTCCTCTGGACCCTATCGACCTACATCCTCATACGGCTGCTCGATGGCGCCGACCCGCGATGGTGGACGGCGCTCGGGGTGACGATCGGAGTCGGCGTCCTCAACAAGCACCTCATCGCCCTGCTTGCGGTTGCGGTCCTGGTGGCGTTGCTCATGGGACCGCAGCGGAGGCTCCTGATCGGGCGTTGGCCGTGGATCGGGGTGGGCATCGCCGCTCTGCTGGCCCTTCCCAACCTGGTCTGGCAGATGGCCAACGGCCTTCCTCAACTGGAGATGTCGGCTGCACTGGCAGAGCGAAGTGACGGCCCGGCGGCTTTCGTGTTGCAGCAGGTCGGGTTGCTGTCCATCGTGCTCGCCGTCCCTGCGGCCGTCGGATGGTGGCATCTTCTCCGGACCCCCAACCTCGAGAGGTGGCGGCCGATCGCGGTGGCGTTCGCGATTCTCTTCGTCTTCTTCCTCGTGAGCGGCGGCAAGTCCTACTACGTGGCTCCGATGTATCCGGTCTTGCTCGCGGCGGGATCACTCTGGTTCGAGCGGCTTCGAGGAGCCCGTCGAAGACTCATGGTCGGCGCAAGCGGACTGGGGATCGCCGTTGGGATGTTCATCGCCCTCCCACTGCTCCCGGCGTCGGAGATGTCGATGCTCGACGCAACCGGGGAACTGGCCGAGACCGTGGGTTGGCCGGAACTAGTCGACCAGGTGTCGGACGTCTTCGAATCGATCCCGCCTGCCGATCGGCCGGAGGTTGCGATCTTCACCGGATCGTACGGCGAGGCAGGAGCGATCGACGTGCTCGGACCGCAAGCAGGCTTGCCCGGGGCGGTCAGTGGTCACAACACCTACTGGCTGTGGGGCCCGCCTCCGAGCCATGGACCAGTGATCGGCGTGGGCGCCGTCGGAGATGTGCTCGGCCGGATCTGCTCCGACGTAACCCGCGTCGACACGATCATGAACCCGTACGGTGTGATGAACGAGGAGTTCGGCCTGCCGATTCACCTCTGTCTCGACCCCGATCGCCAGCTGGCCGACATCTGGGGCGACGTGAAGCACTACAACTGACGTACGGCGCGTACCCGACTCACCCGAGCCGGTCAGGAGATCGTCAGCCCTCTCAGCAGGTCGAGGACGACCGGGGCGGTGTCGGCCCAGTCGGCGATTGCGACGTGCGCCGTCAACACGACGATTTCGCCGGAAGCTGCGGCCACCCCGATGAACACCCGGTGCGTGTCGCCCCCTGTCCGGATCTCGATTTGATGGCCGGGCGCCGTCGCACCCGGAATGGTCACCGGGCCCTCCGAAACCGCGACGAGGTCGCCGAGCGTGCGATACGCGTTCACCTGCGACTCGACGACCGTCTGAGGCGACGACGGATCGTCGAAGCTCAGCACGCTGATGTCTCCGACGATCGGCGCACACCGCCCGTAGGAGAACTCGGCGTGGAAACCCTCGAGCGCGTCCGGTGTCGAATCGATCTCCACGAACCCCGGGAGGGTGAGGACGAAGGCCGGTTGTGCGAGGCTGGCCGCCTCGGACCATCGGCAGTCGTTGATCGGGTCGAACGTGTCGAGCGGGTCGATGGTCGTGGATGGGAACAGCGGCTCGCTGGTGTCCTCCAGCTGGGACATCAACTCGGCACGCTCGGCCTCCGCTCGCTCCTCGAAGACGCTGATGAATGCGTCCGCTGCGGCGGCGGCCGACTGGCCGGCCGAGGCAGCCTCTTCTTCGGTTGGAATGACAACGCCCTCGCAGGCCGAAATGAGCAGTGCCAGGACGAAAGCGATCGCGACAGGACGCATTGAGCTCCTATCGGCAGGTCCGAAGCGAACTCAACGACTCTGCGGATCGGAGGTTTCTACGACGAGCTCGCGAATGGGCGTTTCTCAGCGATTGCTGCCTCCCTCGATCCCGTTGTGGTGGAGATCACGATCAACACTCCACCCGTGGGAGCTCGTGTCCGACATCGATCTGCCACGCCGGTTCTCCAACGAGTTGATGGGTGCCGGGTGGATGGATCCACCCGGTCCGGGTGCCCGATTCACCGGACGCAACCACCGCGAGGGCATCGGGACGTGGGACCGTCTCAACAGAGACTGCGTGGCGTCCACACGAGTCGAGTGGACCGTCGGCGCCCTCGACGATCCGACGCGGTCTGGCGTCATGACGTCGAGCCGAAGAGGGGTCGAGGTCGACGATGACCGCTTCCCTCGGGCCAGGCCGCTCCTTTCTCCGGGCGATCGATCGCAGACGGTCCGACCGAGCTGAGCAGATCGTGGCGGATCGGACGCGGATGTGGCGAGCCAAGGGCCAAGCTCGAAGGCGAACGGTCTCCGGCGGAGGACCATCGAGCCGAAGACGAGATCGATTCCGGTGCCTAGTCTCAATGCCATGACACGCGTTGCAGTGACGGGAGGAAGCGGCAAGGCGGGGAGGGCCGTGGTCGCCGACCTGGCCGATCACGGCTTCGAGGTCACCAACATCGATGTGGCGGCGTCTCGGCACCCCGATGAGCCGACCGTGATCGCAGACCTCACCGAGCTCGGGCAGGCCCTCGAGGCGATCGCCGGCCACGACGCCGTAATCCACCTGGCAGCTATCCCGGCTCCGAACGTTTTGACCGACGCGGAGACCTTCCGGACGAACCTCATGTCGACCTACAACGTCCTGTCGTCGGCATCCACGCTCGGGATCGATCGGGTCGTCTGCGCCTCGTCCGAAACCCTCATCGGGCTCCCATTCGAACGCGAGAAGCCCCGCTATGCCCCGATCGACGAGGTTCACCCACTGTTGCCGGAGTCCCACTACGCCCTGTCCAAGCTGGCCGGTGAAGCCCTCGCCGACCAGTTCGCACGGTGGCACGGCGCGACGATCGTGTCGTTGAGGATCTCGAACATCATGGAGCCGGTCGACTACGAGCGATTCCCCGGATTCTGGGAAGACCCCGCGATCAGATCGTGGAACCTCTGGGGCTACGTCGACTCACGTGACGTCGCACAGGCAGCGCGGCTCGGTGTGACCACCGATGTCGAAGGGCACGAGGCTTTCATCGTCGCTGCGGGCGACACCTGCATGACCCAGCGGAGCCGTGACCTGATGGCCGAGGTCTATCCCGGCGTCGACGTGCGCTCGGTCGCGGGCCACGAGACCCTGCTGTCGATCGACAAGGCCCGCACGGTGATGGACTATCACCCAGCCCATTCGTGGCGAGATCACATCGAATGACCTGCGAGCCGTGATCTCGATCGCGTGATATCCAGGCGCTCGAACCTCGACAGCTCAGGCGCAGTCGATGCACCAACCCGGCTTGTCCGAGGACAACCGCACCGACTTGGTGGCGAAACAGTTCTGACAGATGAACGTTTCGGGGCCGGACTTCTTCTTCGGTCGAGCAGACGGCGCCGAAGGCCGGGAACGGCGCGGCGCCGGGGTCGATGTCCTGGTGCGGCGCACGAAATGTCTCGTCGGATCGTGCTCCTTCTCGGCGCCCCACCAGAGCGCGTCGAGTGTCCACAAGTCGGTTTCGAGCTCGGATGCCACCAGATGAAGCATCTCGTTCACCGCTTCGTAGATCTCGCCGTCCGAGGCGTCATTCGCCACATCAGGCCACAGACCCAGCCGCTGCATCGCCGAATCGGAGATGCCGCTCCGCACCCCGTAGGTCTCCGGATGAGCCACGAGAAGGATGGCGGTGTACAGATCCGGGGTGAATCCGGGGAGGTCGCCAATCGAGTCGATACGGTCGCCGATCGGCCGAGCCTCGTCCATCAATTCGGAGAGCGTCGCTCGCACGGCCTCGAAGTGCCTGATCAGCTGGGCCTCGTCTCGGCGGAGGTTCCACCAATGCCGGTTGTGCTCGAAGTGGAGGAACTGCGTGAAGGTGGCCTCGTCGAGACCGTCGGGATCCCGGAAGGCAGGGCCAAAACGATCGACGACCATCTGCTGATCGCGAATGATCTGGTTGACATCATTGTGTTGGCCTGAACGCAGCAAGCGCTTCAGATATGCGAGGCCGTTGGTCGGCACAGGAATCTCGTTTCGGGAGCTGCGGGAGGTTATCGCGCCGAATCAGATCGGTGGCAGTCGACGAGTTGAGGCCCTCCGTAGAACGCCATCCTGGTCGAGGCGATCGTTGCGTGTGGTGCCACGAGTCAACTTCGATATTCTCGGCCCCATGAATATGCACTCCTTCCCGAACACGAACGAGCTGGTGGCCGCAAACGCCGAATACGCCGAAGGTTTCCCGGACGCGGACCTCGACGTCGCCCCGTCGCGAAAGATGGCGATCGTCGCCTGCATGGACGCCAGAATGGACATCCCGTCGATGCTCGGACTGCGCAACGGTGAGGCCCACATCATCCGCAATGCCGGCGGTGTCGTCACCGACGATGTGATTCGCTCGCTCTGTCTGTCACAGCGGGCGCTGGGCACCGCGGAGATCGTCCTCGTCCATCACACCAACTGTGGAGTGTCGGGACTGGACGAAACCGCTCTCAAGCTCGAGCTCGAGGACGAGGTCGGTGTCAAGCCTCCTTGGTCGTTCGAGGCTTTCGGCGATCCGCACCGTGACGTGAGGCAGTCCGCACAGCGGCTGCACATGAGTCCCTTCCTCCCGAACAAGAACCACATCAGCGGCTTCGTCTACGACGTCGGGACCGGGCTCCTCGAACGCGTAGACCTGTAGGGCTGCGACGCTCTGCTCTGACTAGGGGATCAGGACGAGCTTGCCGGCGAAGTCCTTCAACTCGAATCGAGCCTGTGCCTCGGCTATGCCCTCGAGTGGATAGGTCTCGGCAACAACTGGCTGCAGCGCACCGGCGCGGGCCAAGTCTGTGAGCAGCTCGAAGTCTTCGCGTGTGTGCATGGTGGAGCCGATGAGCCTGCGCTGTTCGAGATAGAGGCGACGGATGTCGAACTCCACCACCGGGCCGGCGATGGCGCCGGCCGTGACCAGCCGACCACCCGTGCGAAGCCGATCGACGAACGAGCTGAATTCGTCCCCACCGACCACATCGACCACAGCATCGACCTCGGGGACGCCCGTGAGATCGTCGCGGCCCCGTACGACGACTTCGGATGCTCCCGCAGCCGAGACCATCTCGACCTTCGCCGGACTGGTGTATGCCACTACGTGGCACGACCGATCCGACAGGATCTGTACCGCAGCCATGCCGACACCGCCCGAAGCCCCGGTCACCATCACTCGCTCCCCCGCTGTGCAGTCTGCGCGATTGATCATCCCCATCGCGGTTCCGTAGGCGGTGGGGAGGCACGCCAGTTGCGGGTCTGAGAGCGGCGAGTCGGTGACGTCTTGAAGCCGGTCAACTGCCGACAGGTGGTACTGGGCGAAGCCACCGTCAGCTTCGCTCCCGACGATCTCGGTCGGGAAGTCGTACCGGTAGGTGATGATGGGGTCGACCAGGACTTTGCAGCCGACGAGACGGTCATCGGCTGGTGAACCGACCTCGACCACGACCCCGACGATATCGATCCCCTGGATGCGCGGAAAGACGAGCCGCACTCCCTGCCAGCCCGCGATGGCATGAGGGTCGGTAGGCGATCCGTATGCGCCCAACCGCGACCAGATGTCGGTGTTGTTGACCGCTGCGGCTCGGACCTGCACGACGGCCTGACCGGGCGCGGGGCGTGGGGTCGGCCAGTCGCTGCGAATCTCGATGACTTCGGGCCCGCCATGCGCAAAGGTGACGGCTGCGGACATGGTCTCGGGGACGTCTGGGGGCATCACCTGTCGGAGGCTAGGCCTGCCCCTCTCTTCCCGCATCCGGCAGGTATCGGTGTCAGTCGGTACTGCGAAGCCAGGGCGGGGGTGGCGCCTCGATTCGCCGGAGTTTCGAGGGCACGGGGCCGAACCGATCGGTGTTGCCCGCCTGCCAATCACGCCAGGCATCGGTGAGCTCTTCCTTGCTGCGAGCGACGAAGTTCCACCACATCTGGATGCGGTCCTCGAGAGGCACGCCACCAAGCACCATCACCCGAGCATCGCTTCGGGACTCGATCGGGAGCGCTTCGAGCCCACCGGGAACGAGCGCAAGCCAGCCCGGCTCGACGACCTCTGGGCCGACCAGCACCGGATTGTCGATCGGGACGATTGCGTATTCGAAGCGCCGATCGGCTTCGATCTCCACCCTTCCGCTGCTCATCGACAGGTCGATGCCCACGAGATCGGAATCGGTTCGAGCAGGTGACGCCGCCCCGTGAGCCGATCCGAGGATGACGGTCGCCGCTCCTGCACCGAGATCGACCTGCGGCAGGTCGCTGTGATGCTCGAACCGGGCCTCTCCATTTCGCGTCTCCTCGGGCTGCGCAACCCACATCTGAACACCCTGGATTCGATCCGCCGTGCCGAGTTCGGCGTGGGCGATGCCTCGGCCTGCCGTCATGAGATTGAGCTGACCGGGGCGGATCGGCTGCTCGGTCCCAAGCGAGTCTCCGTGAAGCGCCTCTCCTTCGAACAGCCACGTCACCGTCGACAGGCCGATGTGCGGGTGCGGTCCCACCTCCATCGGTTCAGGATCGTCGAAGTCGGGCGGTGCCATGCAATCCACGAAACACCACGACCCCACCGTACGTCGCCCCTTGGTGGGCAATACCCTGATGATGTCCAGCCCGCCCACCGTGGTCTCCCGGCCCTGACGGACTTCGACGCGCGATAGGGCATCACTCTCGGATCCGACATCGGTCGGATCAACCGGTCCACGCATCGATCAACCTCCGAACATGGTCACCATACGGCGCCGCCGGTCCAATGCAGGTGGCAACCATCGCTCGGGTAACTTCGGGTCACATGAGCGACCCCAGCACCCACGCCACCTACGTCGAACCGAGTTTCGAGCGCGACACCCGATACATCAACACGCGCATCACCGCTGACGGCCGTGACAGCTGGCCCGTCGAGGCCGGCCGGTACCGGCTGGTGGTTGCACGGGCATGCCCATGGGCCAACCGGACCATCATCGTGCGGCGGCTCCTTGGGCTGGAGAACGCGCTGTCGATGGGTATGTGTGGCCCGACCCACGACGAGCGGAGTTGGACCTTCGACCTCGACCCCAAAGGTGTCGATCCCGTCCTGGGCATCGAACGTCTACAGGAGGCGTACTTCGCCTCGTACCCGCGGTACGAGCGAGGCATCACCGTGCCGGCCATCGTCGACGTCCCCACCGGAGGGGTGGTCACCAACGACTTTCGGCAGATCACCATCGATTTCGCTCTCGAATGGACCGCCCATCATCGCGACGGCGCACCCGACCTGTATCCCGAACGGCTCAGGGATGAGATCGACGAGGTGGCCCAGCTGGTGTACCACGACGTGAACAACGGGGTCTACAAGGCCGGATTCGCCGGAACGGCCCGAGCGTACGAGCGGGCGTACAACCAGCTGTTCGATCGGCTCGACTGGCTCGAAAAGAGACTCTCGACACGGCGATACCTCGTTGGCGACCAGATCACCGAAGCCGACATTCGGCTGTTCACCACGCTGGTCCGATTCGATGCGGTGTATCACAACCACTTCAAATGCAATCGGAACAAGCTCATCGAGATGCCGGTGCTGTGGGCGTACGCCCGCGATCTGTTCCAGACCCCAGGGTTTGGCGACACGATCGACTTCACCCAGATCAAGCAGCACTACTACGAGGTGCACACCGATATCAATCCCACCGGGATCGTGCCGCTGGGGCCGAACCTCGAGAACTGGGCTGCTCCACACGGCCGCGAAGAACTCGGGGGCCACCCGTTCGGCCACGGCACGCCACCGGGGCCGGTTCGTGCCGGCGAGCGTGTGCCGGACGCCGACAACCCCGCGCTGGCCCTGCTCGCCGATCAGGGATAGCGGTCGGCGTTGAAGTCGGGCCCCATCAGCCTGGCCCGCTCGATGACGACCTCGACAAAGGCAAGTTCCGGGTTCTCTGGCGATCCGAAGAACTGCGCCAGGTCGTAGGTGAAGATCCCGGAATTCCAGATGCGGTGATGCTCATCTGTCGGATGGACGGTCGCCGTGCCCCATGCGGCGAGCTCCCCAGGTCCGCCCCCACCGACCGGCCAATGAAACCCGACCTGTGGGTTCTCCGAGATGTTGCGCAGCTTCTTCGAGCTGGGTCGAGTGGCGAACCACACCGAACCGTCGGAGTACCCCGTAGCCACGACGGACACATGAGGTCTCCCGGCGGCATCGGCGGTCCCGAGGTAGGTCAGCCAATCGTTCTCTGTCGCAGCTTCGACGAATCGAGCCCAGTCCATGAGCGGAGGCTAGAGCTGCGATGATGGCTCAAGGTGCCGGTATCGACTCGCGTTGAGCCGGTCTCGTAGAGACGGTGTTGGACAGCAGCCAGGCGGCCATTCCACCTGCCACGAGCGCCGGGACCCCGATGCCGGCTCTCACTGAGAACGCGTCCGCCACAAGGCCATCGACCAGCGCTGCGATGGGGCGGACACCGAGAAAGAACACCGACCAGATGGCCATGACGCGGCCCCGGACCTCCTCGTCGATGCGATCCTGGATGGCCGAGTTCAATGCGGTGATCGCTCCGATGAACCCCACACCGGCGATCGCCAGAGCAGCCAGGGCGATCCAGCGGTTCGGGGCGAGGGCGAGGGTCGCCATCCCGGTTGCGAGCACTCCGAGCCCATAAGCACCGGCTCGCTCGGCTTCGTATCTCCTGACGAAGCCACCCAACCCGAATGCCGCCACTGCGGCTCCGGCACCGAACGCTGCGACCAGCAGGCCGACGAAGCCGCGGTTCTGACCGAAGAGGTCGGCGATGGCGGGGGTGAGCGTGTTGACGGGATCGGAGCCGAAACCGATGGCAAGTGTCCCGATCAGAGGAACGAGGATCCTCCGATCGCCGAAAGCGATGCGGAAGGACTCGGTGATGGACCCGTCGGAGTCCCCGGACATGTCGACTTCCCGCTGGCGGATCAGTGAGAGCACGATGATGAGAGGAAGAAACGACAGTGCGTTCACACCGAATGCCACGCCGGCGCCGAACGCCGCCACGACCCACCCGGCAACCGCCGGCCCGAACGCCCTCGCCAGGTTGAACGTCACAGAGTTCAGAGCGATCGCCTGTTTGAGGTCTCCTGGCCGCACCAGGGAAGGCACCAATGCCTGGAGCGCCGGGAGGCTGAGCGCGTAGCCGGTTCCGATCACGGCGGTTGCCAGGTAGATCGGGAGCGGACTGGAGATGTTGTCGTCTCCGATCGCCAGGATCGTGATTGCGAGACCGGCCGCTCCGAGCCACGCCAGGAGTTGGGAGAAGATCAGCATTCGGCGTCGGTTGACTCGATCGCTCAGCTTGCCCGCCCACAGCGTGAACAACAGGATCGCCCCGAACTGGATCGCAGAGATGAGCCCGACCTTCGTGTTGGACCCGGTGATCTCGAACACCAGGATCCCGGCGGCGATGTTCTGAAACCAGTTGCCGGCGTTCGAGAAGAGGTTGCCGAAGAAGTACGGACCGAATCGGCGATCCGCGATCAGCTCGCGCGCGCTTCTCGATTCGTCGGCGATGGTCATCGGGATGCCTATACCCTTCGCACTACCTATGAAACTGACATCTCTCACCCCAGGCATGCCGATCCCATGGGGAGGCGACCGGGTCACCCACGTTACCGACGAACTCGCCGGCGCATTCGCCGCCGGGGACCGCCTCGTGGTCGTCCAGGACACCGGTGATCTCCTCCACATCCCCGAGACAGCGTGGAAGACCGCCGCATCTGCAGTCGATGCGGCCACTGCCGCATTCGCCGGCCTGCGGTCCGTCTCCGACGAAGCGATCACCATGTTCTATGGAGCCTTCGCCACAAGGCTGGAGGACGACACCTCGTTCCGCCCGATCTCCGAGGCGAACGCCGCCGACATGGACTCGGCCGGCGCTCGAGGTCGTTCCACCACCCGCCTCGAACTCACTCCGAAGATGCGCCAGGACATGATCGATGGCCTGCGCTCGTGGGCGGCGACCCCATCCATCAGGGGGCAGATCACCCAAACGGTCGAGCACACAGGCTGGAAGCTGGATCAGGTGCTCGCCGGCGTGGGGCCGGTCGGATTCGTCTTCGAGGGACGCCCCAACGTCTTCGCCGACGCCACCGGCGTGCTCCGATCCGGCAACTCAGTCGTGTTCCGCATCGGGTCCGACGCGCTCGGGACTGCCCGGGCGATCGTCACCCATGCGCTCGAACCCGCACTCGATGCAGCCGGCCTCCCGCCCGGGTCCGTCAGCCTTGTCGACTCTGCCGAACGAGCCGCCGGCTGGGCGATGTTCTCGATGCCGGATCTCGCTCTCGCCGTGGCGCGAGGTTCGGGCCGGGCCGTCTCCCAGTTGGGAGCAGTGGCGAGGCAGGCCGGCATCCCGGTGAGCTTGCACGGCACAGGTGGCGCATGGATCGCAGCCGACAGCGACGCCGACCCGGCGCTTTTCCGGTCTGCCATCGCGAACTCGCTGGACCGCAAGGTATGCAACACACTCAACACGTGCTGCATCACCGAGGCCGCGGCTGCCGAGTTGTTGCCGCTCTTCTTGATGGCCTTGACCGAGGCAGCAGAACGCCGGGGCACGAATCCGAAGCTGTGGGTGGTGGACGAGCAGGCCGACCGGGTGCCGGCGACGTGGTTCGGCGACGTGGCCATCTCTCGGGCCGACGGACAGGTGCTGGAGCCCGGGACGTCCACACTCGGGTGGGGCGATCTCGGAAGAGAGTGGGAATGGGAGGACAGCCCCGAGGTGACGCTTGCGATCGTCAGGGACATCGACCACGCCGTCGAACTGTTCAACAGCCTCAGCCCTCGGTTCGCCGCCAGCCTCATCAGCACCGACGCCTCCAAGGCCGACAGGTTCTTCGAGGCGGTCGATTCGCCGTTCGTCGGCAACGGATTCACCAGATGGGTCGACGGACAATTCGCCCTGGACAAGCCCGAGCTCGGATTGTCGAACTGGCAGTTCGGCCGGCTGTTCGGGCGAGGGGGAATCCTGAGCGGCGACTCGGTCTTCACCGTGCGTAGCCGCGCCACGCAGTACGATGATGAATTGAGACGGTGATGTCCGGACGGTGGGAGTCGATTCTCCGCAAGACGGACTCATGATTGCCGATAAGGAATGAGTGGCACCAAGATCGGTGTTGAAAGAGACAGAACAAGGATTGGTGGCACCGGAATAGGTGTCTACAGAGGTAGAACAGAATGGAGACGACCATGACCGAAACTCGCAAAGGAACCATCGTCGTCGACGAATTCCTCGAAAAGCACGGCGCAGTTCTACCAGCCCACATCATCGACTTCGCGCTCGACGTGAGATCGATCTTCGTCGAGATGGAGGAGCGCACCACCGTAGGTGTGTGAACGGCTCGAATACTTGCACCAAAGGGCGGACCTCGAGTCCGCCCTTTGTCGTACATGCACCTGTGAGAGACGCCCGTGAAAGTCGCCCAGGCAATCGCAACGCTCTCTTCTCATCGCAACGTCCTGGTCTACACGGGGGCCGGCATCTCCACCGAGAGCGGCATCCCCGACTTCAGGGGGCCGAACGGCCTGTGGACGAAGGTCGACCCTGAAGATTTCACGATCGACCGTTACGTCCAGAGCGCCGAGCGGAGGGTCGAGGGATGGCGGATGCATGCGGACGGAGAGCTCTGGGGTGCGCGCTCGAACATCGCCCCGAATGCGGCGCACTCCGCAGTGACGAAGCTGTGGTCGGCGGGGCTGACATCCGGGGTGATCACCCAGAACGTCGACGGGCTGCACTTGGTGGCCGGCGTCCCGCGGGAGTCCGTTTCGGAGATCCATGGTGACGTGCGGCGGGCCGTATGCCTCGGCTGCGCCTCCGAGCAGCCGATCGACGACGTGCTCGAACGAGTGGATGCCGGCGAACCAGATCCGCCATGTGACCGGTGCGGCGGGATCCTCAAGCCTTCGACGGTGATGTTCGGCGAACTGCTTCCACCGGCGGAGATCGAGAAGGCGGAACGTTTCAGCGCTGCCGCAGATGCCGTCCTCGTGATCGGCTCGACGATGTCGGTGTATCCCGCAGCCGAATTCCCGATGTCGGCACGCCGCCGGGGCGCACCGATGGTCATCGTGAATCGTGGCCGGACGGACCACGACGGGTGGGCCCAGGTGAAGATCGACGGACCCGCCGGTGAGATCGTGCCCGAGATCGTCGACGCACTCGTGGACTGACCAAGGGCCCTCCTGTCGGGTTTCCGACTGTGCGCTCGCTCGGCGCCGCAACCGGGCCTCATCGGCGATAGGTTCGGGCTCGAACGGAGGGCTGAATGACTGATTGCGAATGGTTCCGTATCGATCACGGTGGGCTCGAAGAGGGCCGAGTGACGACTGTCGTCGTCAACGAGATGGCGCTCGCCGTGATCCGCACAGAGTCCGGATTCGGAGTCCTCGACAACAGGTGCCCGCACCAGGGCGGTCCGCTGGGCGACGGCGAGCTGGACGCTCAGGGATGGCTGCGATGTCCGTGGCACGGTTATGAGTACGACCCCATCACTGGCGAGCCACCCGAAGGGTTCGACGATTCGGCAACCTGTTTTGCGGTCGAGGACCGCGAGGACGGCCTCTATGCCGAACTCCCGATTCGCGAGCGGACTGTCACCGCCATGGATCAGATGGTCGACGTCATGACCGACTGGGGCGTGGACACCGTCTTCGGGATGGTCGGCCACTCCAATCTCGGGCTGGCGGATGCGCTCCGTCTGGCCGAGGACGACGGCCGGCTGCGGTACATCGGGATTCGGCACGAAGGTGCCGCCTCCTTCGCCGCATCTGGATACGCCAAGCTGACCGGACGTCCGGCGGCTTGTTTCTCGATCGCCGGCCCTGGAGCCACCAACCTGCTCACGGGGCTCTGGGATGCCAAGCTCGACAGGGCGCCGATTCTCGCCCTCACGGGACAGGTGAAGACCCAGGTGCTCGGGCCCGGGACATTCCAGGAGGTCGATCTGGCATCGGCGTTCGATTCGGTCTCGGAGTGGAGCCAGACGGTGCTCGGTGCGGACAACGCCTCCGAGCTGATGGCCCTCGCCCTGAAGCATGCCATCGTGGAGCGCGATGTTGCGCACCTCATCTTCCCCGACGAGGTGCAGGATCTCCCGGGGCTCGATCGCCCTCCCGAGCGGCCAAAGGCCGGTCGACTCGGGAACCCGCAGATCGCTCCTCCCGCGGACGAGCTCGACCGAGCCGTCGAGCTGCTCGCCGGCGCAGAGCGCCCGGTGATCATCATGGGGAACGGCGCCCGCGAGCACCGCGAGGCGGTCGTCGCTCTCGCCGAGAAGCTCGATGCTCCGGTCATCACGACGTTCCGGGCCAAGGGTCTGATCGCCGACGATCATCCGCTTGCGTGTGGGGTCGTCGGTCGATCGGGAACTCCCATCGCTTCGGCGATGATGACGAAGGCCGACGCCCAGCTCGTGGTCGGTGCATCGTTCTCGAACCACTCCGGAATCGCCACCTGGGTGCCGACGATTCAGGTCGACTTCGACCGGATGACCCTCGGCAAGTTCCATACCGTCGACATTCCGCTGTGGGGTGAGATCGAAACCACGGTCAAGCTGATGGCGGAACGCCTCGAACCGAAGAGTCGTCCGGTGATCCATCAGGAGATGGCGGAGCGGGTGGCCAACTGGCGCCGGGTCAAAGCCCGTCGAGCCGCCCAGACCGACGAATCCGGGCGGATGCACCCGGCAGCTGTCTTCGC
>JAHEIN010000071.1 GCA_024639335.1 bacterium | reverse complement strand
TTCGCGTGGCCGTCGACCCGCCGGCGACCCTCTTCGAGCAGCTGGTGGCAGGCGAGAACGGACTGCGCCGGGCAGCTCGGCGGATCCTCCCCGACGATGGCTCGCAATTGGTGATCGTCATTGATCAGTTCGAGGAACTCTTCACTCTGACCCAGCCGGAGATCGCGAGCTCGTTTCTGGACGGACTGGTGGGCGCTGTTGGCGACGATCACAGCCGGGTCCGGGTCGTGCTCACCCTCAGAGCCGACTTCTACGATCGTCCGCTGCGGCATCGAGCGTTCGGTGAACTGCTGCGTGAGGGCACCGAGGTCATCACTCCCATGTCTCCCGAGGAGCTGGAACAGGCCATCGTTCGACCAGCCGAGCCCTACGGCATCGCGTTCTCGCACGCCCTCGTCGCCGAGATGGTGCATGAGGTAGCCGGCCGCCCCGGGGCCCTGCCGCTGCTGCAGTATGCGCTGACGGAGCTGTTCGAGCAGCGCCGGGGAACGGGCATCGACCTCGACACCTATCGCGAAATCGGGGGCGTCTCCGGGGCGCTGGCATCCCGGGCGGAGTCGTTGTTCGAAGGTCTCGGCCCGCAAGACCAGGACGTGGCCCAACAGGTGTTCCTGCGCCTGGTGACGCTCGGCGAGGGCGCCCATGACACGCGTCGACGAGCGCTGGCCTCGGAATTGGAGGACCTCACACTCCATCCGGATTCACTCAGACTCGTCCTCGATCTGTTCTCCGTCCATCGGCTCCTGACGTACGACCGAGACCCGGTGACCCGCGGCCCGACCGTCGAGATCTCCCACGAGGCCCTCCTCTCCGAATGGAGCCGGCTGAGCTCGTGGATCGACGGGGCCAGGGAGGACGTCAGGAATCAGCGGAGATTGGCGACCGCAATGGCGGAATGGTCCGCTGCGGACAGGCGGGATGACCACTTGCTCGCCGGGGGCAGACTGGATCAGCTCGACGCCTGGGCACGCGAAAGCCGGCTCAGCCTCAGTGCCGCCGAACGTGAGTTCCTCGATGCCAGCACCGAGGCACGGACAAAGGCAGCGGCAGAGAAGCTGCGGCTCGATCAGGAACGGGCGGAGGCAGAGACTCGAGCACGCCGACGGCTTCGTCAAGCCCTCCTCGCCGGCGGACTGACCGTGGTGGTTGGGCTCCTCGCAGTCGTCGCCTTTCTCCAGGGTCGAGCGGCACAACAATCAGAAGAGCGGGTCGCAGCCACCTTGCGGGCCCAGGAACTGGCGGCTGCGTCGGTGTTGGAGCTGCGGATGGACAGCCGGCTTGCGCTGAGACTGGCGCTGGAGGCGGCTTCCGCCACCACCGATTTCGGGGTTGTTGCGCCGGAAGCGATGGACGCGCTGCACTGGGCGGTCCAGGAAGCCAACCTCGTGTACCCGGCCGATGACAGCACCCCCGTGGCCGTCCGGCCGGGGCCGCGCGGGGCAACTGGAGTGTTCGCATTGAGCCCGGACGAGCTCATTGCGTTTGCGCAGACGGCGGACGTGGGGTCGTTCACCGAGGAGGACTGCCGGGCCCACTTCCCAGAGCAGCCGTGCCCCGATTCCGCACGCACCTTCCCGGCAGACTTGAGCGTGCAGGGTGGGGAGGAGGCGTATGGAGTGGTGCCGCAGGGCCCCGGCGCGCTCGCGGGCACACGGATCGAGGTGAACTCGGCCATCACAGCCGACGATCTCGGCTTCATCGACGAGATGGAACGATTCGAGGACGAGACGGGCATCGTCGTTGCCTCGATCTCGCTGAGCTCCAGTACGGGCCCCGAATTCGAGCTCGCCCGGCGGGTCGAGGATCTCGAGCCATTCCCGGACATCTTGCTCTGGCCTCAGCCGGCACAGGTGGCCGGACGAGATCCCGATTCGATGATCGACCTGACCGAATACCTCGAGCTCGACATGCTGGGTCAGAGCTTCGGCCCCGAGTTGCTGGCACTCGGCACGGTCGGCGATGACGGAGCCTGGCCTGCTTCCCAAGGGGCCTTGTATGGACTGCCGACGGATGTCGACGTCAAGGGCCTCGTGATGTATGCCAAGCCCGCCTTCGAGGCAGCGGGGTACGGCATTCCCGAGAGCTGGACCGAGATGGTCGACCTCTCTCGCCAGATGGTCGCCGACGGGAACACGCCCTGGTGCTTCCACTTCGAGTCCGAGGGTGCCTCCGGCTGGCCAGGCACCGACCTGCTGGAATCACTGGTGCTCCGCCTTGGTGGGCCCGAGTTGTACGACGCGTGGATCACCCACGAGATCCCCTTCGATGACCCGCGCATCCAGGAAGCCGGGGCAATGGCCGAGACCCTGTTGATGAGCGAGGGGTTTGCCCGAGGCGGGTCCGGCGCCATCAGCCGGCTGAACTGGCTCGACGAGGGGTTGACACCTCTCCTCGAGGCGGAGCCGGAGTGCTTCATGTATCACCAGGCCGAGTTCCTGTTCGCCTTCCTTCCAGCTGACGCCGCGGTCGGGGAGGACATCGGGTTGTTCCCCTTCCCTCCCATCGAACCACGGGGACCGCTCCCCGCCTACGGAGGAGGAAGTGTCCTCTCGGTGCTGGGAGATCGTCCGGAGGTTCGGGAGTTCGTTCAGTATGCAGCATCACCTGAATGGGGCCAGGCGTGGGGGGCACCGGTCGCCACCTCGTTCATCTCGCCCAATGCGGCGTTCGATGTGAGCCTCTACGGCTCGGCGGACGGTGTTGCGCCATCGACCGCGGCCGCCCGGCGAGAGCTCGGCGAGTACGCCCGAGCCTCGATCGCCGACGGCTCGTGGCGCTTCGATGCCTCCGATCTGATGCCCCGAGCCATTGGAAGCGCGCAGGATGGCGAGCGCGGCGCCTTCTGGCAGGGGATGCTCGACGTGGTCGATGGGAAGCGGACCATGCTTCAGGTCCTGTCGGACGTCGAGGCTGCCTGGCAGGCCCTGGAGAAAGGCTGACACGGAGCGCAGGGCCGCCTCGGGTGCGCCAAGGCGGCCACGCTCGGGCGGGTTCTCAATGGAGCTGGAGCTCGCGTTCCTTCTCCTCCGCCAAGTGCTGCCCGTACTTCCGGCTCTCTAGTAACGCAGGCGCTCCGATGTCTTCGAACCTGAGTTCAGAACGGCTCTCCGATCAGGGGTCTCCGAGTAGTGCCGTATTGCCCCTTCCCCGCAACGCAGAGCGAAAGGCGTACGGCGCATCCGTCAAAGCGGAGATCGGACTGTGGCTATCCGCCTAACCTCGCGACTTCGTCGTATCGGAGTGTCACAAGTGCGTGTCGGAGTAGGAATCCTCGGTGGGGGAACGGTCGGTGGGACGCTCGCGCGCAAACTGCTCACCGAGCGCGAGAACATCGCCGCCAAGTCTGGGGTCGAACTCGAGTTGGTGAAGGTCGCGGTGCGCGACCTCGAACGTGAGCGTCCGTTCCCTGCGGAATACGCCACGGATGACCTGCAGTCGGTCGTGGATCATCCGGACGTCGGGCTCGTGGTCGAGGTGATGGGCGGGATCGAGCCTGCCGGGGACCTGATCCTGAGAGCGCTCGGCGCCGGCAAGCCCGTGGTCACGGCCAACAAGGCCCTGATCGCCGAGCGCGGCCCCGAAATCTTCGAGGCGGCCACGAGGGCCGGCGTCTCCATTCTGTTCGAGGCCGCCGTCGGTGGCGGTATCCCCTTGATCCGCCCCCTCTCGGAGTCGCTGGCCGGGGAGCGGCTGAACCGGCTTCTCGGGATCGTCAACGGAACCACCAACTACATCCTCAGCGCGATGGACTCCGAAGGCGCCCCCTACGCCGACGTGCTTGCCGAAGCCCAGCGACTGGGATACGCAGAGGCAGACCCCACCGCCGATGTCGGAGGCGGCGACGCTGCGGCCAAGGCGACGATCCTCGCAGGCCTGGCGTTCGGCGTCTGGGTCGAATCCGACGCCGTGCACACCGAGGGAATCGACGGAATCCAGACGCTCGACATCGAGTTCGCTCGTGACCTCGGCTATTGCGTCAAGCTGCTTGCTGTCGCAGAGTCCGTCGACTCCGGCGTCTCGGTGCGCGTGCACCCGACGCTCGTCCCCCTCGACCACCCCCTCGCCAACGTGCGTGGCGCCCACAATGCCGTCTTCGTCGAAGGTCCCGACATCGGTGATCTCTTGTTCATGGGGCCCGGGGCCGGTGGGGGCCCCACCGCAACGGCAGTCCTGGGCGACGTCATCGACGCTGCGAGGGACCTGCTTGCAGGGACACGCGTCGCCCCGAGGGTGAAGCTCGGCGAGGGAGCCGTCGTGCCCTTCGGGGAGATCTCGTCGAAGTGGTACATCCGGCTCGAGGTCGCCGACGCTCCCGGTGTCCTCGCGCAGATCGCCGGAGCTTTCGGCGAGCACGGCGTGTCGATCATGTCGGTGTGGCAGGACGGTCGCGGTGACGATGCCACCCTGTTGCTCGTCACTCACGAGAGTCCCGAAGCCGCGCATCAGGCTGCGGTTGCTGCGTTGGACGGCCTCGAAGCCGTCAAGCAGGTGGCGGCGGTCATCCGCGTCATCAGCCCCGAGCCCTGATGCGATACGTATCGACCCGGGGAGCCGCTCCGGAGCTGGGCTTCGACGACGTGCTGTTGGCCGGTCTCGCCTCCGACGGTGGGCTCTACGTCCCCGAGTCGATTCCGATACTCGAGGAGATGCCCGCCGCGTCGGCAGGGTACGCAGCAGTGGCCGCGCAGGTCATGCGGCCCTTCGTTGGGGAGGGTGTGGTGGCGGATCGGCTCGACGAGCTCTGCGCCGAGGCATATGGCGGCTTCGCCCATCCTCAGGTTGCACCGCTGACCGAGATCGATGATGAGCTCCTCCTCCTCGAGCTGTTCTGGGGTCCAACGCTGTCGTTCAAGGATTACGCACTGCAATTGGTCGGCCGGATGTTCGATGCGGTTCTGACCGATCGAGGCGAGCGGGTTCTGGTTCTGGGAGCAACTTCGGGGGACACCGGTTCTGCGGCGATTGCCGGATGCGTTGGCCGAGACGCAATCGATGTGGTGATCCTGTACCCCGAGGGGCGCGTGTCAGACGTCCAGCGTCGTCAGATGACGACCGTAGAGGCGCCGAACGTCCGCGCGGTGGCGGTGGAGGGCACCTTCGATGACTGCCAAGACCTCGTCAAGGCAGCGTTCGGGGACGCAGATGTCCGTTCCGCCTACTCGTTGGCCGCGGTCAACTCGATCAACTGGGCCAGGGTGATGGCTCAGACTGCCTACTACTGGTGGACCGGAGCGAATCTCGGTCGCCGGTTCTCGGTTGCGGTCCCAACCGGCAACTTCGGAAACGTCCTGGCGGCGTGGGTGGCTCGGCAGATGGGTGCTCCGATCGACCGGTTGATCGTGGGGAACAACGCCAATCACGGTCTCGCGACGTTGATCTCGACTGGCAGGCTGCCGCTGGGTGAGGTTTCTGCGACCCTGGCGCCCGCAATGGACATCGCCATACCTTCCAACCTGGAGCGCTACCTGTTCGAGCTGTTCGGCCGCTCATCTCAGAAGACAGTCGAGGCACTCGCCTTGTTTCGGTCCCAAGGTGAGCTGGTCATCGACGAGCTCGCCCATCGTGAGATGACATCGATCTTCGATGCGGGTTGGGTCGATGACGAAGAGATAGAGAGGACGATGGGCTCGGTCGCAGAGGATCACGACCTGGTGATCGACCCACACACGGCCGTGGGGTGGGAGGTCGGGGTGCAGCTGCGACGTCCCTCCGAGACTCTGGTGGTCGTCTCGACCGCGCACCCGGCGAAGTTCTCAGATGCGGTGATCCGGGCCACCGGGGAAGCCCCCGAGCTTCCGGCGAGAGCCGCGCACGTGCTGGAACTCCCGGAACGGCTCTATCGCCTGGAACCGAGTCTCGGTGCGCTGGAGTCGATGCTGGCCGAGGTGGGCGCTACAGCGGGTTCCTGACGTCCGAGTTGCTTGAGCCGAACTGTTTGCTATCATTTCGCACATCGAATCACCCATTGGACCGATTCGGTACCCCCTTTTCCCGGGACTCTCGCGTATGCGCTCCTCGCCGAGCCTCGCGACCCCATTCACAACGCCATCGTGGCGGCCTGAGAGGAGCAGATGAGCACCAGGGCCCAACTCCAGAGCAAATCGGTTGGTGAGCTTCGAGAGATCGCAAGCGCAGCCGGCATCGACGCCGAGGGACTTCAGAAAGCGAAAATCATCTCCGCACTGGTCGAAGCCGGCAAGGCAGCCTCCAACGGCAGCGACCCGACCGCCAACATCGACCTTCCCGCCGCAACTCCGCGCCGGGAAGAGGACCGGTCTGGAGACGATGTGGAGAGCTCTGACTCCGCAGACGGTGAAGGCG
The DNA here is from genome assembly GCA_024639335.1 of bacterium. Classification (GTDB taxonomy): domain Bacteria; phylum Actinomycetota; class Acidimicrobiia; order Spongiisociales; family ZC4RG35; genus JAHEDH01. The sequence continues at coordinate 8,570 of JAHEIN010000071.1, read as the reverse complement.
GCAAGCAGGAGACGCCGGACGCCGAGGAAGCACAGGACGCCAAGGACGACGGAAGCGACGGCGGTGGCGGCCAGGCCAGGGGCGACCAGGAGGGTGGCCGTCAGGGCGGCGATCGCCAGGGTGGTGACCGCGACGGCAATCGCAACCGCAAGCGGCGGAACCGCAACCGGAGTCGCCAGCAGGATCAGGACGTGCCCGAGGGTGAGCAGGAAGTCCGCGAAGGGATGCTGGACATTCTGCCAGAGGGTTACGGCTTCCTCCGAGTGACCGGCTACCTGCCCGGGGACAAAGACGTGTATGTGTCCGCCAGTCAGGTTCGCAAGTTCGGTCTGCGCAAGGCCGACTTGATCAAGGGTCCGGTCCGCGCCCCTCGCTCGCAGGAGAAGTTCGCTGCCATCACTCGAATCGAGACGGTGAACGGCTTGAACATCGAAGAGGCCCGCAAGCGTCCCAAGTTCGAGAAGCTCACGCCGCTGTTCCCCGACCAACGTCTCAAGCTCGAGATCGAAGGCAAGACCGACTCGACGCTCACGCGTATCGTCGACCTGATCGCCCCGATCGGCAAAGGCCAGCGTGGTCTCATCGTGTCACCACCCAAGGCCGGCAAGACGACGGTGCTGAAGGAGATCGCCCAGTCGATCACCACCAACAACCCCGAGTGCTATCTCATGGTGGTTCTGGTCGACGAGCGCCCCGAAGAGGTCACCGACATGCAACGTTCGGTGAAGGGCGAGGTGATCTACTCCACCTTCGACCGGCCCGCCGAAGAGCACACCCAGGTATCGGAGCTGGCAATCGAACGAGCCAAGCGACTCGTCGAGACCGGCGTCGATGTGGTCATCCTCCTCGACTCGATCACCCGGCTTGCCCGGGCACACAACCTCGCCACCCCGGCATCGGGCCGCATCCTCTCAGGTGGTGTGGACAGCCAGGCGCTGTATCCGCCGAAGCGGTTCTTCGGTGCGGCACGGAACATCGAGGAGGGCGGAAGTCTGACGATTCTCGGGACGGCGCTGGTCGAGACCGGCTCCAAGATGGACGAGGTGATCTTCGAAGAGTTCAAGGGGACCGGCAACATGGAGCTGCGTCTCGATCGCAAGCTCGCCGACAAGCGGATCTACCCTGCCATCGACATCGAGGCGTCGGGAACACGGCGGGAAGAATTGCTGTTCGACAGACGTGAGCTGGCTCAGGTGTGGAAGCTGCGGAGAGTCCTGCTCGCACTCGAACCGGGTGCGGCCCTGGAACTGCTCACCGACCGGCTCAAGAACAGCGCATCGAACAGTGAGTTCCTCGACGATGTCGCCAAGAGCGGCAACTGAGAGGAGAGAGGAAGACATGAAGACCGACATCCACCCCGAGTACCAAGAGGTCACGGTCACCTGCTCGTGCGGCAACACGTTCGTCACGAAATCGACTGCCGATTCCCTGCACCTCGAACTCTGCAACGAGTGTCACCCGTTCTTCACGGGTCGTCAGAAGCTCGTCGATTCCGGTGGCCGCGTGGAGCGCTTCCAGAAACGCTACGCCAACGCCCCGGTGAAATCGAAGAAGCGTCAGAAGGAAGAGGCTGCGGCTTCGGACTCCAGCGACGCCGAGTGATCCGGATCGCTCCGATCGAATGACAGCCGAATCAACCGACCCACAGATCCCGTCTGACCCCCTCAGCGTAGGGGGTCAGGCCGTGCTCGAGGGCGTGATGATGCGCGCTCCGAGCGGCTGGGCGGTGGCGGTGCGCAAGCCCGACGGGACGATCGAGGCGCAACGTCATGACCTGCCCAAACTGTCGTCCCGATCCCGGTGGGCGAGGGTCCCGTTCGTGCGGGGGATTCTCGTGCTGGGTGAGTCGTTGACACTCGGTTTCCGTGCGCTGTCGTGGTCGGCGCAGAAATCGGTCGGAGAAGAAGAAAAGGAGTTGAGCAAGCTCGAGATCGCGGGTTCGATGCTGCTGGCCTTCGTGCTGTTCGCCGGGCTGTTCATCGTTGCCCCCGCAGCGATCGCGAATGCCGTTTCGGGTGAGTCCGAGGTCGTGTTCGCCACGCTCGAGGCCGTCATCCGGATCGTGATCTTCATCGCATACATCTGGGCCCTCGGGCGGTCCAAGGAGATCGCCCGGGTGTTCCAGTATCACGGAGCGGAACACATGGCGATCCATGCCTTCGAGTCGGGTGAGCCGCTGTCGGTCGAGTCGGTCGAGCGGTACGATCCCGAGCATCCGAGATGCGGTACCAGTTTTCTCCTGTTGGTGATCGTCATCTCCATCGTGCTGTTCACCATCGTGGGGCGGGCGGATTGGTTCGTGCTCATCCTGAGCCGGGTGATCGGCATTCCACTCGTGGCGGGTATCAGCTACGAGATTCTCAAATGGTCCGGCACCAACGGCGGAGAGTGGTTCGCCGGTCTGCTGGCTGCCCCCGGGCTCTGGCTCCAGAAGCTGACAACGGCTCGTCCGGAGCAGCCGATGATCGAAGTGGCCATCACCTCTCTGCTGTCGGCGCTGAGCGACGACCTCGTCGACGAGGTCGTCGAACGAGGCGGCCTCTCGCAAGCGGCGCTCGACGCCTACGCCCGCTGACCATGGATCAGCGCTTCATCGAGTTGTTGTCGGATCTCGAAGTCGAGTTCGCCGAAGTCTCCGAGGCACTGAGCGACCCCGACATCGGCAACGACCCCGAGAGACTCGCCGATCTCGGGCGTCGGCACTCGCACATCAGCGGCGTGCTCGAGATGTGGAGCCGGCATCAGCAGGCGACCGTCGATCGAAAGGACGCGCTCGAGTTGGCCGCTTCGGACTCCGACCTGGGGGACGAACTCATGGCTATCGCCAGCGAACGCGAGCAGGAGATCGAGAGACTCGAGGTCGAACTGCGCAAGGCGCTCGCCCCCCGGGACGACAACGACGACCGTGACGTGCTCATCGAGATCCGGGCAGCCGCCGGCGGTGACGAAGCGGCGATCTGGGCCGGAGACCTCGCCAGGATGTACGGGCGCTTCGCCGAGCGAGAAGGCTTCAAGACCGAGCTCATGGTTGTATCGGAGTCCGACGCCGGCGGGTACACGAAGGTGACGCTGGCGGTGAAGGGGAGAGGCGCCTATTCGAAGCTCAAGTTCGAATCCGGTGTGCACCGGGTGCAGCGAGTCCCCAAGACCGAGTCCCAGGGTCGTATCCACACCTCCACTGCCACCGCTGCGGTGCTCCCCGAAGTGGAATCGATCGATGTCGACTTGGACCCGAACGACGTCCGCGTCGACGTCTTTCGGTCGAGCGGGCCAGGCGGGCAGTCGGTCAACACCACTGACTCGGCGGTTCGGCTGACCCACGAGCCGACCGGCCTCGTGGTGACATGCCAGGACGAGAAGAGCCAGCTGCAGAACAAGGAGAAGGCTTTCCGCATCCTGCGTGCCCGGCTGTACCAAGCCGAGATGGATCGACGCCAGGCTGAGCTCGCCGGTACCCGGCGGTCGATGGTCGGATCCGGAGATCGATCCGAGAAGATCCGCACGTACAACTACAAAGAGAACCGGGTGACCGACCATCGCATCGAACTGACCCTCTACAAGCTCGACTCGGTCCTCGACGGTGACCTCGAAGTCCTGATCAACCCACTCACCGAAGCTGAAATCACTCGCGCGCTCGACGAGGTCTGAGGGGCGCGGCTCACCCACGGGCCTCGCCGACGCCCGTCAGTCGTCGGTCCTCGGTTGTCGGCAACGGTCCTCGACCGGTGCTCGGTGGCTGTCACGGTCGATGCTCCAGGACGGTCTCACGGAGAACCGATGACCTACGACCGACAGCCGGTGACGCCGAAAGCGAGCGCAGCCAGCCAGGCCACGAACGCTGGTAGGTTCCCGCGATGTTGCACGTGCCGGGCCGGTTCGAAGGTGCGCCGGGGCGGGCCCAAGGCGGGTACACCGGAGGTCTGCTCGAGGACGGACAACCGCGGCGTGTGTGGTTCCGGTCTGCCATACCGCTCGACACCGACCTCGACGTCGCCATCGACGGGGAGACCACAAAGGTCAGCCTCGACGAGACGCTCGTTCTGGAGTCGCACCCCACCGACACGCTGACCGACCCGATGCCGTCGGTGTCGATGGACGTGGCGATTGCCGGCCGGGCCTGGTCGGAGGCGGCGGGATTTCCCGGCCTCGTTGCGCGGTGCTACTCCTGCGGCACTCGAGAGGGGACGCTTCGCACCCACCCGGGCCGGGTGGCAGATGGTGGAGTCTGGGCGGCGCTCATGATCTATCCAGAATGGACTGCCACGGCCGGTGTCGTCGATCCGCCGCATATCTGGGCTGTGATCGACTGTGCAGCCGGCTATCCGGTCCACTTCGGAAACCCAGAACCGCGTTTCGCCTTCACAGGGTGGCTCAGCGTCGACGTTCGCTCGCCGATCGAACCGGGTCAACCGACCGTGGTGGTCGCAGAGGCAAGTCCGTGGGATGGACGCAAGCGGGCGGCCCGAAGCGCGCTGTGGACCGAGGACGGCGAGCTTGTCGCGCTTTCCGAGTCCCTCTGGATCATGCCCTCCTCGGACCGGGAGTGACGGGTCTCCCCGCCGTCGCATCTCGGTGGAGTGAGCGATGCGCCATGCGAAATGCGCCTCATCCGTCGCCTGACTGCGGGTACCTGGATGCACCCCGACTCAGCAGCTGCGAAGTCCCGCATGGACCGCACAGCTCACAGCGTATGACGCACATCAGGAGGGCGCCAGCCCGACCTCACACGTTGGCGACGCCGACTCGTTCCATGTTGCCCCATTCGGGGGGCTTGTTGCCCATGAAGAGCGAGCGGATCCTCCAGACGACGGTCAGCTGACGGAAGCCGAGGTTCTCGAGAAAGACGAGTCCGAGCAGCCGCAGAGCATCGAGAGGCGAGGAGAAGTAGCCGTACGACTCGTCGAGATAGAGCCCGATCAGTGAATTCACCGCTCCGAGGAAGAAGGCGAACACGGTCAGGGGAATCGCGTAGGCGAGGTTCAGGTTCCCGGTGACAAGCGAGAACGGCAGGATGAACCAGCCGAACACCTCGACGATGGGGGCGACGTACTCGAAGAGGAAGAACGCCGGCCAGGTGAATGTGCCAAGCATTCCGTAGCGGGGGTTCCACAGCATGTGCTTGAAGTCCCGCACGACCATCGACAGCCCGCGGTGCCAGCGCACACGTTGTTTCTTCAGAATGTGCCGGTTGGTCGGGACCTCCGTCCAGCAGACGGCGTCCGCGGCGTAGACGATCCGATACTCCAGGCCACGATCCCTCATGTGTTTGTGGAGGCGCATGGTGAGGTCCATGTCCTCACCGAGATGCCCCTCACGGAAGCCGCCCACCTCGGCCATGATGTCGCGCCGGTAGATGCCGAACGCCCCCGATATCAGCACGAGGCCGTTCATCATCGAGAGACCGGGCCGAGCGGAGATGAACGATCTGATGTACTCGAGGATCTGCATGCGCTCGAGCCGGCCTCTGGGCAGGTGCGTCTCGGTCACCCGACCCCGGTTCACGACCGAGCCATTGATCGGTCGTATGTTGCCGCCCACGGCGATCGTCCGTTGCCGATCCTCGACCACGTGTCGCATCGCTCGGAGTACGCATTCACCGTCCATGACGACGTCGGCGTCGGTGAGGAGGACGTATGGGTACTTGGCGACGTTGATCCCGGCGTTGAGCGCGTCGGTCTTTCCTCCGTTCTCCTTGTCGACGACGAGGATCGGCAGCGGCAGCGTCGATCGGTAGATCCCGCGCACGCCGGCGGTGTCGATCTCGTGACGGAAGGGGATGGTGACCTCGACCATTCGGAAGCCCTCGAGCAGCTCTTCGAGGGTGTTGTCCGATGAGCCGTCGTTGACGACGATGATCTCGAACTTGGCGTACCTGAGCATCGACATCGAGCGGACGGACTCGACGATCCCGGCTGCCTCGTTGTACGCGGGGACGATGATCGACACGGGCGGGGAGAGATCCGACGTGAGCATGTCGTCGATCCGCCCGTGCTTTTCGATCAGCCGGTCCCGGCGCAGCGATCGCACCGACATTGCGGCGAGTACCAGCATCTGGATCTCCATGAGCACGAAGTAGACGAGGATGAGGATCGATGCGAACGACAGGATCACGACGCCCTCGTGTCGAAGAGGTGTGTCACTGTTGCCGTCACTTCTGAGCTCGCGTCACCGGATGTCTCAGATGGAGGGATTTCGTTCGTCGGAGAGTCTTCGTCGTTGCCCCGCCGACTCAAGGGGAGCGGGGACGGCAGATCGACCGCTGTGATGAGCCGGATCTGCTGTTCGGTGGGTGTGTCGGCGGTGATCGCGGTTCGAGCTGCGCGGATCACGCCGTTGAGACCGAGTTGTTGGAGGGCGGCGTCCCGGGCGTAGGCATCGTCGCCCTCGAGCGCCTCGATGAGCGCGTCCATTCCGCCGACGATCTCCATGAGCGCTGCGGCCGCGTTCTGACGCACCCACCACGATCGATCTGTGAGAAGCCGGGCGACGGGCTCGGTCGCAGCAGGGTCGGAGAACGCCGCCAAGGCCGATGCCGAGGCCGCCCGCACCTGCCATGCGGCATCTTCCAGTGCCTCGAGCAGCAGTGGGATCGAATTTCCGGTGCCGGCCGAGCCGAGGGCGGACGCCGCGGCGATCCGCACCTCGGGCTCCGGATGATCGAGTAGCCGCTGGATCACGGGCGCCGCCCGGAGGTCACCGATCATCCCGAGAATCCGCACCGCTGCGGCCAGGATGCGCGGATCCACCAGATGTCCGCGATGTTCGTCACGGACGTTCTCCATCAGGAACGGCACGGCGATCGGACCGTAGGCCACGAGCTGGTCGGCGATTCGGGCGGCGACCCACGGCGTGTCGGTGAGCAGCATGTGGACGAGCTGCGGTATGGCTCTCTCGCTCTTGACCTTGGCGAGTCCGCGAGCAGCCTGGATTCTGATCTCCCAGTTGGGTGACTCCAGCGCTTCGATCAGCGCCCACTCGATCTCGGGCGAGGCGATCACGGCCAGATAGGCGGCTGCGGCCATGCGGCGCGATTTGTGCCTCGACGATTTCAGCTGGATCACCAGTCGATACCGGAGGTCGATCGACGAGATCAGGCGTTCGAGTTCTTCCCGCTCGTCGCCTGCCACTACGTCTACGTATTGGAGCAGGACCTCGTGGAACAACGGATCCTGGGCCCAGCCTCGCTCGAACCGGTGAGGGAGGCCTCTGGCGACGATCTCGCCGACTGCAGCGATGTATTCGGCCCTTCGGACACCGAGGATTCGAGCGCGACGCCAGTTGTGGAGTTTGATGGCGAACAACACGATCGACAGCGCGACAGAGAGGACCGCTGTCCCCATGGCGAGGTTCAGCAGTCCCGGATGGATGGTGATCCCATCGAAGAACGGCATCAGACCGAGATCCCTGTCTCTGCGAGTATTCCCCGCAGGTATTCCTTGTCGGCCACGAGCCGCCAGTCCTTAGCTAATTGGGTTCTCGTGAGATGTCGCTTCTACGTTCCGACAACCGCTTCAGCGCACGGTCGAAGAACACCGAGAGGGCGGTGGCGTGTGTCGCCGTCTTCTGGCCAATGAGCGTCAATCCGCTGTTCTGCCTGGGCGGTCATGCCCTTTTTTCGGCTCAGATCACCGGCTTCCGCTCGACGCCTACCCGGGCCTTCAGACTCCGCTGAGCGGATCGGGGGCTGCTGGTGATGCTGCACCGCAGAAGACGCAGGTGTCTCGCCCGGGGGCGATCATCGAGCCGCATTTGGGGCACGCGACGGGCGTCGGGGTCCGTCGACCGTCGAGGGTGCCGTCTGACGAGTCGAGTGCTCTGATCCGCTCCATCAACTGCTCGTCCGTGTAGCCCTGTTCCTTGAGCAGATCCCACAGCGCATCCATCACCAACAGCACTCGGTCGATCCGGTCGTTGAGGTCGCCGAGCTGCGTCTGGCCGAGGGCTGCGCTGCTTGCGGCTGCTCCCCGGGTGTAGGTGGCTGCCCGAGCCGCTGCGCGTTCGCCCATGACGTATCCGGTCAAGAAGTTGAACATGACATGAATGTACCGCTCGGCCGGGCCGTCTCGAGGGATTCGAAGCCGAGAAGGCGAAGGTGGCGCCGACGTACCGGAGGTGTTTGGCCGCCTGGTTGGATCAGACGGTACGAGTGAGACGGGGCACGTCATCTCCCACGGCGCCACGTTCCCCAACCAGCGGCGAGATGCCTGGAACTCGCGCTTCGACCGGGTCTGGCGTTGGCGGTCCTCGCCGGCCGGCTGCCGTTCTTTCCGCCCCAACGACATCGCCGATCCCCGATACCCGGTCGAGTCGAGAAGCTGACAGCGTTGCGAAATGGCGCGTTGGGAGATTGCCGGTAGACTTCTGTCCGCTCGAGGGGCCATGCCCCTCACCCTTCGGGGGTGGTGTAATTGGCAACACGGCAGGTTCTGGTCCTGTTATTGGGGGTTCAAGTCCTCCCCCCCGAGCGGCTCGAGTAACCAGACTCGAGCGCCTTGGCCCCGTCGTCTAGTGGTCTAGGACGCCGGCCTCTCAAGCCGGTAACGCCAGTTCGAACCTGGTCGGGGCTGCAA
>JAHEIN010000219.1 GCA_024639335.1 bacterium | reverse complement strand
ATCGCCTCATCGACGAGCAGCCGGGTGATGATGGGTGGGACGACGCTGAGACCGGAGATGATGAGGACGGTGGCCAGGACACCCAGCAGCGCCAGGCGGTACGGGTGGCCATATGACCACACGCGCCGGAGCAGGTTGCGGTCGACCGATGGCCGATCCTGGTCTTCGTCGTACTTGAGGTAGCTGTACCAGCCGCCACTGTGAAAGATGATCGTTCTCCTCGAGCAATGATTGAATGTCGGGTGATTACATGATTACAACATGCAATCAACCGGATCGGCGGTCGAGATATTCCCGCCGATCAGAGAACGGTAGTTGGCTGAGCGGAATCCGGTCTCCGGCTCGCCGGGAGGATCGTCCACCAACGGCCCAATGGAGGCTGTGCGCTCGCTCAGGCTCCTGCACCGACGCCATCGCAGGCTCTCGTACCTCATCAGCGACCTACTCCTCTGGACCTCCAGCCATTTGGGAGGTGACTCACACCGTCGGATACCCGTTGCCGCTCCCTACGATTCGATCCGGTGCGCCGGATACAGCTCTCCACGGAAGACTTCGCAATGGTCCCCGGACACGACACGGGTGTTTCCCACGCGCTCGTGAAGGCGGTGGGAGCCCGACGCCAACCCGAGACGCTCCGCCTCCACCACACCGGTGACATCGTTGCGTTCGGCAAACACGACACGATCACTCCCGGATACGAACGAGCGGTCGAAGCGAGCCTCGAACGGGGTTTCACGCCGATCGAGCGCCTGGCCGGCGGCCGCGCCGCAGTGTTCCACACCGGCACCCTCGCATTCGCCTGGGCGATCCCCACCGATGACCCCCGTACCGGAGTGACCGTACGGTTCACCGAGATCACAGAACTCCTGATGGCGGCGTTGCATTCGCTCGGTGTGGACGCCGAGGTCGGCCAGATTCCGGGTGAATACTGCCCCGGCACCTACTCCATCCATGCAGACGAACGCGTGAAACTCGTAGGCGTCGGCCAGCGATTGGTGCGCGGTGCGGCCCACGTCGGCGGCGTCGTCAGCGTGACCAACGGCCGGCGGATCCGGGAGGCGCTTGGTCCGGTGTATCGGGAATTGGGAGTGGATTGGATCCCGTCGACCGCCGGCGCCATCGACGACTTCGTGCCAGACGTGACGGTCGACTCGGTCCGGAGCGCAGTGGTGGCAGCCTTCTCCGAGCGGTTCGAAGTCGCTCCGGCACCGATTCCACCGGGCATCGTCCAGTTGGGCCTCGAGCTGGCTCCTGCCCACATCTCCCGTGCCTGACACCTTCATGCCGATACGCTGAACCGTCATGCGGATCCTGCTGCTGAATGGCCCCAACCTCAACCTCCTCGGGACCCGTCGGCCGGACATCTACGGCTCCGTGACCCTTCAGGACCTGGAGTCGCAGTTCGCCGGGTGGGGCGATCATCTCGAAGTCTCGACCCAGGCGTATCAGTCGAACCACGAAGGTGCATTGATCGACCGCATTCATGCGGCTCGTGCCGAAGTCGATGGGATCGTCTTCAACCCCGGAGCGCTCACCCACACCTCCTATGCCCTCCACGACGCCATCGAAGCCGTCGAGATCCCCACGGTCGAGATTCACATCTCGAATGTCGAAGAGAGGGAAGGATGGCGCCGGCGCTCCGTCATCGCCCCTGCGGCCGTGCACCGGATCTACGGTCGGGGGACCGATGGATATCGCTGGGCGCTCAGACACCTGGTGGCGCGGGTGTCGAGCCCGCCAGAGCGGTTTGCCTACGGTCCTGACGCCCAGCAGTTCTTCGATCTGCGACGTGGCGGAACCCGTCTGGCCGTCTTGATCCATGGTGGCTTCTGGCGCCACGTCTGGTCGTTCGACACTCTCGACCTGAACGCAGTCGATCTCGCTCGACGCGGATGGTCGGTGGCGAGCATCGAATACCGTCGGGTCGGCAACGGTGGCGGTTGGCCAGTCACCAAAGAGGACGTCGCCGCTGCCGCACGGGCAGCCGCCGATGAAGTCGCCGCCGATTCCGTTGTTCTCATCGGTCATTCCGCTGGTGGCCAGCTCGCCCTCGAAGTGGCGTCGGAAGTGGGCGACGACGTCACTGCCGTATCGATGGGGGGAGTCAACGACATGGTCTTGGCCGTCGAACAACAGCTCGGAGACGGTGCCGCCATGGACTACCTGGGGAACGAAGACCCGGCCGCCGCTTGCCCCACCCGCCACCCCCCGAAGGGACCTGTCGTGATCGCCCACGGAACGGCCGACGATCGCGTCCCATTCAGCTATGCGGAGCAGTACACGAAAGCGAATCCAGCACGTCTCCTCGCAACCGAGGGCGGGGACCACTTCCGATTCCTCGACCCGGCAGACTCGATGTGGATTGACATCGTCGGCGTGCTCCAGTCTTGATCTGGGTGCTGCCCACGGCTGCGATGGTCGCCTGGCTCATCCGCGTTCGCGACACCCCGGCTGCGTTGATGGCCAAGCCGCTCGCCTCGGTCGGGTTCCTGCTCGTGGCGCTCTCGGAGGGAGCGGTCGACTCGGCCTACGGCCGGATCATCCTGGCCGGGTTGGTTTTCGGCGCCCTCGGCGATGTCGCGCTGTTGTTCGACAGGTGGTTCCTCGGCGGCTTGGTCCTCTTCGCAGCGGGGCATGTCGCCTACGTCTTTGCCTTCCTGTCGAAGGGCCCGATCACGCTGGTGACCGGTGCGATCGGTGCAGCGCTGGGGGTCGTGTCGGCGATCTGGCTGCTCCCTCGGCTCGATCGCATGATGCGGATGCCCGTTGCGGTCTACATACTGGTGATTTCGGTGATGGTGGCTGCCGGCATCGGTTCCGATCAGACGGTCCTCGTGCGTGCGGGTGCCGTTCTCTTCGTTTCATCCGATCTGCTCGTCGCACGTGAGCGATTCGTGACAACCGACCCGCGCAACCCGTTGTGGGGTCTCCCCATGTACTACACCGCACAGGTCATGATCGCGCTGTCAGTCGCAACATGAACCCAAAGCGGTTTGCTGAACCTCGATTGGGGCCAATATGCTCGTCCCATCTCCCCGCGCTTCGCTGAGCTCATTCGGGGACGACGTCGTAGGTGGAGGAGACAACGGATGCGTTCGCACCGCATAGCCCTGTTCGTAGGGTGGCTCGTCGTGTCTTCACTCGCGGTGATCGGTTTCGCTGCCTTCACAGCCGACTCCGAGCCGGTCCCGTTCGCCGAAGCGCCTTCCGTCTCGGTGTCTCCCGAGATCGGACGGAGTACGGGAGCCGTCGCCGCCATGACGTTTGCGCTATTGGCGGAAGGGGCCTCCGCTGCAGCGGCCACGGGCTTCGATGGCGATCTGGCGGCCCTCATCGGCGAGGACGAAACCACGACGAGTATGGCGCCCTCGACCTCTGCGACGAACGGCGTGATCGACCGCTCCAGATTCTTCGACGAGAGCCAGATTCGGTCACTCGTCGAGAGCTTCTTCCGGCCCGCCGATGTGAGCCGAGCAATCCGGATTGCGTGGTGTGAGTCGTCGTTCAACCCAGAGAACGTCAACCCGGTCACGGGCGCCTCGGGGCTCTTCCAGCATGCACCCGAGACCTGGGTGGCAAGATCGACGGCGGCCGGGTATTCGGGAGCCGACGTCCTCGACCCCGAGGCGAATGTCGCTGTAGCAGCATGGATGCTGTACGAACTTCCGGGCGGCTGGTCACACTGGCAGTGCCAGGCCTGAACCCGCCGGTCTTGACCAAGAGCCGCACGAGACCCCGGGTGCCACGTGATCGAGGGCCCGGGAGCATGTCCCGGGCCCTCACAGCATCACAGCCGCTTCATCCCGCCGGAGCCAAACGCAGCATTCGCGCCAACTCATTCGCCTCGAACGAACCATCCGAGACTTCGGGCGCCAACGTCAACATCCGCGCCAACTCATTCGCCGCAAACGACGAATCGATCGTCGGCGCCAACGTCAACATCCGCGCCAACTCATTCGCCGCAAACGACGAATCGATCGTCGGCGCCA
>JAHEIN010000218.1 GCA_024639335.1 bacterium | reverse complement strand
CCGTCCGGCTCCGGCAAGTCGACTGCGCTTCGCATGCTCGCCGGACTCGAACCGGTCAACGAGGGAGGCGTGTTCATCGACGATCGAGACGTGACGCTCGCGCCGCCCCAGGACCGCGACATTGCGATGGTGTTCCAGAACTACGCGCTCTACCCGAGCATGACCGTTGCTCAGAACATGGGTTTCGCCCTCAAGCAGGCCAAGGTCCCGAAGCCCGAGCGGCAGAAGGCGGTGCAAGAAGCTGCGCGGATCCTCGATCTCGAGGAGTACCTCGACCGCAAGCCGAAGAACCTGTCCGGCGGTCAGCGCCAGCGGGTCGCCATGGGCCGCGCCATCGTGCGCCACCCAAAGGTCTTCCTCATGGACGAGCCGCTGTCGAACCTCGATGCGAAGCTGCGGGTGCAGACCCGCACCGAGCTGGCCGACCTCCAGGCACGCCTCGGTGTGACCACCGTCTACGTCACCCACGACCAGGTCGAGGCCCTGACGATGGGGCACCGCGTTGCCGTCTTGAACTTCGGCGTGCTCCAGCAGTGCGATACGCCGGGCGCGCTCTACAGCCGTCCGGTCAATCGCTTCGTGGCCGGCTTCATCGGTTCCCCCGCCATGAACATCGTCGACGTCGAACGGGCCGATGGCGCGCTCAAGATCGGCTCGCTGCAGGTTCCGCTGAAACCTGAGGTCGAGGCGGCAGTCAAGAGCAGCAGCGATGCGAAGTTCGCGGTCGGTGTGCGACCCGAGCACATGACGCTTGCGCCCGGCGGCTTGCCGGGCGAGGTCACTGTCGTCGAGGAACTGGGCTCCGAGTCCTTTGTCCACGTCCGGGTGGAGCACCAGGGCGGCGACCTCGATCTCGTCGTGCGCTACGAAGGCGAGACCGATACAGCACGTGGCGACCACGTATCAATCCAGATCATCGGTGCAACGCACGTGTTCGCGGCGGACGGCGAGCGAGTCGGGAGCTGATCGCCCACCGCTGGGCCGCCCGCCGCTGCACCACCCCTCCAGCGGCGGGCGCGCCATGGCCGCCGCCGATGTCTGATCCGCGACTTCAGTAGCTCAGAGAACGTGTCACCGCCATGTCTTCATCCCCCCTCCAGCACCCCGAGATCATCCGGCGGCTTCGGGCGTGCAGTCTGGGCGATCGGGACGTGTTCGTTCTGCTCGCCGCTGACCATCGCCAGAACGTGCTCAATCAGCTCGACGGCAGCCTCAGTACGGAGCAAGCGGCGGCACTCCTCGCCGCCCTCAAGGTCGACTTCGCTCAACATCTGGCCGGGGCCACGACGGGCTTCTTGACCGACCCGATCTATGGGTTCGAGCCGTGCCTCGCTTCACCCGACGTGCCGGCCACGCTGCCTCTCATCGTTGCTCTGGAGAACACCGGATACCTGGGCGAGGGCTGGGAGCGGATGCCCTCGCTGGTCGAGAACTTCGGTGCCGCCGAGGCCCTCCGCATGGGAGCCACGGCGACGAAGCTCTTGGTGTACTACCACCCCGATGCTGCCAACGCCGCCGAGAAGGAGGACTTCGTCCGGAAGGTGGCGACCGAATGCCAGGCCGCAGGTTTGCCGTTGTTCCTCGAGCCCTTGGTGTACTCGCCTCACCCGGACCGTACACTTCACAAGGGCACGCAGGCCTATGAGGACGCCGTCGTCGGCACCGCAGAGCGCCTCAGTCGAACCGGCGCCGCCATCATGAAGATGGAGTTCCCAGGTGGCGACACCGACAATCGCCCCCGATGGAAAGCCGCGTGCGAACGACTCGATGCCTCATGCGCAACACCCTGGGTCCTGCTCGGGGCCGGCGTGACGTCCGACGTCTTCCTCGAGCAGACTGCGGTCGCATGTTCCGCCGGTGCATCGGGCGTGCTCGTCGGCCGAACCATCTGGGGCGAGACCGTCCACCTCGATCCCGAGGAGCGTGCCCGGGTGCTCCGTTCCGTGGGCGCCGATCGCTTGAACCAACTCCGGCAGGTCATCGCCGAGAAAGGTCACGCGTGGAGCGAACGCGGTGGCCAAACAAGATCCTTGGCAAACGTTTGAACGTCGACGGTGACCAAGAGATGTGTTGAGCCATGACTGACATTCTGAGTATGGGAGAACTGCTCGCCGAGATCATGGCCGAGCGCGTCGGCCAGACCTTCACGGAGCCGGGCGTCTTCCTGGGACCATACCCGAGCGGCGCGCCTGCGATCTTTGCCGACCAGGCCGCAAAGACCGGCGCCTCGGTGGCATTCATCGGCTGCGCCGGTCAGGATGGCTTTGGAGACCTGATCGTCACTCGCCTGCGCAACGACGGGGTGGACGTGAGTGGAATCAATCGCACCGACAAGCTTCCCACGGGTACCGCATTCGTGACCTACCAGGAAGACGGTGGCCGTGAGTTCATCTTCAACATCGGGAACAGCGCCGCCGCGCTGATCGATGCCGACTCAGTAGATCCGGTCCTCGCTAGTGGCTGCCGCTATTTCCACGTCATGGGCTCGTCGCTCGGCAACGCCGGCTCCATCTCTGCCGTGAAGCGAGCGCTCGAGTTGGTCAAGCAGAGCGAGGGCAAGGTCTCCTTCGACCCGAACATTCGGCAGGAGGTTCTGACGTCACCCGTGATCCGGGAAGCCATTCTCGACGTCCTGCAGGAGTGCGACATTCTCCTGCCGAGTGAAGCAGATCTGCAGTACTTCTGCGGCGACGCATCTGAACGTGAGGCCGTCGCGACGCTCTTCGAGAGTCATCGACTGGAGATGATCGTCGTCAAGAATGCCGCCGAGGGAAGCGTCTACTACGACCGGACGCGGTCACTGCACGTGCCCTCGTTCGAGGTCACTGAGGTGGACCCGACCGGAGCCGGCGACTGTTTCGGTGGGACGCTGATCTCCTGCTTGGCCCAGGGCATCGAGATCGAGCGCGCCCTGACGCTGGCAAACGCAGCGGGCGCCATGGCCGTGACCAAGCGCGGCCCGATGGAAGGCAACACCACCCTGGGCGAACTCGACCGATTCATCGATTCAACGGAGCGACACGTATGAACGCCAGCATTCTGAAAGACATCGTCGAAGAGAACCGGGCCGACGGCAAGCGGGGCATCTACTCGGTCTGCTCGGCTCACCGCCTGGTACTCGAAGCCTCCCTGCGACAAGCCAAGTCCGATGGCTCGCCGCTGTTGATCGAGGCCACCTGCAACCAGGTCAACCAGGAGGGCGGCTACACCGGCATGACGCCGAGCGACTTCCGCAAGTACGTGCTGGACATTGCGGCGGAGGTGGGCTTCCCCGAGCAACAGCTCCTTCTCGGAGGTGATCACCTGGGCCCGAACCCCTGGAGCTCGCAGCCGGCGGCGGAGGCGATGGCGGCAGCGAAGATCATGGTCGCGGACTATGTCCGTGCCGGCTTCTCCAAGATCCACCTGGACGCGAGCATGGCGTGTGCTGATGATGTCGAACCGCTTCCGGACGAGATCATCGCCGAGCGTGCCACAGAGTTGTGTGCCGCAGCCGAAGCGGCAATTGCCGATCCGACGGCGGCGCCGGTCTACATCATCGGCACCGAAGTGCCGGTGCCCGGTGGAGCGCAGGAAGATCTCGACGAACTCGCCACCACGCGGATCGAGGACCTGAAGCAAACCATCGAGACCCACCGCAGCAAGTTCACCGAACGTGGTCTGGGTGGAGCCTGGGAGCGCGTGATCGGAGTGGTCGTGCAGCCCGGTGTCGAGTTCGACCACGCCACCGTGATCGGATACCAACCTGCCAAGGCACACGAGCTGAGCACGGCCATCTTGGGCTTTGACCACATCGTCTACGAAGCCCACTCGACCGACTACCAGACCGAGACCGAGCTACGCAATCTGGTCAATGACCATTTCGCGATCCTCAAAGTCGGACCCGGTTTGACCTTCGCTGCCCGCGAGGCGCTCTTTGCGTTGAGCTACATCGAGCAGGAGTGGATCACCGACAGGCCCCTGTCGAATCTTCGCCAGGTGCTGGATGAGCGAATGCTCGAGAAGCCGCAGAATTGGGCCA
>JAHEIN010000217.1 GCA_024639335.1 bacterium | reverse complement strand
TACCTGATCTGATGGGACGATCAGGTGAGCTGACGTTCGGGGCCGTTCTCCAGGCCAATCCTCCTGCGAGGAAGCTGGTCGAGCGGATGCAGCTCGCCGAGCAGCACGGTTTCACCCACGGCTGGACCTTCGATTCCCACGTGCTCTGGCAGGAGCCGTATGTGCTCTTCTCCGAGATCCTCTCGTCGACGGAGCGGATGATCGTCGGCCCGATGGTGAGCAACCCTGGCACCCGCGACTGGACGGTCCTGGCGTCGATGTATGCCACACTCAACGAGCTCTATGGCCCGCGCACCATCTGCGGGATGGGACGCGGCGACTCGGCGCTCCGCTACATCGGGAAGAAGCCGACGACCCTGGCCACGATGGTCGAGTCCATGCACGTCATCAAGGGTCTGGTCGCCGGACGCGAGACCATCTACAACGAAAAGGAGCTTCGGTTTCCGTGGCTGCACGGTGCCGGATGGGATCTGCCGATGTGGGTCGCGGGATACGGGCCGAAGGCTCTGGCGACAGTCGGTCGGCACGCCGACGGTTTCGTGCTCCAGCTCGCCGATCCCCAGATCCTCAAGTGGACCGTGGCGGCCGTGCACGAAGCCGCCACCGAGGCTGGACGCAATCCGGACGACATCGACATCTGCGTGGTGGCGCCGGCATTCGTCGGCGAGAGCATCGCCGACCAGCGCGAACAGCTCAGATGGTTCGGCGGCATGGTTGGCAATCACGTTGCCGATCTGGTGAAGCGGTACGGACAGGACGAGTCGCTGGTGCCCAAAGCACTGTCCGACTACATCGAAGCTCGTGAGGGTTACGACTACGACCATCACGGCAAGGCCGGCAATCCGTCGACGGACTTCGTGCCCGACGACATCGTCGACCGGTTCTGTGTCCTCGGTCCCGTCGAGTCCCACATCGAACAGCTTCGGGAGCTCCGCGAGCTCGGGGTCGACCACTTCGGCCTGTACCTCATGCACGATGACATCGAAGGAACGATTCGGGCGTATGGCGAGCACGTGATCCCGGCTCTCTCGACCTGACTCACCAAACGTGAGACGTGCAACGTGGAACGTGAAGCACAGCGCTCTGCTCGATGCGGTCGGACGCCACGGATACGATCGAGTGAGGCGACCAGAGGATCGACATGCTCATCGACATCAAGACCAATCCCCACCACACCACTTGGAACCGGCTGCTCGAGACCTGGCAGCGTGCCGACGCAACCGACTTCATCGAAGGAGCCTGGCTCTTCGACCACTTCTATCCCATCTTCGGTGACACCGATGGGCCGTGTATGGAGGCCTGGACCACGCTCAGCGCACTGACTCAAGCAACCAGTCGGATGCAGGTGGGAACGATGGTGAACGGGATGCCCTACCGTCATCCGGCGCTCACGGCGAACATGGCCGCCTCGGTCGACATCATCTCGAACGGGCGCTTCCAACTCGGGCTCGGTGCGGGCTGGAACCAGCAGGAAGCGGATGCCTACGGGATCAGCCTCGGCGACACGCTGAAAGACCGGATGGACATGTTCGACGAAGGCGTCGAGGTGATCATCTCCCTCCTGTCCAACGAAGAGACGACCTTCGATGGTCGCCACTTCACCCTCGCCAACGCCAGGAACGAGCCGAAGGGACCGCAGCGCCCCCATCCGCCGATCGTCATCGGCGGGGGTGGTGAGAAGCGCACGTTGCGGACTGTCGCCCGATATGCCCAGCACTGGAACATGACGCCCGTGGAGATCGATCAGTGGATCCACAAGCGGGAGGTGCTGGAGCGGCACTGCGAGGACATCGGACGTGACTCGTCTGAGATCATTTGTTCGATCCTCCTCCGCTTCGACCCGAGCGATCCCGACGCCATGGTCCGAGCGATCCACGAGGCCGAGACGGCCGGACTCGACAAGGCGATCGTCAACTTCCCGAAGGACTTCGCCCCAGACAACGTCGATGTCCTGGCCGACCTGGTGGCCCGCCTTTAGTGGGACAGGTGACGGTCTCGTTCGACGACTTCAAATCCGGTTCACTCCCTGATGTATGCGTGTTCACCGGAGAACACACCTCCGATCGGATGGTGCTCCGCACCAGAATCGTTCAGCGTGACCCTGCGGCCAAGCCGCCTGGACCGGTGTTTGCGTTCCTCTCCCAGGTCACGCTGCTCGAGAACCCCCGTTCGCCGAGAAACGTCCTGGTTGGCCGACTTCCGGTCGATGCTGCCTACCTCGCTCGACGGCAGCGGAGCGAGGCACTCCTCCGGTCGAGCGGCTGGATCGGACTGGTCCTGCTGGCCGTCGCCGCAGTCACCGCTCGAGGGTGGTCGCCGGTGCTGGCCATCGCCTCGGTGACCCTCATCATCGTGTCGTCCTACCGCCGCTTCGAGTTGCGCCGTGACCGTCCGGTACCGACACTCATCGGCGCCGGCACTCGCGTCCACCTCGGCAACGTGAACGCCGACTTCGTCAAGGCAGTGGAGGCCGAGGACTGAAGACTGAGAACCGGCAATCGACAGCCGGTAGCTACCCCGGTTCCACCGCCACGAACGGGAACCACTCAGCGCGGCCGTACTGGTCCTTCACCTTGACTTCGATGCGCTTGCCGCGCGGCACGTCGAACGTGACCTTGAGATACCACTTGCCGTCGGCACCGACGATCGCCTCGCCCGACCCGTATTCGGAGATCACTTCGACCCAACTTCCCGGTTGCCCGGAACCGTAATACTCGTCGAACGGCGGTTCGCTGCTGCACTCGATCCAGGTGGCGTTGGCAGTGAATGCCGCGACCTCGGGCTTGGGCTTCGTCGTGGTCGTCACCGGTGGCTGATAGATCGGCGTCACCACGGCCGTCGCCTGGTTCCCGGCGGCGTCGACTGCGGTGAACACCGCCCGGTTCTCGCCCTCGCTCAACACCAGCTTGATCGACCACGAGCCGTCCGACTCCACGGTGGCCCGATATGGACCGGCGAGCACCGACGCACCCGGTTCGGTGATCCCGCTGAAGGTGATGGTCTCTTCCTCGAACACCTGACCGTCCACCGGGCTGAGGATCTCGATGATCGGTGCCACCGCGTCGACGGTGGTGGTCGTCGCCTGCTCGACGGTGGTCTCAGTCGTCGATGGCTCGATCGGCACAACCGGGACAGGCTGGGTCGTCGGGGTCGTCGTGACGGTGGTCGCAGTGGCCGGCACAGACGTTTCGGTGCTGGAGTCGCCGGCGACCACCTCGGTGTCGAACAGGCCGCTCACCGACACGAGCACGGCGACGGCCAGCGCAGCTCCGGACAGTGCCCACCCGAGGTGAGCCACGGGCTGTCTCTGTGTTGCGGCGCCACGTCGGGTCGGTGGTGTCGCCAGCTGGAGATCCGCCTCGGCGACCGCCGATTTGACAGCAGCGCCGGCCGAGCGCGCTCTGGTCTCGAAGTCGACGCTCATGCTTCCGCCCCCGTCAACTCGAGCTTCTTCGCCAGCGTCTTGCGGCCGCGAAAGAGGTGGACCTTGGCCGTGGAGGGACTGCAATCCAACACTTCGGCGATCTCGGAGACAGGGAGATCGTCCACGTAGTGAAGGGCGATGGCTTTCGCCTGCTGGTCGGGCAGATTGCGCACGGCCGCCCAGAACTTCTGATCTTCCGGCTCCATCTCGCCGATGCTCTGCTGCCTCCAGCCGCCGAGGCGCGTGATCGCCTTCAGTTCCGATTGGCGCTTCCGGAACGAAGACACTGCCATGTTCGACAGCACCTTCCGCACCCATGCATCTGGTCGTTCCATACCCTTGACCTCATCCCATCGCCCGTGGGCCACCATCAGCGCCTCCTGCGCCAGATCCTCGGCGGCCAACCTGCTGCCCGACAATGCGTAGGCCAGACCCACGAGACTCGAGAACTCGCGTCGATAGAAGGACTCGAATGGTTCGAGTCTGACGACGACCTCTGTCTCGTTGGGTGCGGTCACGCATCCTCCACCCCGGACCTCGGGGTTCACAGGTGACTCGTGTGAACCCGGCTTCGAGGTTTACCGGTTTCTCGTGATTGGT
>JAHEIN010000070.1 GCA_024639335.1 bacterium | reverse complement strand
AAGCGGCAGCCGTGGTGGCGGGTGGCGCAGCGCTTCTCCTGGAGCAGCGTCCCGATCTGACCCCTGATGAAGTCAAGGCCACGCTCATGGCCGGCGCCGACTCGGGGAAGCGAACGGTCGGCTGGGAGATGTTGTACCTCCGGCTCGATCAGACCCTCGACGCCAAGACGGCATCTGGAGAGCAGTACTACAAGACGATCACCGGCGAGGGCTCGCTCGATGACCTTCGGGGAGACGCCGTCGTTGAGATCGGCGGGATCGCGCTCCTCGGCGAACAGGACGTCTTCGGGGTCGACCACAGCTCGACCAGGTGGACAGAGGACTCCTGGACCGGTCATTCCTGGTCGGGTCACTCCTGGTCTGCAGACACTTGGGCGGGTCACTCCTGGTCAGGTCATTCCTGGTCGACGGATGTCTGGTCAGGTCACTCCTGGTCGGGTCATTCCTGGTCCGACTACGCCTGGTCAGGTCACTCCTGGTCGGGTCATTCCTGGTCGGGTCATTCCTGGTCGGGACACTCGTGGTCGGGACACGGTTGGTCTGGTCATTCGTGGTCGGGACACGGTTGGTCGGGTTTGAGGTGGGACTGATGCCTCAAGTACTGGGCTGATGAGCCGATCTGGTGGTCGTGGTGTTCCCGTGAAACGCAACCATTCGCTTCGTGCCGTGTGGGCCACGATCGCCGTCCTGTTGGTCATCTCGGCCATATTGCTGTCAGCAGCCCTCGGGGCCACCGGACTCGCGTTCTCGGTCCCTTCGATGCTCGGACTCGTCGTCGCCTTCGCTCTCGGCGAGCGGGTGGCGTTCCACCTTCCTGCCCGGCGCGGCGCCCACACCCTCACCGTTGTCGAGCTCGCTGCGGTTGTCGGAGTGGCGCTGACGGCCCCTCTCACGTACGTGACAGGCCGGATGCTCGGTTCTCTGTTCGCTCTGGTCGTGTTGCGTCGTCAGCGTGGCGTGCGATTGGCGTTCAACATCGCCAACACCCTCCTCGGCGCCGCAATCGGGGCGATGGCGATCTCCGCCTTCGGCCTTCTCGAGCTTTCCATCACCGAGGCGTGGCCGGTCGTGCTGGGCGCAGTCTCGCTCGAGGCATTCGCTCTGGGCCTGCCGGTCGCATTCGTGATTCGATCCACGGACCCCGAGCGGTCCATGTCTGAGGTTCTCAGGGAGCTGAGTGTGTCATGGGTCGCAAGCTTGTCGGTGGCGGCATTCGGAATCGTTCTGCTCGTCCTGGCGATGGAGGTTCCCGGGCTTGCCGTCGTCGTTGCAGGGCTCGGGCTTGCCGGCATCCTGGGGATTCGCAGCTACAGCGAGCTCTATCTGAGCCAGCAGGAACTCGACGGTGTTTCCACGCTGACGAGTCAGACTGCGACGGCCGAGGGGATCGATGACCTCGCTCGCGCTGTCTTGGCGTCCTCGGCCGATCTCCTCAGGTCGGAGCGTGGAGTGCTCGTGATACCGGTAGAGGCTGAGTGTGTGATGGTGGTGCGTTCGGTAAGCGACCACGTTGGTGCTCCCGACACCGTCATGCCGAGCGGAGCGATCGCCGGCCTTCTCGATGCAACCGACGCCCTTCATGTCGTCCAGCCGGGAGACCCCGCTGCGGTGGTGCTCTTCGGTGAGGACAACAACGCGCCCGTCGCCCTGGCTCCTCTCATCGTCGCCGACAGAACCCTGGGCTTGCTGGCGCTCACGGAACCGGCAGCGCCTTCGGAGACCTACTCGCCGTCGGAGCTGCGCCTCTTCGAGACGTTGGCCTGGCACTCTGCGACGGCGATATCTCGGGTGCTCCTCGAGGAACGTCTCAGGGCCGAGAATGAGGTGAAAGCGTCGATCATTCGCAGCAAGGATCAGCTCATCGCCGCAGTGAGCCACGAGCTGAGGACGCCGTTGACCGGGATCCTCGGGTTCGCCGAAATGCTGAGGGACGGTGCCATGCTCAGTACCGAGATGTCGCAAGAAATCACCTCCACCATCGCCGACGAGGCGCTCGATCTCAGCTTCATCGTCGAAGACCTGCTGACTGCTGCCCGCCACGAACTCGGTGCGCTCTCGTATCACTGCAAGCCCCACGACCTGGCTCGAGCTGTGGAGCGTGCGCTTCCATCCGTCGAACGGCGCTCGAACCAGACGTTCTGGAAGGCCCTCAGCGAGGTTGCTGTCATGTGTGACGGACCGCGCGTTCGCCAGATCGTGCGGAACCTCGCCGCCAACGCCGTTCGCTATGGCGGCGCAGATGTTCAGGTCACCGTTGCCGAGGACGGCGATGTGGGTGCGATCACCGTCAGAGACAACGGCGCAGGGGTTCCCGGGAAGGACTCGGAGCAGGTCTTCGAGCCATACCGCTCGGCTCATGAGCCCGGAACTCAAGCCGGGTCGATCGGGCTCGGGTTGACGATCTCCCGTGAGATGGCCCGAGCGATGGGCGGCGACCTCACCTACCGGCGCGTCAACGGCTGGACGGAGTTCACCTTGTCACTGCCACTGGTAGGGGTGACTGAAACGTCGACGCTGGAGACGACGGCTCACTGACGCTCGATCTCGGCGTGGTTTCGAGGGGACCACCGTAGGGTCGGGGTGTCCGAGACAGGCACACCACGCCGGACAGATCGACCAGGAGTCATATTTGGACAGGGTGGAGGCATGGCGCAGACTGGGGGCCTCCGGTGCCGGCGTGCTCGGCACCGTCGATCCCGACCGCGGTGTGCACCTGGTGCCGGTGGTGTACACGAGGATTTCCCCCTCGAAGATCGTGATCGCAATCGACGCCAAGCCCAAGCTGACACGGCGGTTGCGTCGGCTGACCAACCTACGGCGAGATCCCCGGGTGACGCTGTTGGTGGATCACTACGAGTCCGATTGGAGCATGCTCTGGTGGGTTCGGGTCGACGGACGTGCCGCAGTGCGAGACGAGGTGGCACCGCACATCGAGCAACAACACCGGGACCGGTTTCCCCAGCTCGTCGACCACGTGGTCGGGCCGTGGATCGAGATCGAAGTGGATGAGGTCATCGGCTGGTCGGCGACCTGAACGTAGGCCGGCAGACTGCCGTCTTCGTGCCATGGCCCGTCCGTAGTCTCAGACCACCGGTCCGTCTCCACTTCCAGCCGTTGGTCATGGCCTCACAGATCGACCACTTGGAGTGAGAGCGATGCCGCCACCGATCTGAGCTCGTCGACAGCATCGCCGTAGGCGAAGCTGTAGTGATGTTCGAGGCCTTCGACCATCACGGTTTCCAGCACCTCGCGCACCGGCCGGTCGAATCTGAGCGTCCCCGCCGTCCCGCTGAACGGCCTCGGGGCGTCGAGCATCTCGGCTCGGCCCAGTGCCAGCCTGATGCTTCCTCTCGACTGGCTGAGTCGTGCGATCGTCACCGTTCCAGCCGCGAGGACGAACTCGCTCACCAGCGGCAGCTCGCGGTTCGAGTGCACGGTCCCCCGCGGGCGGACGTCCGGCGCGGCCATGTCGAAGGGGGCCAGGCCACAGTGCCAGACGACGGCCGTGTTCGTCACGGGATCGATGTCCACCAAGTCAGCGGTGAACGCCACCGTCCCGGCTGCCCGCTGGAGCATGAGGGCGGTGATCGCCCCGTACGCGTCGGCCTCACACTGAGCCGGAATCCCAAGCGTCGTGAGCAGGCCCTGCGCAGTGCAGGCGGCGCCTCCGAACTCGGTGAAGCACTCCGGCCAGCATCGAGTGGCCACGGCACTCCACTTCTTCTCTTCACAGATCACATGCAGTCCTGCGTGGAGCCTGACCGATGGCTCGATCGAAGCGCGCTCCAACTCTCCGAGATCCATCCTCGCCTCGAGGTCGGCCGTGATGGCGTCGAGTTCGGTGTGGTCGATCGAACCGGCCACGTCGAAGAGCTCATCGAGGGCGATCTGTTCGATGATGACTCCTGTGGTCTCCCTCGTCAGTTCTGCATCGAATCCGCATGGCTCGAACCCGTCGGGATGCCTGCCGATCACCCCGATCCGGGCGGCAGCCAGTTCGCCGGGGATGTCACTCGTCGAATCCAGCTGCCCTGCGGCGGCTGCTGCGGGTTCGGATACGGCAATCGGCGTGGACAGAGCCAGGTCGAGCATGCGTCCCAGGTCGGGATCGGCAGGGTCTGCGTAGACGTACCGATAGTCGCGACCGTCATTGGCGAGTCGGAAGGCCGCCAGGTTGATCCCACAGAGCGAGTTACGGCGGAGGCGGTGCCCTGTGCGTGGTTCCGGCGTACCCCAGAGCACGACGGCAGCATCCGTTGTTCGCGCTGCGGCGGCCGCAAGTGTCGAGTCGGCGAAGGTCGCCTGAACGACGACCAGCGCATCGATCGCTCGGTCAGCCCACGCTCGTGCCAGATCGTCGACATCCGCGTCTGTCGTCGCGAGATCCGACGTGCCGACCACGTCGGCCCCTTCGTCCACGAGAGTGGCGAGGGCTGCCTCGGCGAACTCGGAAGCGAAGGCGAGATCGAACGTCGGGCGGGCGATGGCAACGAATCCGATCGTCATCGGCCAAACCCCTGATACGTCTTGCGGAAAGACGCCGTCGGGTCGTCCAACACCGGCCCGCCGGCTCCATAGCTGCGGTGCTCGAACCAGGGCAGCGCAGCGTCGGCCGTCAGCGCGTTCAGCTGCTCCACGTAGCGGACACCCGACGTCGAGAGTTCTCCTCGAAACGCATCGAGATCGGGGAATCGCTGGAAGCCGTCCCACCAGATCGCCCGCCCTGCGAGATATCCGCTGGCTCCGGAGGCGTAGGCGTGGCGGAGCACGTTCATGAACTCTGCGGGGCGTGCACCTGCGGACAGCATCACCCACGGACGCGACGAAGCCTCGTCCAGGCGGTCAAAGGCCTCGACGGCCGCTTCGGATCCCGGTGCTCCGGGTTCGGGGACTTCGGCGGGGAGGATCGGGCTCTCCAGCTTGAAGAGGTCGATTCCGAATCGGGGGTCGGTGAAGGCGGCGACGCTGGCAACGACTCGGTCTGCTCGATGTGCGGCGGAGGTCTCGTCGTCGCCGGCGAGCGGATAGTCGAGTAGTTCGAAGACGAATGGGATGTCGAACCGGCGGCACGCCTCACCGATGCGCTCGACGAACCGCTGCTGATGCTCGATGGTTCCGGTGGGACCGTCCGGGCGGAACCAGGCGAGTGCCTTGACTGCATCGGCGCCGAATCGTTTGATCTTCTCGACCGACCAGTCGTCGATCTCCGACGAGCGCCTGCCCCGGTCGTCCTCGACGAAGCGGGAACTCTCGAGCGTCAGCAGGAGTCCCCGGCTCGGTTCGACCACGTCGTAGGTCGCGGGCAGCCCGTAGTACGGGTCGACGAGCACGGCCGACGTCATCGGGGCGAACTGCTCGACGATGATCCGCTTCGTGTCGGCGACGTCGCGCCAGGGCGTCTCTCCGCCGCGCCGTTCCGCGACGACACTCTCGATGGGCGGGCGCTGGTCGGCGGCGACGATGGCAAAACGCCCATCGCCGTCGGCGATCCGGCGGAGCCCCCACAGCTTGCCGGCTGTCAGCTTCATCAACTCTCCTCTGATCGAAAGGCGTTCAGTTCGGCACGCGTCGGGATTCCGGCTCGGCCACCGAAGCGCGTGCATTTCAGTGCAGCGGCAGCGGAGGCGAACTGGATCGCGGAAGGAGGTGTCATGCCCTCGGCCAGCCCGAGAGCGAACGCGCCATGGAACACGTCACCTGCGCCGAGGGTGTCGATGGCCTCCACCTCGTGAGCGGGTGCATGCTCCACTTGTCCGCCATCGAGCCACCAGGTCCCTCTGTCCCCATCCGTCACGCCAACCCATGCCCCAATCCTGTCACCGGCCGTCCTCAGCGCGGTCGCAGGGTCGGGGACCCCGGTCCAGTTGCTCAGCGTCGACCGGTCGAAGACCACGTGTGACGCCTGTTCCAAGATCCCAGGAGAGTCGGCGGGTGCGTGGTCGCAGTCGACCACGCCGGGCACACCGAGCAGTCGGGCCGCGGCCAGCGCCGCAATCGCCCCGGTCCTCCAGCGCATGTCCGTGAGAACCACGTCGGGCTCGCCGATGTCGGCTTCGGTGGGAATGGGCGCGGCGTCGAAGAGGTCGCCCGATGCATGATTCACGATGAGGCGCTCGCCCGAAGTGTCGACGAGCACGACCGACTCCGGGGAGAGCCGGCCTGCCAGCACGTGAAGACCGGCGACATCGACTTCCTCGATTTCCAGCGATTCGGTGATGGCCCGGCCGGCCTCGTCGTCGGAGACGACACCGAGGAATCGGACGTGACCCCCGAGTCGGGCGACCGTGACCGCAGCATTGGCAGCAACGCCTCCGCCCGTCACCGTTCGATCGATGGCCCGGTACTTGCCCGGGGTGGAAGGATGGCGATCGACCGAGTAGATGCGGTCGAGGGTCGCGATCCCAACACAGAGCAACGACTTCATGTCAGAGAGCTCGAGGTGAGCGGTGGGGCGTCTGGATCAGGAGCTCGGGTCGCAGGGTCGAAGACACCCCGACATCGTATGAGCTAGGGAGCCCGGATTCCTGAGCCATTCGTCACAGCCGGCAGGGTCGGGCTGAGCATTCGGAGTCTCAGGCGTCGATGCCGAGCCCGTCCAGCCAGCGGCGGTCGACCGCGGTGTAGATGAAACCGCCTGCCTCGAGGCGGGCGCGTTCGTCGGCGATCGCCTGTCGGGCCAGGTGAAGTTCCCAACGGGCGTCCGCCAATGCTGCGACGCGATCCGGCGATCTCTCCACGGAGTGGTAGCGGTGAGCGGCGACAGTGAGCTGCTGGTAGAGGATGTCGAAGGATCGGGTGATCACGACTCACCACCGTATCTCGGGCTCGGTCGGGCGGGCGCCTGGCAACGCGCTGACCTGAAGGCGATCTATGCGCCGTCGGTCCATCCGGATGATCCGGAAGATGTGTCCGTCGATCTTCGTTTCTTCGCCGGCCGTCGGGATACGGCCGGCGAATGCGAGATAGAGGCCGCCAACCGACGCGTAGGGGCCTTGTGGCAGCTCACATCCGAGCGCCTCTGCGAGGTCTTCGACCGGAACCCTGCCTTCGACCACCCACTGGTCATCACCCATCGGGATGACCTCCGGCTCCTTCGGGTCGTACTCGTCCTGGATCTCGCCGACCAACTCGGCGATCAAGCCCTTGACCGTGACGATTCCCTCGACGCCACCGTGTTCGTCGACGACGACTCCGAAGCTGATCTTCTGTCGCCGGAGCTGTTGGAGCGCCGACAGGACCGGTGTCGACTCCGGGATGAAGACGGGCTCTCTCAGGAACCGGTCGATCTCGCCGTCCGAGGGTTGCCGCACCATGTCCTTCATGTAGAGGATCCCCTCGACGTCGTCGAGCGTGCCACCGCTCTTGACCACCGGGAATCGGCTGTGAGCGTGGATGGTGACGGCCTTTCTGGCGGTCTGCTCGGAATCGCCCGTCTGCAGTGCGACCACCTCGAGGCGCGGCGTCATCACGTCGCGAACCGGGCGATCCGCAAGGGCGAACAGCGATTCCAGGATCTCGCGTTCCGCTGCATCGATCTCGCCCGCCTCGTGCGACATCGCTGCCAGCGCCATGATGTCCTTGCCGGTTGCGGTCGAGGCGGTCTCGTTTCCGACACCGAGCAGCCGCAGGATCGACCGGCTGATCCCCACGAAGACCCGGGCGACGGGTTCGAGCACCTTGCCCAGCCACCAGATCGTCGGAGCGACGAACAGCCCGAACTCCTCGGGGCGGCGGGAGGCGAGCGTCTTCGGAGTGATCTCGCCAACGACCAGCACGACTGCGGTGACGACCAGCGTGGCAAGCCATGGCCCGAGCGCCTCGCCCGAAGCAGGGCCCATCAGGGCGCCAACCAGGTCGATGGCGAGGGTCGTCGCCACGGAGGCTCCGAGGATGTTCACGAAGTTGTTTGCCACCAGGAGGGTGCCGAGCGCAGCCTCGGTGTCTGCGACGAGAGCTGCCAGCCGGCGTCCACGCGTGCCACGCTGCTCGAGCTGCGTGGCGCGTTCCCTTGGGAGTGCGAACAGTGCGGTCTCCGAGCCCGAGAAGAAGCCCGAGGCTCCGATGCAGACCGACAGGATGCCTACGAGGACGATCTGCAGACTCGTCACGCGACCCTCAGTTCGACGCCTCCCCGAGGAGATGTGTCATCACTTCTCGGAGTTGCTGGGACGAGAAAGGCTTGATCAGGTAGGCGTCCGCACCGGCTCGTTTCGCCAAAAACACATCGGCACTGCGATCCAACAGCAGCACGATCGGCGCTCGCTCGATCTCTTCGCGGAACATGGCGTCTTTCAACAAGCGGACGGTTGCCATACCGCCCGTCGAGGCGATCTGCATGTCGACGGCGAAGAGATCGAATCTGCGCCCGCTCGCGGTTGCGACGATGTCGGCAGGGTCGCCGAGCACATCGAGCGTGATCGACGGGTCCACGATCGAGGCGGACACGTCGTTCCGCACCCACTCCTCGTCGGCGATCAGCAAGATGGCGGCCATGGCCCGCAAGCGTAGCGACTGGCCCACTGCGCTCGCCTCGGTCTGTGTTCGGTCATCGGTACTCGAGGTCAACGGTGGCGGGAGTCGATCCGAGCTCGCACCGAGGCTCCGCAGCGGGAACCGACAACTGACGACGGCCAACACGGGCCGCCAACCGAGGCCGGATCCGGCATTCGGCGATGCCGGTACAATCATCGGCTCGTGAGACACCGTTCCCCGATCGTCATGTTCGCCGCGTTCGTCGCGACGTTTCTCGCGTCTTCGCTAGCGGTGGCGCAGACCGATACGAAGACGGCCGACGTGATCGATCTCTCGGGCGTCTGGGACGAGCGGATCATCGATTTCGCCATCGATTCGATCCAGGCGGCGGCCGATTCGGGGTCGGTGGAGTACGTCGTATTGGCGATCGACTCCGAGGGTGTCGTTGCAGGGCCGGATCAGCTGGCGGAGCTTGCGGCGCTGGTCGCCGAACCGCCATTGCCGGTCATCACTTGGATTGGTGCATCCCCGGCGAAGGCCTTTGGCGGGGCTGCTCAGGTTGCGCTGGCTGCAGACGTGGCGCTCGCAGCCCCGGGCTCGGAGATCGGCTATCTCGAGCCCACGATCGCCGGCGATGACGACAGCGCTGCGGTGGCCGACCTGTCGGCATTCACCGGTCTGGTAGACCAAGCTCTGCTCGTGGAAGACACTGACCTCTTCGATGAGGTCGGGCCCGACTCCGCGGCGCCTCGGCAGGTCGGCCAGTACCTGGACGGCAGGGAGGTTTCAACTGCCGGCGGTGTCGTGGTGCTGAGAACGGTGCGAGAGTTCGAGGGTGGTGTCACCAATCTCGAGACGATCATCCGTGAACCGAATCTCCTCGACCAATTCTTCCGGCTGGCGGCGAGTCCCGAGGCGGCGTTCTTCTTCCTGGTCGCCGGGCTCACCCTCGCGGCCTTCGAGTTCTACGCCATCGGACCGGGGATCGCAGCCGGCACTGCAGCAGTGTCGCTCGTCCTGGCCGGATACGGGCTGGCGGTGCTTCCGGTGCGTTGGTGGGCGGTGGCGCTCGCAATCCTGGCGGTCCTCTTGATGGCATGGGCATACCAGCGAGGCGGTATCTTCCTGTTCACCGTCCTGGGGATCGCAGGGCTCACGGTGGCCGGTTTCTCTTGGACCGACGCCGCTCCCCAGATCGGCCCGAGCATCCCCGGTGTGCTCCTGACGATCGGGTCGGCCGCGTTCTTCTTCCTGCTGGCGATGCCGACTGTGGCCCGGTCGCGTTTCTCCACCCAGACGATCGGGAGGGAAGGCTTGATCGGGCGAGTGGGTCGGGCGGTCACCGCACTCACGCCGGACGGTGAGGTCGACATCGACGGCGCGGTATGGCGTGCGACATCACATCGGGAAGCCGGTATCTCCCCGGGTGACCCCATCGAGGTGGTGGGGGTCGAGGGCTGGTTTCTCGAGGTCGACGTTCCGTAGCCGCTTCGCTCCCAGCCCTTGGCTCTTGGCTGCGTCGCCGGCATCGCCGGACACCGGCCTGAGGCGGTGGTGTCCGCCTGCCGAACATGAACGCCACGTGAAATTTCTTTCTTGATTTCCAGATATTTCCTGGGCAATAATGGAAGGGCTTTCTAGATTCCGTTGCGCCCCGCAACAACGGAGAGCTGGAGGAGATCCGTGAACGACGAATGGCAGCCGAGAGGTCTGTGCAGAGGAAACCACGCACACCTCTTCTTCCCCCCTCCCACGTTCGAGCGCAAGGACGACCGCGAGCGCCGGGAGATGCGTGCCAAGGCCATCTGCAACGTGTGCCCGGTCCAGGAGCCGTGCGCCCAGTATGCATTGGCCATCAGTGAGCCCTACGGGATCTGGGGCGGCACCAGCGAACAGGATCGCAAGGCCCTGATCGCCAGCTGAGACAACCGAAACATAGAGAAGCGACCCCGAACTGGTCGCTTCTCGCATGTTTCGCCTTTCCGCTCTGCGATATGCGCACAGCGCTTCAGCGCCTGCGGCGGACGTCTCCCGTGCGGACGGTGCGGCCGGTGTCGTCGGTCCATTCGAGGAAGGGCACTGCGTACTTCCGGGAGAGTCCGGCACGATCCTTGAACTCGGACACACCGAATGGCTCGTCGATCGAGTCGATCACCGCGAGCAGCTCGTCGATCTGCTCGGGGAGGTAGACGAAGTCCGACGAGACCTGGACCAACTCTCCACTGCGGACGGCAGCGTGCAGCAGCGTCGGGTCGATCGCGAGCTCTGACACGCGAGGGACTGCGGCCGTCCCTGCGGCGCGTAGTTGCTGCTTCGCTCCATCGATCGTCGATCGCTGCTGTGGCGAGAAGCTCACGGCGAACCCGATGGACGAGGCGAACGCACCTGACACTTCGACCGAATCGACGGTGTCGATGAGCGCAGTCGTCACGGCCGACCCGAGCCCAAGACCTTCTGCGAGTTCGGCGATTCCGATCCCCGGCCGCAGTGGATGCAGGTCGTGATACCCCTCCACGACGGAACGTATCCGGGCTGCCATCCGGTCACGTTCCGATACGCTGAGCCGGACGCCTCCGTGATGGAACCCGGTCGCCGGGACTCCACCACCCGAGTGAGCCGAGAGTCGATCGGAAGTGTCCGATCCGCGAAACTCGAGCAGCGCACCGGCTCGCTGATCGGCGTCGACGTCGAGCGCTCGGATGAGCAGAGAAGTCACCTCGTCGGTGAATCGCTTCGGTCGAGGGGGAGCAGGGTCGAGGACGCGTCCCCCGGCGACCACCAACCGTCGTCCCGAGTCTCTGAGGATGAAGCGATCGCCCATGGCGAGCGGTACGGCCACATCGAGATCGATTCGAACCAGCCGGCCGCCGATCAAGCGAATCCGGACCGGCCAGGAGCCGCTCCCGAGGTGAAGGTGGTATGCCCCTCGGTCGGGCAGTTCCTCGATGTACCTCGCCGTCTTGATCGTTGCCACGAACTGGCTGGTCCCGGTCCACTGACCGGGACGGGCCAGCATGTCCCCGCGGCCGATTGCCTCGCGCTCGACCCCCGTGACGTTGATGGCGACTCGGGACCCGGCGCCGGCCACGTCTTGATCCTTCTCGTGCGACTGCAGCCCGCGCACCCGTACCTTGAGATCCCCCGGCGCGACCACCAGCTCGTCGCCCACGGAAACGGGGCCGTCCAGCAGCGTTCCGGTCACGATCGTCCCTGCCCCCGAGACCGAGAACGAGCGGTCGACCCACAGCCGTGGCCTATCGCCGCTGGGAGCCTCGACGGACGATGCCACTCGATCGAGCGCCGCGACCAGTGAGCCGATCCCAGATCCGGTCTGCGCCGAGATCGGAACGATCTCTGCGCCCTCGAGTGACGTGCCCTCCAGGTGCTCCTCGATCTCGAGGGTGGCGAGCTCGATGAGGTCGTCGTCGACCCGGTCGGTCTTGGTCAGCGCAACGATCCCTCGTTCTACATCGATGAGGTCCAGCACGGCGAGATGCTCCTCTGACTGGGGCATCCATCCTTCATCGGCGCCGACGACGAACAACGCAACGTCGATCCCCTCGATTCCGGCGAGCATGTTCTTGATGAAGCGGTCGTGCCCCGGCACATCGACGAAGCTGACCTCGGTCCCGCTCGGGAGCGTCATCCAGGCGAACCCGAGGTCGATGGTCAGCCCGCGTTCCTGCTCCTCCTGCCAGCGGTCGGGCTCGCGTCCCGTCAGCCGCCTGATGAGCGTGGATTTGCCGTGATCGACGTGGCCCGCCGTCCCTATGACCGGCATCGCTCCACGGCCTCGCCGATCGAGCGGATCAGGATGCCGTCGATCGACGGATGAACGGCTCGAAGGTCGATCAACAGTCGACCGCGATCACGCCGGGAGACAACGGGGACCCGACCAGCCAGCAGTTCCAGATAGAGACGATCGACCTCCGGATCGGAGAAGGCCAGCACCCGGCTCGGGACCTCTGAGCCGGGAACACTGCCGGCTCCGACAGTCGAGTTGGCGTCGACGATCTCACCAACGATCTCGATCTGGTCGGCGATCGCGCTGCATCGGCGCTCGAGCTCCGAGGCGTCAACCGTTGCCATCTGCCAGAAAGGAAGGTCGGCGGCACGGCCCTCGGCATAGAACTCGGCGGTGATGGTGAGGGCATTCAATGATGCACCATCGAGCCGCAGAGCGCGAGAGACGGGATGCCGGCGCAGCCCATCGATCAGCTCGCGCCGCCCGACGATGATTCCGGCCTGCGGCCCGCCGAACAGTTTGTCGCCCGAGAACATGCAGAGGTCCGCGCCGGCCTCGACCGACTGTTTGACTCCTGGCTCGCCCGCGAGCCAGGCAGGGGGCGGCCCCTCCAGCCAAGGCGTGCGATCGTCGATGAGGCCGCTGCCGATGTCGTAGACGATGGGGAGACCCGAAGCGCTCCCGAACTCGACGAGATCGGCGAGCGATGCCTCTTCGGAGAATCCGGCGATCCGGTAGTTGGAGGGATGGACCTTCAGCAGCAGTGCGGTGTCGTCAGTGACCGCTGACCGATAGTCGTCGATTCGAGTCCGGTTGGTCGTCCCCACCTCGACCAGTCGGCAACCCGACGCATCCATCAGCTCCGGGAGGCGGTATGAGCCCCCGATCTCGATGAGCTCACCGCGCGATACCGGGACCTCGCTGCCGCGAGCCAGCGCGAACAGGGTGAGGAACAGTGCGGCGGCGTTGTTGTTGACGGCGAGTGCGGCCTCGGCGCTCGTGATCGTGGTGAGGAGCGTCTCCAGATAGGCCGTCCGCCCGCCTCGTCCACCGCCGGCCAGATCGAGCTCGACATTCGAGTACCCCGTGGCGGTCCAGGCGGCGACGTCGGCTGCCTTCGGGTGGATCGGCGCCCGGCCGAGATTGGTGTGGAGCAGGACCCCGGTCGCATTGATGACCCCGCGCGGGCGAGCCCGGTCCAGCGAGCCGGCTGCTCGGGCTGCCTCGAGGGCAGGATCCGCCTCACCCCCTGCCAGGATGGCGGTGCGCGCCGTCTCGATGGCCGCCCTGGCGATCTCGGTGAGGAGGGGGCGCGGGAGATCCGGCTCGAGGTCGCCGACGAGCCGGTCGACCGAAGGAAGATCGCGGAGGTCCATGCAGGTGGAGATTACCGGCGCGTCCCGACTGCGCTCAGGCGAGCAGGTCGGCCTGGTTGGGTGCCGGAAACCGCGTCCGGAACCTGGTGTCTCCCAGGATCGCCATGAGGCGCTCGATCTCGTCGGCGAGCATCCGCTCGTGGTCTGCCGAGATCGGATGGTTGAGTTCGGTGGCGATGGCGCCGTTCGGCCTCTGCACCCAGCCACCCACGGCCCGGCCGTCTGCCCAGATGGTCGGCCCGATGTTGCCGTTGCGGTCCGTGACCCGCGCAGCGGTGGTCTCCTCGAGATACCAGTCACGCTGCTTCCACCCCATCACCGTCGGGTCGAGACCGGGAAGCAGCGCAACCCAGGGTTCGGGGTCGTCGACGTCGTCGAGGTCTGACGCGAGCAGGTACGCCTCCGATCCATCGACCACCACCACCCGGACGGCGCCGATGTCGTCGAGGGCCTGTCTGACCTGGGTGACCGTCCAGCCGGTCCACCACCGGAGATCGGCCTCGGTACCGGGGCCGAACCGCGCGAGCCAGCGACGCACGATCCCGGCAGCCGCCTGCCGGGTGACACCGTTGGCGATTGGCCGCCCCAGCCAGCTCACGGTCTCGTGCCAGGCGTACTCCGAGGAGATCCACGAGCCACTCGGTCTTCCGCGAACGATCTTCGCCTCGAACCCGGCGTGCAACAGCAGGCGGGTGTGTGATGCAATCGAGGCAGGGTTTCGCGTGCCCACTCCCACCGTCACGCGTTCGGTGAGATCCGGACGGAGCGCGCCGATCTCGCGGGTCGTCAGCGGCCCCTGCGTGGCGATCAGTTCGACCAGATCGTTGATCGATCTGTCCATGAACTCGGCTGTCCATCCCGTGCCCTTCATCGTTCGGGAGCGTTCACGGGCAGCGATCTTTCCGGTGCTCGCGGCGTGAGCATCGATTGCTGTGTCGATCGGCATGACCCAGATCGTGCGCCGCATCGCATGATGCCGGACAACCGTCCGATCTTCGTACAGGACCCTCTCGAGTGGGGCGAAGGTGCGGTCGTGTTGCCGGGCCGCGACGGAAAGGTGGACCGTGACGGGGTCCGACGAGTGCAGTGCAACGAGGGAGCCGGCGACCTCGAGTGCATCGTCCGAGCGGCTGTCCGGCGTCAGCCTGTGACGGGTCCCGAGACGAGCGCGTCGTTGGGCGTCGTCGATTCTCCTCAGACCGGTCATCTCGGGACCGACGGTAGGGTGACCCAGGTGTGGAAGTATGTGATCTTCATCGGGATCCCCGTCGCCGAGATCTTCGTTCTGGCACAGTTGAGCGACGTCATCGGAGTCCTCTCCACGATCCTGCTGGTCGTCGTCACCGGGATCATTGGAGCCAGGATGGTGGTCGCCCAGGGTCGCATCGTGTGGCAGTCGTTCAAGATCAGGCTCGCTACTGGTGAGATCCCCGACACCGAAGTCGCTCACGGGGCGAT
>JAHEIN010000216.1 GCA_024639335.1 bacterium | reverse complement strand
GACCGCTCGGCGAGGTCCAATGTCCGTTGCACGCCGCCGAGCGGCTGAACCTTGAGCACCAGGAGATCTGCGGCCTCACGCTCTACGACCTCCATCGGATCCGCCGCCTGCCGGACGACCTCGTCGGCCGCGATCGGAACACTGACCCGCCTTCGCAGCTCGATCATCTCCTCGATCGTTGCGACCGGTTGTTCGACGTATTCGAGATCGAACCAGTCGAGTTCGTTGATCCGTTCCGCTGCCTCATCGACGCTCCATGCCGCATTGACATCGACACGGAGACGACCATCTCCGCCAAGCGCATCACGGACGGCCGCGACCCGGGCGAGATCGGTGTCTCGACTCTCGCCCTTGTCGGCGATCTTCACCTTTGCGGTCCGGCACTCAGACTCCATCACGAGCTGATAGGCAAGATCCGGTGGGACGGCAGGGATGGTGACGTTGACCGGAATCGATTCTCGCACGATTGGAGCGCGCTCCGCCACGGCAGACTCGAGCGCAGCCGCCAGCCACCGGGAGGTGGTCCCCGGCGGGTAGTCCGGGAACGGCGAGAACTCACCCCAACCCGCGGGACCCTCGAGGAGCACGGCCTCTCGCCATGTCACGCGACGGAATCGCACGATCATTGGAATCTTGACCAGATGGAGGCTGACCTCGTCGAGGGTCACGATCCTTGTTCCGACCGAATGAAGTCGACGATTCTCCCGACCTGCTCATCGGTCAGGGTGCGACGGAACGCAGGCATGCTGCCACGGCCGTTCACGATCACGTCGGTGATGTAGCCATCCGGTCGATCCACGAGATCAGAACCCACACCGAGTCCACTGCCGATCGCCCCGTTCAGATCTGCACCATGACACCGCGCACAGAACTGCGAATACAGCTCGGCGCCCGTCGCACCCTGATCGGCTGAGCCGGTGCAAGCAGCGAGCAGCAGCATCGAAGCAGTTACGAGAACGCGAAGTCGCATGATGAAATGTTACGCCAGGACGCGCACACACCTACAACCCAGTGGCGAACCCCGCCGTCGGTACCATCGAGCACGTGTTCCCCGTCGTGCACGATGTCCCCGCAATCACCACCGACCAGATGATCGAGGTCGATCGAGTGATGATCGAGGAACTCGGAATCGATCTTCCGCGGATGATGGAGAACGCCGGGCGGAGCCTCGCAACGCTTGTGATCGGCTTGTTCGAGCCCCGAACGGTGCAGGTTCTGGCAGGTTCGGGCGGCAACGGCGGCGGCGTGCTGGTGGCTGCGCGGCATCTCTCCAATCGTGGGGTGGACGTGTCGGTGACAACGAGTACCGAGGTCACCCGAATGTCGCAGGTCGCAGGCCAGCAGGCCCGAATCCTCGACCGCATGGGAGTCGAAATGGTCGACCAACCACGCGCGGCAGACGTGATCATCGATGGCCTCATCGGTTACTCGCTGGCAGGAGCGCCGCGAGGAAGGGCGCTCGAGCTCATCCAGTGGTGTGAAGCCAGAACCGTGATCTCACTCGACGTGCCGTCCGGGGTCGATTCGGAGACCGGTGAATCACCCGGCCGGGCAGTCTCTGCTGCCGTCACCATGACATTGGCACTCCCCAAGACCGGGATCTTCGGCCACCCCAACACGGGGCGCCTCTTCCTCGCCGACATCTCAGTGCCGCCTCTCGTGTATTCGGCCTTCGGAATCGATCTGGAATCGCCCTTCCGCAGCGGCGCGATCGTCGAGCTCGGTTGACGCTCAGCGGAGCTCGTCGGGGAGCTTCGGGAGCAGCTGTTTCACTTCCTGAGACCTCGATTTCGACGTGATCAACAAAGCGTCGGGAGTGTCGACCACGATGACATCATCGAGGCCGATCACGGCAATCAGGCGATCACCAGATCGCACGTACGATCCGTTCACATCGTGGAGCACCGTCTCACCGAGCGTCACGTTCGCCGCCCCGGTAGCCCCCATCTCCCACAGCGCCTCCCACGATCCGATGTCACTCCACCCGGCATCCATCGGCACCACCGCCACGCGATCGGATCGTTCCATGACTCCGTGATCGATCGAGATCGAGGGCGCCGAGCCGAACGAGTCGCCGGGCAGCACGATCCCGCTCGTTTCGGATCGCTCGCTCCACGCCGCTGCAACCGTCTCGACGACGTCGGGCACGTGTCGCGTCAGTTCTTCGAGCAATCTGCGAGCGGTGAAGAGGAACATGCCGGCGTTCCAGAGGTGGCGCCCGCCTGACAGGTAGGCCTGTGCAGTCGGGAGGTCTGGCTTCTCGACAAATCGCGACACCAGAGACCACGACCCCCGCGACTGCCCGACCTCGATGTACCCGTAGCCGGTTTCGGGTCGAGACGGGTGGACACCGAAGGTCACCAGCCGACCATCCTCCGCCGGGTCCGCCGCCGCCGCGACGGCGTCCCGAAATGCAGCCTCGTCGAGGATCAGAGAATCGGACGGCATCACGAGCATCAGATCATCGGGGTCGACCGAATGCGCAGCCAAGGCAATGGCAGGTGCGGTGTTGCGTCCCTCAGGCTCGACGATGACGGCCCTCGGTTCGACATCGATCTCGCGTGACTGTTCTCCGATGATCGCCGCGTGGTTGCGGTTCCCGACGACGACCGGAGCCGTTACGCCTTCGATCTCGGCAGCCCTGAGCACCGTTTGCTGGAACAAGGTTCGTTGACCGGTCAATGCGACGAACTGCTTCGGTCTCTGTTGGCGAGAGAGCGGCCACAGTCTGGTTCCGCTCCCGCCACTGAGGATCACAGGGGTGATATGCATGCCTGGAGGGTAGGACTCGGCGGCGCAGAGCATGATCACCGGCGTGTGACTCGCTATTTTCCTCTCTGTCACCGACGCTGGAGATCTGAAATGCAATTCGTCCTGTGGATTCACATCCTCGCCGCTGCGTCCTGGTTCGGGGGCGGCGTTGCCACACACATCGGCGGTCAGGTCTTCCGTTCAGAGCCGGAGAGGAGCCGCGCCGCGTGGTATCGGCTCGTGCTGCGGTTGGGGCAGATTCTGTACACGCCGGCAGCGGTCGTGGTTCTGATCACCGGTGTGCTCCTCGTCACGGGCAACGAGGCCTACGGCTTTGGCTCGACGTTCGTCTCGATCGGCTTTCTCGCCGTGATCGTGGGCGCCGGCCTCGGGATGGCGGTGTATGGCCCGCGTAGCCGTCAAGCGAGCGCCGCACTGGAGAGCGGCGATGCCGGCACGGCCGCTGCCGCGATCACACGCATTCAACAGGCTGGCCTGCTAGAGCTCGGGCTGCTGGCCATCACAATCGCATCGATGGTGTGGAAGTGGGGGATTTGATCTCAGCGGCCAGGGACTCGGAGCGCTACGCGGGCTGACAGGACGGGCACCACCAGATTTTCCGTCCCTTCATGTCGGCCCGCTCGATCGGTGTGTCGCAGCGCCGGCACCGCTGGCCTTTCCGCTTGTACACGTACGTTCGCTCACCGCGCCCGATGTCGGATCTCCGTTTCCTGCCCACATCCTCGGGCTCGGTGGTGACGATGCGACCAGATTTCTCACCCTGGCGGAGTTGAGCGACGGACTCGTTCCAGATCCGCTCGATGTCGGCGCCGGCCACTTTTCGTGACTCGGTGTGGGGGTTCAGACCCAGACGGAAGAGGATCTCCGCCCGAAAGACATTGCCGATCCCACATATCACGGACTGGTCCAGCAACGCCGCGCCGATCGGGACCGTCCGCCGAGCGAGGAAAACCTCCATGTGCTCGACGGCACCGGAGTGGGTCTTTTCCCTGAGCGGATCGGGGCCGAGATCTGCCACGATCCGCTCCTCTTCATCGGGGGCGATGACCGAGCAGTCCGTCGGCCCAGACAGGTAGAGCGTTCCGCCTTCCGAAACCATCTGAAGGCGCGTCCCCTCTGTCGGTGGCGGCGGGTCTACGGCATAGATCCGGAACTTGCCGAACAGGCCGAGATGGACGTGCATCACGTGACCGTGTTCCCAGCGGTAGAACAGGTGCTTTCCCCAGGCGTAGATCTCCTCGATCATGTGGCCGTCGAGGATGGCG
>JAHEIN010000069.1:13438-15115 GCA_024639335.1 bacterium | reverse complement strand
ACATCACCCCGCATCGACACCGTGGACCCGGTGACCGTGATCGGGTCGGGCTCGTCGTCGAACTCGTCGTAGAACTCGCCGAATACCTCTTCGATGGCGTCTTCACGAGTGACCATGCCAGAGACCGATCCGAACTCGTTCACCACGATCGCAACGTGGATGCCCCGTTGAGCGAAGGCGTTCATCAGCGGTGGAACCTCGAACACCTCGCTGACGAACATCGGCTCGTCGGCGACGTCGGCGACGTCAGCGACCGTCGCCACCGCACCCTTCTCGTTGGCGAGGAAGAGGTCGCGGAGGGTGACGAGACCGACGATGTCCTCGCCGTCCACGGTGACGGGGAAGCGTGAGTATGGGCTGGCGGAGAACTCGGCCAGCGCATCGGCGATCGGAGTCGACGCGTCGATCGTGACGAGGCGACGCCGCGGCGTCATGATCTCGCGCACAACTCGGTTCGTGACCGAGAGAGCACCGGCCAGCATCTCACGCTCGTCCGAGTCGATCAGCCCACCGGCGGCACTGTCCCGGAACAGGCCTGCGAGCTCGGTAGGCGAGTGCACATGTGAGTGAGAGTGGTCGATGTGGAGCCCGAGCCAGCGCATGATGGCGAATGCCGAACCGTTGAACACGGTGACGAGCGGCCGCAGCAGCCACTGGGTGATCCGCATCGGCGTGAGCGTGGCAATCGCCAACGTCTCGGGATACCGAAGTGCCACGGTCTTGGGCAGCAACTCGCCGAGCACAACCTGCAGCGCCGTGATGAACAGCAACACGACGACTACGGCGATCGTGCGGCTTGCGCTTCCGAACCGCTCTTCGAAGAGCGGGACGAGCTGGGACTGACCGTAGGCACCGGCGACGAGGCTCGACAGGGTGATGCCGATCTGGCAGGCGGCGACGTAGTTGTCCAGCCGCATGGGGTCCCGGAGGATTGCCAGGAGGCCCGTAGCTGGTCCGCTCCCCTTCTCGGCGGTCTCCTGGACGCGCGAACGGCGCGAGCCGACGGTGGCGAACTCCGCAGCGACGTACAGCGCGTTGAAGCCCACCATGACGAGAATGAGCGACAGCACCATCACAGAGTTCATTCGAAGGGTCGATCGTACAGACCAAGCCGGGATCCCGTGTCACCCGCATTCCCGTAGCACGGAGATTTCGGGCGACTGGGCCGCCGACCTCGCGTCGTTGCCTCGCTTTGAGCGGCAGCAACGGGGCCCTGGATGAGGGTTCCTTGCAACCAGTCGGCATCGGCTTCATTTCGGACAAGGCACCCTTGGTATCGCTGAGAATCTCCACCTGTTTGGGGATGACAGCCTTCCGGCCACGCTCGATCGTCCTGGTGGCACCACGTCGACGAGCGCCAAACCTGCGTCATCCCGGCCGAGATCGACTCCGGGAGCGCTGTCACGGATCAGCCAGGGAACCCGGAGGCGATCAAAACGACACCTCGGCCACAGCTCGATCGCGGTGACGATGGACGTGTACGGGCACCTGTTCCCAAGTCACGGGACCCGGTGGCAGGTTCATCGACGACAACACCACCATCCACGCGGCGAACATCGAGGGGATCGCCGCCGTCAGGATCACGAATGGCTGCAACCCTCCCACCAACAACATGTACCGCCCGGCCGGATCGCTCACCCGAGCCGCGAACGCGACCCTCAGCGTTCTTCGAGCAGG
>JAHEIN010000069.1:0-13338 GCA_024639335.1 bacterium | reverse complement strand
TTGTCGTCGGCATCGAGCGTTCCCCAGACAGCGAAGGGCGTAGCGCCATCGCCTTCCTGGACGAAGCACTGTCCTCTCGTGATCGGAACCGTTCGTTCCCAGACGTCGTCGCCGATGCGAAAGCCGTCCGGCGGGAGCGGACCAGGCGCCTCAGGGGTCGGGTTCTCGAGAGTTCCGCTCCCAGAGTCGGTGTTCGCGTCCCCACCGGAGACCGAATCTTCGGCTCCCGTTTGTTGTCCGCTCTCGGACGGTTGGTTGTCAAGACCCGAGGGGTCGTCCGCCGAGTCATCTCCGCCGCACGCTGACACCATCACCGCAACCGACATGAAGGTCACGAGCCACTTCCGCATACGAACTGCCCTTCTCTCGCCGCCGTCAGACCTTACTGGACGATCCAAAAACTCGGGTCGGGGAGCAGATCGTGTTGAACAGGTGGGCGACAGCCGTCCGGTACCCGCCCGAAACCTCGATGGCACCGCAGTTGGAGGCTGCCTAGGTATAGGCTCACGCACGAGAGGTCCAGGGGTGCTGAGCCAGGTCGTGCTTGACTCTTCTGAGGTGGGTCCCGTGGGACTCGAACCCACAACCAATCAGGTTAAAAGTGCGTCGGACGCCGTATCCGTCCGTTTCCTTGTGTCGCGTTCTGCGAGGAGATATCGGGGTTTGCGCCCCGACTCGTAGGCGGTTCGTGTACTCCGGTGCGGCCCTGTTTCCCCGTGCGGGTAGGCAATTCGGTTTGCACAGGGCAGCTGAAGCAAAGCCCCTCGGCTCATTGATTCGCTACAAGGACGACGTTCGCGATCGTGAGGCCGACTACTGAGACGGTGAGCGCGACAACTCCCATGTCAGTCTGCGGATCGTTCGAGTCATGTCTCGCAGGTCTGAGGTCATATCTCGCATTTCCTCGGTCAGCGACTCGACGTATCGCAGCACCCGCTCGACTTCGACTTCCTCGCATACGGCATGGGCCATGCATCCGACTTC
Source organism: bacterium (assembly GCA_024639335.1). Taxonomy (GTDB): domain Bacteria; phylum Actinomycetota; class Acidimicrobiia; order Spongiisociales; family ZC4RG35; genus JAHEDH01. Next base: position 12,354 of record JAHEIN010000069.1, on the reverse strand, counting down.
GGCATGGGCCTTGCGTTGGCCCGTCCGGAACGCAAGGTGATCGTGTGGAAGGGCGACGGCGGACTGCTCATGAGTCTCGGCTCGCTCGTGACGATGGCGCAATATGGACCCGCCAACATGGTCGTCCTGCTGCTCGAGAACCGGACCTACGAGATGGTCGGCGGCCAGCCGCTCCCGCCGAGCGTCGACTTCGTGGGCTTGGCCCACGCGGCCGAGATCGAGGGCGGCGGCAGAGACGGCTCGGGACGGATCGAACGATGGGAGACCCTCCATGACGGCGATCGCCGGCTCCCCGACGTGCTCACCGAGCCGGGGCCCCACTTCATCGTCATCCCGGTGCACAACTCCGAACCACTGCCTCCCGTTTCCCACTCCGATCATGCCCAGCGTGTCGTCAATCTTCGTGCAGCCCTCGGAGTTCCGGAGTGATGAACCGACCCGCTGAGGGTCAAGTGGTTCAAGGTGGGCTGCTCGCCTTGAACTGACTCTCTCTTCGGGCTCAACTCTGCGTTCCCGGTGGCGGATGGGGGTTCCGGAGCGGGAAGAGCGCTGCGAGGTCGGATGCTGGCCGAGCGGCCCGCGCCGGCGACTCAGACCGAGATCAACGGCCCGAACAGCGAGACGAGCCCGATGCTGGCAACGCCGACGGCAAGAGCGGCCGAGATGCCGACGACGAAGGGCTTGAAGCCGAGACCCTTGAGCTGTGAGATCGATGTGCCCAAGCCCACCCCGGCCATGGCGGTCGCCAGCGTGTACTCGGCCCATGTGCGGATCCAACGGGTGAGGTCGGTCCATGCCTCCACTCCGAAGGCCCCGAATGCCTGCCCGCCTGAGTCGACGGCTGCGTCACCGAATGAGCGGATGCCGGCCATGGCCAGGAATCCGAGGATGAACACCGGGAAGAGCTTGCGCAGTTCGGTGCGGTGAGCGGCACCCATCTGGTCGTGGTCGAGGCGACGAGCGTAGACGTACGTGACAGCCGGGATCGCCACCACCATCAGCGCGTTGCGCACCAGCTTGGCGATGACGGCGATGTCGGCTCCGCTCGGCGACGTCGTGACGTCGAACGACTGGTCGTAGATGAGACCGGAGCCGGCGACCTGGGCCGTCTCGTGGATGGAGGTCCCTATGAAGAGACCGATCTGAGTCACGTCGCCACCGAAGATGATGTTGCCGAGGAAGGGATAGGTGAACATCGCGGCGATTCCGAAGATCGTGATGTTCGCCACTGCGTAGGCGACTTCCTGCTCCTTCGCCCTGATGCCCGGCGCCGTCGCCACGATGGCGGTGGCGCCACATATGGCGGTGCCGATGGCGATCAGCGTCCCGAGGCGGTCCGACAGGCCCAGCCATCGGGTGGCGGCGGTCGCCACCAACAAGCCGGTCAGTACTGCCCCAACGACGATGGGGATGCCGAAACCACCGATCTCCAACACGTCGAGGATGCTGAGCCGAATCCCCAGGAGGATGATGCCGAGTCGAAGGACCTTCTTGAGGGTGAAGGCAACGCCGGGGGCAAAGCTCTCTCTGAGGCCCACCGTATTGCGAATGATCATGCCGAGGACGATGGCAACGAGGATGAAGCTGACGAGTCCGTCATAGCCCAGAGCGTTGGAGGTCAGCTCTGCCAGCGCAGCCGCCACGAGCACCACAACGGATGCCAGGACCACCCCGGGGATGAGCGACGGAACCTGATCGAACGTCGTGCCGAACAGCAAGTTCTCGAGGAACCGAGGTTGGCGCGGCGTCGTCGAAGTTCTCATTCCTGCTCCTCGTTAGCCCTGGGGCCGGCCAGTGTCCCCGAACACAAGCCATATGAGAATTCGAGGGCCACCTGGCCGTCGCCGGATAGTCGGTTTCTAGAAGCGAACCGGTCGTGAAGTACGACCAATCGCCGAACAGCGCAAGTCCCTCCGCGATGGATCGACCGTTTCGGCAATATCGCCGGAGTCTGGGCACCCAGGTCCTGCCGTTGGGCGACGCGACGGTTGCTCAGGCGACCTCGCGTTCAAGACAGCGGTGTACGAAACCCTCGAGGCGGACTCACCGGCAGCAGTGCGTGTCGCCGCACCATGTCGCCTCACCCTCCCCATTCCGCTCCTCGGCGGGCTACAGGCCGGTTGTCTTCGTGAAGTCGGTGGCAGGCCACGAAGTCGTTCCGGTGCTTGGATCTGCTTCGTCGTGCCGGGCGTTCTCCGGTGATTGTCATCAACGATGTTCGGAGTGGCATCGCCGTAGATCACGAATCCGAAGTTGGAACTGGCGTTGTCGAGTGACATTGTCTCAACCAGGTCACCGAGGTGACCGAGCTTGATGCGGACCGGAAGCTCGAGATGCGTTGGAGTTGCTGTTGTGGCCAACGTCTCTAGGAACCGCTCCTGGCGGCCGGCCTGTCGAAGCGCACCTGACGCCTTCCGCCGTCGAGTCGACTGTGTCGGCGCCCGCGATAGCTACGGGTGAAGTTCCGATGTCAGGTCGGCGCCGATGCGCAGGACCGCATCCATGAATCCATCGACGTGTGCGGCGGTCGTCCGGACGTTGATGAAACACGGCCGGATGGCGAAGCGGCCATCCACCAGTGTCGAGCTCGGCATGAAGTCGGTCTCTCGCAGCAACCGCCGCAGGAGTCGCTGGTTGAACTCGTCGGGATCCGACCCCGGTGGCGCGACATGTCGGAAGCAACAGATCGAGAGCACCGGCTCGGTCAAGAGTTCCAGCGAGGGCTCCCGGCGTGCGTGATCGGCGACCCGCCGGGCGAATCCATTGTCCTCGATGATCCGCGCCGCCATTCCCTCGCGCCCGAGTTCGGTGAGGATCGCCCAGACGATCACACCCCGTGACGGCGACGAGAGCTCCACGCCGAAGTCCTGGTACGGGATCCCCATCGAATCGAGCGACGACTCGGGCTCCTCGACGAATGCGCCCTCGAGGTAGTCGGCCGGCTCCTGCATGAATGCATGGAACAGCAGCGACCGGTCCCGGACGAACGTCGCCGCCACACCGACCGGCGCGCCCAGCCACTTGTGCGGGTCCACGATGACCGAGTCGGCCAACTCGAGACCGTCGTAGAGATGAGTGATGCCCGGGTCGAGGATGCCGGGGAGCCCGTACGCGCCGTCGATGTGGAACCAGGCCCCGAAACGATGAGCCAGTTCCCCGACCTCGCGCAGAGGGTCGATCGCCCCCGTGTTGGTCGTGCCTGCGGCCGCGACCACGGCAACCGGCATGACGCCCTCGGAGGCGTCGCGCTCCAACATCTCGGCGAGCAGGTCGGCTCGCATGCGGTGGCGGTCGTCGGTGGGGACGAGGCGGACGCTGCGGCGGCCGAGTCCCAGCACCCCGGCGGAGCGGTGGATCGTGTGGTGAACCTCGGTGGACGTGTAGATGGCGGTTGGATTCCCGGTCACGCCCGCTGCGGCGGGATCGATGCCTTTTCGGGTGTACGCCCACTGTCTGGCGGCCCCCAGGGCGATGAGGTTCGCCGTCGATCCACCGCTCGAGTAGACCCCTTTCATGTGCTCGTCGAGACCGCACAGTCCGGCGAGCCATTCGAGGGAGAGCTCCTCGACGCGGTTGAACGCTGTCATCAGGTATCGCTGTGGGCCGGCGACCGACGCGACGGCGGCAGCCACGGCGCCGACCGTCGTTGGGCCCGTGGTGATCCAACCCCAGAACCCCGGGTGCGACATGCGGGGGCCATTCGGCAGAACCACCTGGAGGAGCCTCTCGATCGCGGCATCGGTCCCGCTCCCGAACTCGGGTAGTTCGCCCTTCAGCTCGGGATCCCAGTCGCTGAACCGACGCATGGCATCGCCTGGATGCTCTTCCAGGTGAGCGTCGAGGGCGTCGGCCGCGCGGGCCAAATAGGTGGCGAACCGGCCGGATTCGGGTCGAATCGATGGCATGGCCGGAATGTAGCGGTCGGGCCTGCTCGAGGAATGCCCTGGGCTCGCGGTGGAGGGGTGACAGGAGGGCAAGTCTGCGATAGGCTCGCATTCACCGTGTCCGAGGTGATTCGAGCCTTCGGGTTCGGATGCTCTCCAGGAGTGTGTCATGGCAGACTCCCCTGCGACCGGGGTGGCCACGTTCTGCCCGCTCTGCGTCTCGCGTTGCGGCGCAAGGGCATCCGTGACCGGTGATTCGTTCGTTCTCTCCCGCGATCCATCGCATCCCACCGGGCACGCACTGTGTGTCAAGGGCAAGTCCGCGTCGGACATCTTCTCCCATCCGGACCGACTGGCGCACCCGATGAAGCGAACCAACCCGAAGGGGGCGGTGAGCCCGGGCTGGCAGCGAATCGATTGGGACGAAGCTCTCGACACGGTGGCGGATCGGCTCGGGACGTTGGCAGAGGCTCACGGCGCGGAGTCGGTGGTCTTCAGTTCCGTGTCTCCGTCGACGTCGGCCATCGTCGACAGCGTCGACTGGATCCAGCGGCTGCAGCGTGCATTCGGGAGCCCCAACCTCGTGGCCTCGATGGAGCTCTGCGGGTGGGGTCGCTACCTGGCCTCGTTGTACACGTTCGGGGCGCCGGTGCCCGGTGAGTACATGCCGCACATCGAGAGCGCCGGGTGCATCCTGTTCTGGGGGTACAACCCGATGGTCTCCCGGCTGTCGCACGCGACCGCCACGAGGGCGGCACTGCGGCGTGGGGCGCAGCTGATCGTGATCGATCCGCGAGAGGCGGGATTCGCGAGCAAAGCCGATCCCTGGCTCCAGGTCCGCCCTGGGACCGATGCTGCATTGGCGATCGCCATCACCGGTGTCATGATCGAACGGGGGTGGTTCGACCGACCGTTCGTCAGGAGATGGACGACCGGCCCGCTCCTAGTTCGGAGCGACACGGGGCGCTACCTCCGGGCCTCCGATCTCGGAGATACAGACGGCTCGTCGGCGTTCGTCGCCTGGGATGAGGTCGCACGACACCCGGTCGTCGTCGACCCGGTGAAACGAGGACTGAACGTCCCCGATCACGATCGCCTCGCCCTGGCCGGAACCTTCGAGGTCGAGACCAACAACGGCCATCTTCGATGCCGGCCCGTCTTCGATCTGTTGGCGGAGCATTGTCGGTCGATGCCACCCGCCCGAGCCGAGGAGATCACCGACGTGGCGGCAGGCGAGATCGAACGTGCCGCTCAAGTCCTCTGGGAACATCGCCCTGTCGCGTTCTACACGTGGAGCGGGCTGGAGCAGCACGGCGGCACGACCCAGATCATTCGCGCAGTCAACGTTCTATATGCCCTGACGGGCAGCTTCGACGCGCCCGGCGGCAACGTGCTCTTCTCACCCATCCCGTCCAACATCGTCACTGGAGCCGAGCTGTTGGAACGCGAGATCTGGGGAAAGGCACTCGGGATTCAGGACCGACCGCTGGGCCCCGCACAATTCGGGTTCGTCACGGGTGAAGACTTCTATCGGGCCGCTCTCGACGGCCTCCCCTACCGGGCGAGGGCACTGGTCGCGTTCGGGTCGAATCTGGCGATGGCACATGGTGACAGCGCTCGGGGTCGGGATGCACTCGAACAGCTCGACTTCCATGTCCATCTCGACCACTTCATGAGCCCGACCGCCGAATTCGCAGACATCGTCCTCCCGGTGGCCGGTCCGTTCGAGTGTGAGGGCCTCAAAATCGGATTCGAGACCTCACAGGACGCACAGTCACACGTGCAACTCCGTGCGCCGTTGCGTGAGCCGGTTGGAGAGTCCCGTTCCGACATCGCCATCATCTTCGATCTCGCCACCCGGCTCGGCCTGGGAGAGCACTTCTTCGGTGGCAGCGTCGATGCAGGTTGGGCGTACCAACTGGCCCCGAGCGGAGTCACCTTGGATCGACTTCGCTCCGAGCCTTCGGGCGTTCGCCTCGACCTGGAGACCCGGCACAGGAAGTATGCCCAACCCGGTCCAGATGGAGTCCCACAGGGTTTCGGAACCCCGAGTGGTCTCGTCGACCTGTATGTCGAGGCGTTCATCGACGTCGATGAGCCTCCGCTGCCGACCTTTGTCGAGCCGTCTCTGAGCGGCCGGTCACGGCCGGAGCTCTCCGAGGAGTATCCGCTGATCCTGTCGTGCGCCAAGTCGCTCTACTTCTGCGAGACCCAGCATCGACAGGTCCCGAGTCTGCGCCGTCACTCGCCGGATCCGAGAGTCGAACTCCATCCGGATGTGGCGACGCCGCGGGGCATCGTGGACGGACAGTGGGTTGAGATCGTCACTCCACTGGCCAGAGTCAGAGCGCGCGCTTCAGTCGACGATTCCCTCGCCCCGGGCGTCGTCTTCGGTGAGCATGGCTGGTTCGAACCGTGCGAGGAACTCGATCTGTCTGGCTACCCGCCGTTCGGCGCGGGTAGCGCAAACCTCAACCTCGCGCTCGCCCAGACCCCGAGCGATCCGATCAGCGGCAGCTCGCCACTCCGATCTCAGATGTGCGAGATCGTGCCGCTCGAGTCCAGCACGAACAGTTTCACGACCTGACTGCCACCGGAGCCGGTACGACGACCGGGTCGTGTGGCGGCCGAGGCCGACCGAACCAGTGGCAGTAGGTCTCTGGGAGGATTCCACAACCGGCGGGGGTTGAAGCTCCGGTGTCTTTCGTTGAGGTGGGGACGCTCGGTCGCCCGTCTGGTTTGCCTCATCCGGCCTGATCGGGCCGGAGAAACAGGCCGAGCAGCTGCACAATCCAGTTCTCGTACTGTTCCATGGTCCAGCCGAGCTTGCGCAGCGTGGTGATCGTGGGCGCCGAATCCACGGCTGTCGCAAACGCGGCGATGTCATCGACTGTCACATCGCTGCGCCGGATCGGGTCGGGAAAGAGGATCTCGCAGATCGACCGATTCAGCTCGAGCTTGTAGTCGAGCACCTGATCGGCGAGCTCCGCCAACCTCGGGTCGCGTGGATCGCTGCTCGATAAGAGGAGATCAGTGTCGAGTGCGCCATCCTGCCACTGCTCGCGACTGAATTGGGCGACCAAACTGATCCGCCGCTGCGCGTCGGGCTCGTCGGCGAGTGCGTCCAGAAAAGAAAGTACCTCGTCCTGACCCATGGGGCTCATGGCAAACACAGCGCATTCGCGGAGCAAGCCGACCTTGTCTCCGAAGGAGTTGTAGACCGTCTGCGGGGACACTGATGCTTGCTCTGCCACCTGTTTGATGGTGGTCGCGCGGAATCCCTGCTCGGTGAACAGGCTCAGCGCTGCTTCCATGATCGCTTGCTTTGTGGCGTCAGCCTGCGAGGCCCTGCGGGGGCTGTGATACGGCCTCTTGACGTCTTCGCTGTTTGGCTGTAGTTTCACTTAAATCAATATAATCGACTCAAATCGATACCCGAGGGTGGGCTGGATCGAATTCGGGAGGTTCTCATGCTTCATCGGTCGTGGAGAACGGCGTCGGGGTTGTCTGGAATCCTCTTCATTGTCGTCTTTCTAGGGAGTGAGTTGACGTTGGCCGATTCACCGAATCTCGCAGACTCCTCCGCCGACACTCGGGCGTGGTTCGCTGTCAACGTGACCGAGATCGCGTGGGTGACGTTGGGGGTCGCGGTGTCGATCGGGCTCTTGTTCCTCTTCTTTGCATCCGGCATCCGAAGCCAACTGACAGAGCCTGATCGTATCGACGGTGGCGTGTGGTCGAGGCTGTCCTTTGCCAGTGCCGTTGCGACCACCGCAGTCACCGGCGCCAAAGCCACCATCTGGCCGGCCCTCAGCCATCCCGAGGTGAGCTCGGCTGCCTCCGATGGACTGGTCAAGGTGCTGGCATCCGTGGAACTCTTCGCTCTCCTCACCGTGATCCCGTGGCTCCTCACAGGCTTCCTTCTCGGAGCGTCCATGGTCATCCTCCGTCGCGGGGGTATGTACAGGTGGTTGGGCTGGCTCGGTCTCGTGGTGGGTACCGTCTTCGTGGTCGGCTCGTGCTGGATCGTTGGGGGAGACGAGACCGGTCCTCTCGGAATGCTCGTGGCCGCTGGTTACCTCGGGTTCTTGGTTTGGGTCTCAGGAGCCTCGATGAACCTCATCCGGGCCGGACCCCTCGAGACATCGACGGATCCACCGTCGGGGACCGGCCCCGCACACGTTGGGGTTCAGTCGTGGTGACCGCCGGAACCGTTCTCAATGACCCCGGCGAGATGACCGAGGTGTTGGCAACACCTCGCGAGACGGGAGACCGCTACCAACTGCGTCTCACGATGCAACCGGGAGGAGGTTCGGGGCTACGGGGCTTCGGGCTGCACTCTCACGCTGGGCTCGTCGAGATCCTCCATTGCGTGTCCGGCAACGTGGTGGGTCGGCGCAACTCAACGATCAACCAGCTGCATCCAGGGGATCGCCTCGAGGTTCCGGCAGGAATTCTGCACGGGCTGAAGAACACGTCCGACGAACCATCGGTGGTCGACGTCGACATGACCTTCACGTGGCCGGGTCCGCGGCGCATCGCAGACCTGATGGCCATCGGCGTCGCCATCGACACGCTTGTACGGGACGGCTCGGTCAGCCGATGGACGGGCTATCCACCGCTGCTTCACCTGGCTGTGATCGAGGCCGAGCACCCTGAGGCAATGGAACACGCAGGGCTCGCCGGGTTCCTGATGCCGGTCTTGGCCAGGTTGGGGCGATTGCGTGGCTACCGAGTACCTCGAACAGACTGAGATGGAGGGCGGTGTGGGCGCTGACACTGATTGCCGTGATGATCTCGTTCGTGGGTCCCGTGTGACTCGAACCCATGAGTCCGAGGAAGAAGGCGAATCGCCCGAAAACGACTGAGCTGGCAGGCGCATCTCACCCACCAGTGCTCAGCGGTTTGTGGCGGTTCTTGTCCTCTCACGGACATAGGACGGACAACGCATACTGTCCAATCGGCTCCGTCCTCGTCAGAATCAGACTGCGCGACATCTCCCGGCCAGGTGCCACAACGGGATCAGCCATTCCTGAGGCAGGCTCGATTCCAAGCTCTGATCCGAAGTCAATTCGAGTTGATTCCGGCTGGTTCTCTGTGGGAGTATCGAATAGTCAATGGCCCCGCCAGAGTCTCATGTCTACTGAATCCATGTGGCGCCCTGGCACTTCGATGCGCCGGGCGCCGCTTTCAGAGCTCCGTCAGCAACCCGAGGAAATCGTCGCGGTCGACTGCGGGCATGGTCGACGACCTGGCTCCAATCAGATTGCCCACCTTGGCGGCGACCTTCATGGCTGCACGATTGTCGGGGCACTCGACGACCGTCAAGATGTCGTGTTCACCGAGAAGTCCGTATACCGAAATGATCTCGCAGTTCTCGGCGGCAACGATCGCCTGGGCGCTCTTGAAACGTTCAGGGCCTCCACCTTTGATCTCGCCGGTGTAGCGGTACAGACTCACATACTTGGCCATATGGGCCTCCTCTTCTGGCCGATACATTCGACCCGCTCGCCCACCATAGGAAACGAGCCTGATCCGTGCTCCGAGAATGAGTCAGACCTGCAATCAACCGAGACACCCGGAGAGACTTGAACTCCCAACCTTCTGATCCGTAGTCAGTTCAGGTCGATTTCGAACGGTCCGTGCTGGATCTCCCGCAACGCCAGTGGACAAGAAATGGGTAGAACGGGACAAGGGTGGATTTCGCGAGAAGAGGAAGAACCCGAAGAGCCAGCTGTCACTTGACTTTTCTGAGGTGGGTCCCGTGGGACTCGAACCCACAACCAACGGGTTAAAAGCCCGGTGCTCTACCAATTGAGCTAGAGACCCGAGACGCCGGGGCTCCGGCATCGGGTCGGGTAAGTGTACGTCCTGCGCGTCATGCGCCGCCAGGCCGCCGCTGTGTCGCTCGCTCTCAGTCCTGCGGTTCCACCAGGCCGTAGTGCCCGTCGTACCGGCGGTACAGCACCGCACCTCGACCGGTGGTGCCGTCCTTGTAGAAGACGAACGGCTCGTTGGAAGAATCGAGGCGATCCGCGGCCTGCTCGTCGCTCAGCTCCGGCGCCGGCGCGGCGACCACGTCGACCCCGTATCGGTCGGTCTCGGGAGGAACGTCGCCGGTCAGGCGTCGCAGTTTCACCCCGCCGGCCTCCTCGTAGACGACCGCGTCGACCTCGTCGTACGCGTCCGTGAACAGATAGAAGCGGTGGTCGAGCGCGTACAGATCGAACAAGGCATCGGTGATCGAGACGCGGTCTCCTGACCAGGTCTTCCTGCGCACGATCTCCCGATTGCCGGGAGACCTCGGGTAGAACTCCGGTCGTGCGCTCGGGAGATCGCCGCTCCTCCAGGTGCCGGGCTGCGCGGCCGGTGTCCTCGTGTTGGCATCATCACGCCGTTCGGTGAGATCTCGCAGCCTGCGCTCGAGTCGCCGCCCGACAAGGTTGACCGCTTCGATCATCGACGCCGCCGCAACTTGGGCTCGCAGTAGCGCGCCACTGACGTCGATGGTCGCCTGCGCGATGTGTCGTTCGGTGGGAGGCCGGGAGCCCTCCTCCGTGAGCTTCACCCGGGCGAAGATCACCGGTCGCGGCGCCTTCGCAGCGAGATCCCTGAGAACCTCCTCGGCTCGACTCCGTGCTGCGTCTGCGACGTTGCCTTCGACGGCGAGCGCGATCTCGAGATCGGCGGGTGTCGTGGGGTCTTTCGATTTGGTCACGGTCTATCGCCTCCCATGCGCTGTCGGACCTGGATTCTCAGAATGATCTCCCTTCCAACGTACTCCCTTCCCGAGTCTCGACGGTTGCATCGAGACGCTTTCCGACAGATGTGCCGTTGTGGCTCGATGACCCTGATATCAGTGTGCTCGAGGAGCGACGTTCCTAGTCGGTTGAACGAACTGGATCAGGTCGTGCCTGGCGGGCCTCGTCTACTCGAGGTGGGCGGCGTTCGCCATGGCCCCGCGGTCGATGAGATGTGCGCGTCTGCTGCGCAGGATCTTGGCCAGGTCGATGGGGTGCTCGATGCAGACCGCGTGGGTTGCGTTGAGACGCATGACCGGTACGCCGTGGCGCTCGGCGCTCGACAGTTGCTCTTCGACGGGGATCACGGTGTCGGCGTCGGCGACGATCCACTGGCTGTCCTCAGGCAGATCGAAATCTGCGTCGGAGAGGTCGAAGCGTGACATCACTGAAGCCGTGTCTGCCAAGACCCTTCCGTGCGGGCGATTCTGGAGGATCCATGCCACCATCTCTCGCTTGCTGACCCGGGCCCGTTTCCACGCTTGGCGGAGGATGAACGGTGACCGATCGCCCGCGCCGATGATCCGGGCCGCCCACAGCTTGACGCTCAGCGACGGTGTGGCGAATCGATCGGCGGTGGCGACGGCAAAGTACCGATCCACGTCGGCGAGGATTCCCATCCGGAAACCGGTCAGGCTGGCGGCGCCACCCATCGAGTATCCGACCAGCGTGACCGGACCGTCTCGCTTGGCGAGATCCACGAGCAAGCCGATCTTCCGGGCGGCGACCTCCAGATCGAACCGGCCGTCCCGGGGTGCCTCGCCATGTCCGGGTAGGTCGATGATCCACAGATTGGGGCCACCCACCAGTTCCGGGGCCACTGCATGCCATGTGACGTCTGCGCACCCCGACCACCCGTGAACCAGCACAAGTGACCAGCCCTCGCTGCCGGGGACGTGTCGGGCGTGCACTGGACCCACGTCAGGCGAGTTGATCACCGTCCTGCTGCCGTGGAGTTCTGGGCCGATCGCTCTGCCCCGCACGAGTGGTCTGCGGGCCAATTCGATCAGTGCGCTGACTACCAACGGGACGCCCGCGGCTATGCCGATGCCGAGGCCGCGTCGAGAGATCGGGAGCGTCATCGGATGCTCCCGCGGGGAGAGGCGGGCGACCCCGCCATCGGTACCAGCGACGGATCCACCATGTATTCCCATCGGCAGAAACGCCGGAAAACCAAAGGAACGCGACAGATCTGGTTCGAAACCGCGAAATCCGAACAGCTCGGACTGGATCGACGAGGGCCTGGTCACAGGGGTCTCACGACGTCTCGGAGCCGAAGTCGGACCGGATGATGAGCCCTGTCAGTCGGGGATGACCGCCTGGACGTCGACCTCGTAGTACATCCCATCGCGAGCCAGCCGCTCGACGCCGAGGAGCGTGGCCGCCGGCTTGTCGACGGGCCATGTCTTGCCGACCTCGCCATGTAGAACCGATCGCTTCTCCTGGTCGAGACCCACCACGTAGTGGGTGAGCTTCGTGACTTGAGCCGGGCCGATGCCGGCGGCAGCGAGTTGGGTTCGCACGTTCTCGAAGGAGCGGGCGACCTGGGCCGTGAAGCCGCCCTCGACGAGATTGCCGTCGATGTCCCCACCCCACTGCCCTGCGAAGAAGACCACCCTGCCCGGTGGCGGGATGACGATGTGGCTGTAGATGCGCGACGGGTTGAATGC
>JAHEIN010000068.1 GCA_024639335.1 bacterium | reverse complement strand
CCCAGTGCTCGCCGGGCTCGGCAGAGCGGATCACCGCGTGGTCGGGGTGCGCAGTCGCGTGTTTGGATGCGTGTTGGTTGGGTGAGTCGTCGCAGCAGCGAATCATCTTGCAGTCGACGCAGTAGCGCAGGTGCACCCAGGTGCCGCCGATCGGCAGGCAGTCGACACAACCACCGGGCTCGATCGGCTCCAGGTCGAGATCGGTCAGATGTTCACAGGGCTGGGCCACGGTGGGCCTCCTCTCATACGGGGACCTTGCGAGGGAGTTCGACTCGGAACACGGTCCGGCCGGGCTCGGATTCGACGGTGATCTCTCCACGGTGCTTGTTGACGACGATCGAGTAGGTGATGTTGAGCCCGAGGCCGGTTCCCGACCCCGGCGGCTTGGTGGTGAAGAACGAGTCGAACACACGATGGATGGCGTCCGACGGGATACCCGGCCCGTTGTCCTCGACTTCGACCACGACGAGATCGCCCTCGGGGAAGGCACGGACCACGATCTTGCCGTCGGGCCGTTCGGTCTCGTTGATGGCGTCGGCGGCGTTGTCCAACAGGTTTGTCCAGACCTGGTTGAGCTCGCCGCCATATCCCTGGATCCTCGGGAGATCGTCGGCGTATCGCCGCTCGACCTCGATATCGGAGAGTTTGGTCTTGAGGATGAGCAGGGTGTCCTCGAGGCCGATTTCGAGGTCGACTTCCTGTACTGGGCCCTGATCGAGATACGAATACGACTTCAGCGCCTTGACGATGCTGGAGAGTCGACGAGTGCCCTCCTCGACCTCGTAGAGCAACGACGCGACGTCGTGTTCGGCCCGGAGCACCTCGAGCAGGTCGCCCGATCGTTCTCCTGCGGAGGCGATCACTTCATCGACGAAACCCGCCAGCCCTGATTCGACGATCGCAGGAGCAAGCCGCCAGGCATCGTCGACACCGGCGTCGGTGAGAGCATCCTCGACTTCATCCTCCCGATCGGACCGATCGAGGGCATCCATGGCCACGTCGGAACGGTCGACGGAGTCGAGTCTGGATCGCAGCGACTCGATGGAATCGCGATCGACGTCGCCAATGGTCCGAGCCAGCTTGCGCTCGGCTCCGACCAGTTCGGAGACCGAGTCGCCGAGCTGCCCGGCTGCGCGGTTGACCGCCGCCGCAGGGTTGTTGAGCTCATGTGCCAGACCGGCGGTGAGGGTGCCGAGCTGCGCCATGCGCTCGCTCTGATTCAACATCGACTGAGTCGCCTGCCAGCGCTCGAGCAGTACCTTGAACATCGCCCGAACCGCCGAGATGCTCGAGTCCATCAGGACGTCGATCTCCGCCTTGGGAATTGCGAGGAGTCGGGCATCGGTCTTCGCCTTGGCCGTTGCCGACCGAGGGGCGTCTTGGAGCAACGCCATCTCGCCGATGACGTCACCCGACCCGCGGACCGCCAGCAGGACTTCGCGGTCACCGGTGCGTTTGACGATCTCGATCTCGCCTTCGGAGATGATGAAGGCCCGCTCGCCTACGGCACCCTCCGCGAAGAGCTCCTCGCCTGCGGCGAGCGCCACGACTTCGGAACGGTGCTCTAGGAGGTCGAGGTCGGAATCCGACAACTCGGCGAACAGTGGGACCGCTCGAAGCGAAGACACCATCTCAGACGGTTTCGAGATACTGATGGACGAGGCTGACCGCCACCGCCCCCTGACCGACCGCCGACGCCACGCGGCGCACGACGCCTTCACGAACGTCACCGGCCGCGAAGATCCCCGGCACGCTGCACTCCATCGGGAACGGGTCGCGTTCCAGCGGCCACTCGGGCGGCCAATCCCCGTCGACCTTGAGATCCGGACCCGTCAGGAGGAAGCCCCGCTGGCTCCTGCGCACGACCCCCTCGACGAAGTCGGAATGCGGGACGGCACCGACGAAGATGAACAGTCCGGCAGCCTCGACCGTCTCTTCATCGCCCGAAGCGAGATCCCGGAGAACGAGTTTCTCGAGACGTCCGTTGCCCGTGGCGTCGGCGATCTGACTGCCGAGACGCACGTCGATGTTCGGCGTCGCCCGGATCTGGTCGACCAGATACTGTGACATCCGTGTCTCGAGCGAGTCCCCCCGGACGATGATCGTGACTCGACCGGCGTACTTGGAGAGCATCATGGCCGCCTGGCCCGCCGAGTTCGCACCGCCGACCACGTAGACGTGCTCACCGCGATAGCTGACGGCTTCCGAGGGCGCTGCCCCGTAGTAGACCCCGGCACCGACCAGGGATTCCACCGCGTCCACGCCGAGGCGGCGGATCGTCATCCCCGAGGCAACGATCAGGGCGTTGCAGCTCAGCCGCTGGCCGTCGGACAACACGACCGTCTTGACGGGATCGGCGAGCTCGACACCGGTCACCTCGGGCCCGGTGAGGATCTCGGCTCCGAACTTCAACGCCTGCGAAGTGGCTCGGGTCGCCAGATCGCCGCCACTGATGCCCGCAGGAAACCCGAGGTAGTTCTCGATCCGGGAGCTGGTGCCGGCCTGTCCGCCTGTGGCGGCGCGTTCCACGACCGCAGTACGTAGGCCCTCTGAGGCCCCATACACCCCGGCACCGAGACCCGCGGGCCCGGCTCCGATGACGATGAGGTCGTAGAAGGGGTTCTTGGCCTCCGTCTGCAATCCGACGGCCGAGGCGAGATGAGTGGTGTCCGGCTTCCCCAGTGTCGTGCCGTCGGGCAGGATCACGAGTGGCAGGTCGGCGTCCGCTGCGTCGGCGATGGCTTTCGCATCGGGGTCTCGCTCGAGGTCGGAGAAGCGGTATGGGATCCGGTTGCGGGCCAGGAAGTCCTTCACGACGTGCGCCGCAGGCGACCACCTGGTGTCGATCACCCGGATGCCGCTGTACGGAGGCGGGTGGGCGGCGGTCCACTCGTCGATCAGCTCGTCGATGATCGGGTAGAGCCGGTCCTCGGGGGGATCCCACGGCTTCATCAGGTAGTGGTCGAGCGCGATGTCGTTGATCGCCGTGATGGCAGCCTCGGTGTCGGCATAGGCCGTGAGCAACACGGTCTTGGCGTCGGGGAACACCTGTTTCGCCTGCACCAGGAACTCGGTGCCGGTCATCTCCGGCATCCGCTGGTCGGCGACGAGGACGGCCACAGCGTCCCCTCTGGCGAGCAGGTCGCGAAGAGCATCCAAGGCCTCGGCCCCCGATGGTGCGCGCACCACCCGGTGGTCCTTGCCGTAGCGGGCGCGCAGGTCACGGGCAACGGCTGCGAGCACCTGAGGGTCGTCGTCGACGGCGAGAATGGCATTCTTTCCCATCTGCAACGAGTCTGCCATGGCGGTGGCCGGCGCGTCGGACGAAGTCCGGTGCGCCACCAGGGGGGTAGAGGTCGCCGCTTTCGAGAGCGATTCGGCGGCCCGGGCGTCGGCGGTGGCGGTAGGGTCGCCTGGCGACGACGGAGGCTCCCTGATGGAATGCCCGGCATGCTCAGCTGCGAATCCGGGGGATGCTGCGTTCTGCATGAAGTGTGGTTCGGCTCTCGCAGCGTCGGCGGCGTTCGTGCAATCGGTGCTCGACATGGTCGACGAAGTCTGAGTGGCCGTGTCGGCCCGCGGCAACGGCTTTCGGTTCGTGTTCCTCGCCGACACACAGCTCGGCTGCTACGCCACGTTCTCCGGATTCACCGACGAACAGGTCGAGCAGTACGCCGAGATGGGGATGAAAGTCGAGCCCGTGCCGGCCGCGACGGGGTTCGAGTGGGACGCCAGCCGCTATCGGGAGGCGGTCGAGATCATCAACGCCACTCGGCCCGATCTCGTGATGATCGGAGGCGACCTCATCGACGACCCGAACTCCGAAGACCAGATCGACGAGTTTCTCGAGATCACCTCGGGGATCGACGAAGAGATCGAAGTCCGGTGGGTTCCCGGCAACCACGACATCGCCGACGACTACATCGCACCCACAGCCGACTCGATCAGGGCCTATCGCGAAGTCTTCGGGCCAGACCACTACTCGTTCCGGATGCACGACACTCTGTTCATCGCGCTGAACACGCCCGTCATCGATCACCCCGAAGAGGTCCCCGAAGAATGGGCGAGGCAACTGGCATTCCTCACCGACGAGCTCACCCATGCGTCCCGGCCTGATCTGGACCACGTCATCGTCGTCGGCCACCATCCACTGTTCGTCGCCGAGCCAGACGAGCCCGACACCTACTGGAACCTCCCGCTGGAGCGACGGGAGCTGATCCTGGGTCTGCTTCACGGGGCCGGTGTCGAGATCGGATTCGCCGGCCACTGGCATCGCAATTCGATCGCCACAGACGGCCCCTTCACGCAGATCACCTCTGGGCCGGTGGGCTATCCCCTCGGCGACGACCCGTCCGGCTACCGCGTGGTGGACGTGTCATCGACCGCCATCGACCACCGGTACCTCCCGCTCCGGGAGAGCTGATTCCCCGGCCTTGGCCGGTGTTCAATCGTTCCCGGTCTCGGGCGTGTCCGACGTCTACCGGCTCGATGGCACCAGTCTCCTCATCGGGGCCGACACCCGTGTACCGGCGTCATCGTCTGTTGAACTGGCGAGTAGACGCCGGAGGTGTTGTGAGATTCACACCAAGAAAACCCCATCGACGACCAGGGAGAGCCTCCGGGCGGCCTTCCGGCGAAACCTGAATCGCCCGGTCGGCGTTCCGTAGAGTCGTCGAGGTGACGACAGGCCGGATATGAGCGACGAGGAACGGCAACGTTGGGATCAACGATATGCCACCGGCGATTACCGCCCCCGTTCGTGGCCGACCCCGTTTCTCGAGCGCTGGTCACCGAGGTTCGGGGGCGGCAAGGCGCTGGTCGTCGCTTGCGGCGCCGGCCGCAACGCCCTTCACCTGGCCGAACAGGGTTTCGAGGTGACCGGGGTCGACATCTCCGAGGTCGCGATCGAACGCGCAACGCTGGAGGCACGGTCACGTGGCCTGAGCATCGAGTTCGTCGTGACCGATCTCGACGATTTCAGGCCCGAGCCCGGTTCGTTCGACCTGATCACGGTGATTCGATACCGCAACCCTCATTCCTGGCCGCGCCTGGTCGAGGCGCTAGCACCGGATGGTTGGATCCTGGCCGAGCATCACATGAAGTCCACGGCCGACGTCGCCGGCCCGACCTCTCCCGAGTTCCGCCTCGACCCCGGCGAGTTGCTCGAAGCGTTCGCCGGCCTCCGGATCGTCCACTACTCGGAGTCGATCGAGCCGGCCGACGACGAGACTGCCGCCTACGCCATCCAGCGCGTCATCGCCTGCAAGGGCAACCCCGGCTACTGAGGGAATACCATTATCCAGGCAGTTGGCGGGTTTCGCCCGAGGCGGGCTGGACCGCAGTCCACCTGAACGAAAACGACATCAGCACCCGGCCGAGGAAGATCCCGGGACCCGGTCGCGCCTGTCGCCAGGTTCCGCTTGGAGTGCGGTCACCCGGCCGGCTGGATCGAGCGTCGAGAGGCTGCAATCACCAATAGTTCCTCAGATGTCAGCTGACAGGACCGCGTCGATATGGTGTCCCGGTGCGAGACCGAGTTGCCGCAACACATCGCTGTCGAATGACAGAACACCGCCTGCGTCGGTTGCCTCGATCTGGGCGATGTGATGAGCTCCGGCCACCCGGACGAATACGAGTGGATGAGCATCGAAGGCCTCAGCGGCATACCGCGGAACCCGGAGCGAAAGACCTCCATCTGTCGTCTCGACCACTCGAGCAGCGAGCGGGACGCGCAACAACTCGAGCGGGCGTCCGACTACCGGGTCGACGTGAGCTCCTGCGTCCAACGTCTCCTGATCCCCCCGGCGGAGCGCCTCGGCGAGCCACCGGCCGACCGAGGCGTCGACGTCCGCCGCCGAATCGAGGCGGATCTCATGGGCGAACGAGGTGGGTCCATAGAGGTCGATTCGACGGATACGCGCATGATCGACCGGGTACGGGAGGATGAACGAGAGATCGGCCCAACGCCGCGCCAACTTCACCGAGGCAAAGGTCATTCGTGAGATGAAGGCGATTCGTGTCTTCTGGGGATGCACGCGGAACTCGCCGTGATCGGCGAGCGTGGCCCCCACCGCCAGATAGATCGCCATGAAATCCTCGGTGGATCCGGCGAGGACGTCATCGAGCTCGCGGTTCCCACACGAATGCCACTGACTGCGATTGGCAAACTGCCTGGCGCAATCCGGACAGACCCACGAGCTGCTCATGCTCCGATGCTGCCACAGTTGGACGAGCAGCAGCGCTGAGACTGCTACCTGGTCCGACCCCGGCGTCGCGCCCACCGAAGCGCTCCCACGGATGTGATCGCCATGAAAGCCGCAAGGGCGTTGAAGCCGACGTCTCGAAGGTCGTACACCCGATTCGGCAGAGCTGCCTGGATACCTTCGTCAGTCCAGCCGAGTGCAGCGACGACGCCGAATGCAACGACTGCAGGCGCGGGCACCCGCCCTCCCCGGGCGCGTCGTTCGAGGAGCGCCAGATAGACGAGAAGAGCGACGACTCCGTATTCGGCCAGGTGCGTTCGTTCCTCGGTGATGCCGAACCGCAGGAAAGACATCGTGTACGCCGCCATGACGATGACACCCGTCGCGACTTCCTGCCACCCGGGTCGCCTCGAGAGCCCCACAACCGCAGCCGCCACAACCACGATGACGAACGCTGTGAAGAAGGTCGTGTCGAGCAGCGCGCGGTCGCGGAGGAGCCGAGCTACCAGAGGCACTCGGCCGAGCGTGGTAGATGCCTGCGATCACGGCAAGTGCCGAGAGCCACAACCGCCGCTCCCTCGCAGACGTGAACAACGCCATGCGCCTGACCCTACGACAACCATCGGCGCTCGGTTCATCATCTGTTTCTGAGACCCATCGAAGCCACCGCCTACGTCGAGCGGAGAAGCCTTCGCGCCGGGAACGGCAGAACGGACCGGGAACGCGCCCCGTGCCTCGGACCGAGGCACGGGAGATGGCGTCGACGTTGTCAGAGCACGCGGGACACCCCTGGGATGCGACGCAGCACGAAGGCAACTGCGAAACAGACTGGCACCACGACAGCGGAGACCACTGCCGTCTTGGCGATGGCCGTCATCTCGATCGAGCGCAACAGATAGGCGCCGTAGACCACCACCGGGATGTGGAGGACAAAGACCGCATAGCTGTGCTTCGCAAGGAAGCCGCCGAACGCGTTCTTCCGTTTCGCCATGCCCCGGAACGCAACGATCAATCCGAGCGTGAGCCCGACTGCGAAGACCGAGTCCCATGCGGCATACACCGCCGACTGCCAGGTGCCATCACCCATGGCGTTCTCGAGCGCCTCGGTGACCTCGAGCGTGAACATCTCGCCGCTGAAGGCGAGCGGGAACAGGAAGACCGCGGCAGCAGCGGCGGCCAGCGCGCCGATCACACCCTTGGCACTCGAGAGTGTTGCCAGCCAGTCACGCCGGTATGCCAGCGCGCCGATCACGAAGAAGCTCAGATACTGCGGCAGATAGGCGAGCGTGGGGAACTGCCACACGGACTCGCCGAGCGGCACGACCATCCGCCAGCCGTAGCTGGCAGCAGCCAACACGACCGTGAAGGCGCCGATGGCTGCATAGCCAGGCATCGCCGCGGTTGTGCGACCGGATCCCCCGGCCAGGCTCTTGTAGCCGACGTACCCGAAGCTGAACACCAACAGCATGGCCACGAACCAGAGCGGTCCCAACCCGATCATGTCGGGGTAGTCGCCCCAGCCGGCAGCACCCGTGAGCCCGGTGAGTTCCGACGGCATCAACCAGGGGCCCAACTCGGCGAATGGGTTCAGCAGGAACACGTACACGGCGAGTGGGATGCCGAGCCTGATCAACCGGTCACGGAGGAAAACCCCGGAGCCCTTTCGATCGAACGCCCCTGGGGTGAAGTACCCGGCCAACAGGAAGAATGCCCCCATGAACCATCCCTGGTTTGCGAGCACGAACACCAGCAACCACCGGAACCCTGTTGCGTCGCCGAACGGCGGTTCGACGTAGTAGAACGGCGCACCCGCTCCGTAAACGAGCGCAACGTGGTGGAGCACCACGAGGGTCACGAGCGCGGCACGTAGGTGATCGATGTAATGGAGTCGGCCGTCGTCGAGGTCTCTGATGTCGACCACGACTTCCGACTCGACGAGGGACTTCGTTCCCTGCATGCTCATCTCCCCTGTTCTTGGTCGAGGAACCGCTGATACCGGCGTCGCTGCCGGCCGCTCTGCTCGAGGTAGTACCACGTTGCATGGAACACGAGGGCGATACCGGTGAAGATCGTCACCCAGTACGCCCAGTCGAAGGCGTCACCCTGCCTGGCGTCCAACGCCCACAGCGCTCCGTTGAGAAGCACGAACACGACGGTGTGCCAGACGACGCCCGCAAAGGCGCTGGACCGGCCCTGAGCCCGCATCTCCGGGGTTGTCTTCGTCTTTGTGGCCATGCGGCGACCCCTTCTCTCGACTCTGACATCATCGGGCTCTCCGGTTCCCTCCGTCTAGTCAGCCATGGGTCGGGTTCTTGCCATCCACCATTCGGTTGATGGGCCCGTCAATCCGTTGGCGACCATCACTGGCTGCTCGGGCGATACCAACCCGGAGCGGTTTCGGTCACGCTGGACTAGATCGAAAGGAGCAACCGTGCCTGTCATCGAAGTCGACGGCCTGGTCAAGACGTACGGCGAGACCCGAGCGGTCGACGGCGTGTCGTTCGAGGTTCAGGAAGGCGAGATCTACGGCATCGTCGGACCCAACGGTGCGGGCAAGACGACGATCGTGGAATCGGTCGAGGGCCTCCGCCACCCCGACGCCGGCTCGATACGCGTGCTCGGCCTCGACCCGATCGCCGACCGCTACGAGATCACCGAACGTCTCGGTGTCCAGCTTCAGGAGAGCCGGCTCCAGGACAAGATCCGGGTGAACGAAGTCCTCGACCTCTATGCATCGTTCTATCGCAATCCAGCCGACTGGCGGGACCTGCTCGACCGGCTCGGCCTGGGCTCGAAGGTGACAGCGCGATACGCCGACCTGTCCGGAGGCCAGAAGCAGCGACTCGCCGTTGCGCTGGCGCTGATCGGCTCCCCCGAGGTTGCGATCCTCGACGAGTTGACGACGGGTCTCGACCCGCAGGCTCGCCGGGACACCTGGGAGACCATCGAGGAGATCAGGAGGACCGGCGTGACGGTCGTTCTCGTCACACATTTCATGGAGGAAGCCGACCGGCTGTGTGATCGGATCATGGTGATCGATCACGGCCGCATCGCAGCGACCGACACGCCTGCGGGGTTGATCCAGAGGATCGGCTCCGAACAACGAATGCGATTCCGCCCGTCGGAGCCGCTGGATGACGCGCTGTTGACCGGTCTGCCGGACGTCACAGCCGTGACGCACGATGGTGCGCAGACCATCGTGACCGGTTCCGGCAACGTCGTGCACTCGGTCACCTCGCTGCTCGCCCAGCGCCATGTGATCGCACAGGACCTGCGCATCGAACAGGCCAGCCTCGAAGACGCCTACCTGGCACTCACTGCCGACGAGTTGGTCGAAACAGGATCGGAGGTTCGCTGATGGCAGCAACCATGAAACTCACTCGAACCGAAGGCAGGCTCTTCGCACGCGATCCAATCGCGCTGTTCTTCGGCCTGGTCTTTCCGGTGGTGCTGCTCGTGGCGCTGGGAGCGCTGTTCCCCGGATTCGACGAGCCTGTCGCTGAGCTCGATGGCGGCCGCTACATCGACACCTACAGCCCGATCATCCTGGCGCTGGGTATCGCAACTCTGGGCTTGGTGACCCTCCCGCCGATTCTCGGCGCCTACCGGCAGTTCGGGATCCTGCGCCGGCTCAAGACCACACCGGTGCACCCGGTTCGGCTGCTGACCGCCCAGCTGGTCGTGCACGGGCTCGTGGCGATCGTGTCGGCGGCAATGGCAGTTGCCGGCGCTGCGGCGCTCTTCGACGTGCCGCTTCCGCAGAGCCCGCTGTGGTTCCTGCTGTCGTTCGTGCTGGCGGCGGCGTCGATCTTCGCGATCGGGCTGCTCGTCGGTGCGTTGGTACGCACATCGGTGTCCGGACAGGCCATGGGGATGGCGATCTACTTCCCGATGCTGTTCTTCGCCGGCGTGTGGATCCCGCGGACGATCATGGGTGACGGCCTCCGACTGGTCAGCGATCTGACCCCGCTGGGCTCCACGGTGCAGGCGCTGGAGGACTCGTGGTTCGGGACGACGCCGAGCCTCCTGAACCTGGGCGTGATGGCTGCGTGGGCGATCGTTGCAAGCGCGCTTGCAGTGCGCTTCTTCCGGTGGGAGTGAGTGTCGACCCGACGGACCATGTCCTCTATCGGGTCACTGTGTGGCTCCGACAGAATGACTTCTGTGGTGCACGGTGATTGACCAGATCCGGACGACAGAAAACAGCGTGGGTCGATGGCGGCTCGAACCGCTGTCGACCCCGTCGTCGTGGGAGCGTTGGGTCGATGCGGTCTTCACCTGGATCCCGTACGCGTTGCTGGCGTTGTCACTTGCCCTCGCACAGGTGGAGAGCCGGAGTGGGACCGACCGCCTCCTGACACTCGGGCTCACCGCGATGGCGGTGGCCTGGACCTGGGCGACCTTCACCCGGGCCGGGCGTCCTACCGGCATCCCGCAGGGGACGCTGCGCCTCTACATCGTCGGGTTCGTGATCATCGCCGGCGTGTTGGTGTTCCACCAGACGATCTTCCTCGTCTACGGCGTCGCCGGCTTCTTCCATGCCGCCCTGCTGCGACCGTGGCCGCTGGTCTTCGTGGGGATCGGCGCCTTCGCCTTCGTCGTGCACTCTCACATCGTCACCAACGAGTGGACCGGCGAACACTTCGCCATCTATCTGGGAGTGGTCGCGATCCAGACGCTCACCACCGGCGCCGGCCTCTATGCCGGAGAGCGGATCACCGAGATCGCCGACGAGCGACGACTGGCGCTGGTGCGTCTCGAGCATGCGATGGAGGAGAACGCCGGGTTGCACGCCCAACTCGTGGTGCAGGCGCACGAGGCCGGGATGCTCGACGAGCGGGAACGCATGGCCGGTGAGATCCACGACACCATCGCACAGGGATTGACCGGGGTCATCACCCAGATCGAAGCGACTCACCAGTCATGGGGCGACGAGGCAGAAATGAGGCGCCGTCTCGATGCCGCAGCCGACATCGCCCGCCAGAGCCTCGCCGATGCCCGGCGATCGGTACGCGCCATCCGTCCCGCGGAGCTGGACGGCAGTCGGCTGCCGTCGGCGATCGAGGACGTGGCGAGCCGTTGGTCTGAGCTGACCGGAGTGCCGGTCGCAGTGACCACCACCGGAGATCATCGAGTGCTCCGACTCGAGATCGAAGTGGCGCTGTTGCGTGCCACACAAGAGGCTCTGGCCAACGTGGGGAAGCATGCGGAAGCGTCGAGGGCCGGGATCACGCTGTCCTTCACCGACGACTCTGTGGTCCTCGATGTACGCGACGACGGCGTCGGATTCGATGTCGGCTCCATGCCGCGGAGCGACAGTTACGGCCTCACTGCGATGCGAAGCCGTATGAGACAGGTCAACGGAGAAATGCATGTCGAGTCCACTCCGGACGACGGCACCGCCATCTCCGTCAGGGTGCCGACCGCCCCGATCGGGGCTGTCGATGTCTGATTCCCCGACGTCCACTCCGATCCGGGTTCTCATCGTCGACGATCATCCCGTGGTCCGCGATGGCCTTCGGGGGCTGTTCGCAGGCGATCCCGACTTCGAGGTGGTCGGCGAAGCCGCCAACGGTCAAGACGCCGTGTCCCGCACCGAAGCCTTCAGACCCGATGTGGTGCTGATGGATCTGCACATGCCGACGTTGGACGGCGTAGGAGCGACCCGGGAGATCGTCGAACGGGGCCTCGGTGCCAAGGTGCTCGTGGTGACCACGTACGACACCGAGACAGACGTGCTGCCTGCGATCGAAGCCGGCGCCACCGGCTACGTGCTCAAGGACACACCGCGCGATGACCTGCGCAGCGCCGTGCGCGCCGCAGCCGAGGGGAAGACCGTGCTGTCACCGCCCGTTGCGCAGCAACTGGTCGGCCATGTGCGTGAGCCCGCCCGTGGCAGCCTGAGCGATCGGGAGTTGGAAATCCTCCGACTCGTTGCTGAAGGGGCGACAAACAAGGCCGTCGCCAACCAGCTCTTCATCAGTGAGGCGACGGTCAAGACACATCTGCTGCACGCCTTCGACAAGCTCGGTGTTCACCAGCGGGCGGCAGCAGTTGCCGCCGCCTACGAGCGGGGGCTGCTGACCCCGGGGGATTGAGAGACGTCAGCGGCGTCGACAAGCGCAGTCGATTCGCCGCTCACGAAAGGAAGGGAGCCCGTCATGGGTGCATACAAGTCGACCGCCCGAGCGATCGGCATTCTGTTCATCATCGCCTCGGCGGCGGCGATCATCGGCGGCACGTTGGCGCTGCCCGCCACCGAGCCGGGCTTTCTGTCGGAGGCCGCCGGGTCCGAGGGTCGGGTGGTCATCGGGCTGATTCTCGAGATGGTCTTGGCGATCGCCGTGTTCGGGATGGCGGCGTTGTTCTTCCCCGTTCTGAAGAAGCAAGACGAGGGACTGGCGCTCGGATACCTGGGCACGAGAACGCTCGAAAGCGTGCTGATCGCCGCCGGCACCATCTCGGCCGCGCTGATGCTGACGTTGAGCAAAGGTTTCGGGCCGGCCGGCACCGCAGCAGGTGTCGAGCCGGTTGCAGAAGTCCTTTTGGCAGCACGGGAGTGGACGTACTGGTTCGGGCCGATGGCGGTGTTCAGTGTGAGTGCGCTGATCCTCAACTGGCTGCTCTACAGGTCGCGCGTGGTTCCGACCTGGATCTCGATCTGGGGATTCATCGGGGGGATTCTCCTGCTGACCAGCGCCATTCTGGAGATGTTCGGGAACGCGCTCGGTTGGTGGCAGGCGGTCTTCACCGTGCCGATCGGTGTCAACGAAATGGTCCTGGCGATCTGGCTGATCGTCAAGGGCTTCGACATGCGCACCCTCGAGACGGAACGCTCGATCGACCGGCCCCTCGTCGAGGTGTAGACGGGTGAGCCGGTCCGATTGTGGGTCGGGCCTCACGGCGCTGGTTCTGGCGCGCTCATCGCAAGGTCTCCACGGACAGGATGGCCGGCCTCATTGCGCCCCGTCGAGTGGGAGGGTCACCGTCGCGCCCGACGACGCCGCCTGTTCGATCGCCAGCGTCACCTCGAGTGTTGCGCGCGCCTCAGGGCCGGTGGCCAGGTGACAGGGTCGGCCGGTCGCCAGGTGGTCGAGCCACGCCCTCGTCTCTGCGGCAAGGGGCCCGATGAAATCTCCCAGCGCCCAATCTCCCGGCGTCCCGCTCGATAGGAAAACGGCATTGACCTCATCGCCTGGAAGGTAGACGTGCGGCACCCCGACGTTGCTGTACATCACTTGATCGGTGTGATCGTCGTCGAGCAGCATCACGCCATCAGTCCCGATGAGCTCGACCCGAGCGGCGTGGCCACGTGCCGGATACTTCTCGGGCAGCGCATACGAAACCCCGAGGTTGACGGCGGCGCCGTCGTCATAGGTGAGCAGAGCCCACGTGATGTCATCGCGCTCGTAGCCCGCCTCCGTCAGCACGCCCCGACTACCGATGGCTCGAACCTCGACGACGCTCCGACCCTCGAACAACCAATTGACGAGATCCACGTAGTAGGTCAGGGCGTCCACCACCGGCGTGGCGTCCGGGTTGCGGCCGAGCATCGCTAGAGCTTGCGACCGGGAGTTGTACACGCGAGCGGCGGCACCGAGCAGGCGGCCCATTCGGCCCTGGACGATCTGCTCCTTGGCCACGTGGTAGCGGCGGCGGAACCTCCGGCTGTACCCCACGTGGAGGTCGCCGCCGGCGTCGAGGATGCGATCGGCGTCCGGCAGCGTGAGTGCCAACGGCTTTTCGACGAGCACAGACTTGCCTGCCGCCAGCGCCCCGAGGACGGCCTCGACGTGCTCACCTTCGCTGGTGGAGACGATCACGGCCGATACGTCGGGATGGGTGATCGCCTCGGTGTTGTCGTCCGACCACAGGTCGGCATTGATGTCGTCGGCGAGCTCGCGTGCGGCAACGCCATCTCGGTCGGCCACCGCCAGAAACCCCACGGCCGGGTGCTCGGCCGCCAGGCGAGCGCGCAGGGATCCGATGCGGCCCGACCCGACGACGGCCAACCCGATCCGCCGCGGCTCGGCACGCGTATTTCTCGCTCCTTCGGTCACAAACACCCCGCGTGCCGTGCGATGCTTCGCGGTGTTGCGATAGTCTCGGTCACCGGCTCGATCTCACCAGTCAAGCCGACGGACGAGCCCGATGCACGGGCGGATGGGGAGAATCGAGCGATGACAGAGACCACGTTCAAACAGCGGCTCGTTGCCGGCGAACGCCTCGTCACCTTTGCCGTGAGCCGGATGTTCCATCCGAACGTCGTGCGCTATCTCGGCATGTCAGGTGATTTCGACGGGTTCTGGATCGACGTCGAGCACGCAGGCCTGACGGTTCACGAGATCGAACAAGCGGTGACCGCGGGAAAGGCATACGGCCTCGAGGCCTTCGTCCGCCTCCCGCCCACGAGCTACGCGACGGTGACCCAGTGCTTCGAGAGTGGAGCCATGGGCGTGATGGCCGCCCAGATCCGCTCGGCCGACCACGCCGAGGAGTTCGTGAGTTGGTCCAAGTTCTCTCCACGGGGTCGACGCGGCCTCAACCCGCTCGGCGTCGATGGTCGCTTCGGCTCGATACCGCTGGCGGACTTTGCTGCAGCGGCCAACGAGCAGACGATGGTGGCGGTTCAAATCGAGACGGCAGGAGCGGTTGAGGAGGTCGACGCCATTGCTGCCATCGACGGGGTGGACATGCTGTTCGTGGGACCGTCCGACTTGGGACAAGCGCTGGGCGTGACCGGTGACCTGATGCACCCCAGGTGCCTGGAGGCGATCGACGATGTCGCCGCGGCGTGCCGGACGCACGGCAAGGCCTGGGGCGCGGTCACCCCGAGCCCGGAGTACGCCTCCCTGCTGATCGAAAAGGGATGCACCGTGATCAGCCCGACCAACGATGTGAAGCTGGTGACCGCCGGCCTCGGAGCGGTGAAGGAGCGCTTCGGCGCGCTCTGGTGAGGATCCCCCGATGGAA
>JAHEIN010000005.1:13229-49273 GCA_024639335.1 bacterium | reverse complement strand
GTATCGGCTCGGGCTTCATCAGCTTGGGGAACAGTCGTTCCTCGAGGCGGGTCCCTACCGGTGCATGGATGATCAGGCCATCGACCGGGTGACGTTGCAGCATGTCGAGGGCGATGGAGCCACCGATCCCGTGCCCGAGCACCACGATCGGGCCGGGCAGCCCTGCGATCTCAGACCACAGCTGCTCGGCATAGTCGCCGAGACTCACGAGCGACGGATCGGCGGGTCTCCCACCGAATCCTGGGAGCGTCACCGTCTCGAACCGGATACCGG
This sequence comes from bacterium, assembly GCA_024639335.1. Taxonomy (GTDB): domain Bacteria; phylum Actinomycetota; class Acidimicrobiia; order Spongiisociales; family ZC4RG35; genus JAHEDH01. Next base: position 49,000 of record JAHEIN010000005.1, on the reverse strand, counting down.
TCTCGATGTGCTCACGAGCCCGCTCGAAGCGGAACCCGCCACCTCCGTTGCCGTGCACCGCCACCAGCGTGAAGTCGTCAGTCACGGAGTCGCTCCACGAGGGATCGAATCGACCGATGGATGATCGCCTGCATGCGCTCCGACGTGCCGCCAGGAGATCGCGCTGCCGTCGAGGACGACGAACAGCGGCAACGTCCACGGATCACCGTGACGCCGCCCGATCCACTTGCCCTTCAGCGTTGCCCTGATGCCTGCGAGCCACGATCCGAGACCGAACATCTCCCGCCAGCCTCCTCTCGGCACCGAGAACGCCTCGTAAAGCGTCTTGTCGGGGTCCGCGATGCCCTGGGCGCCCGGCCAGTGGGTATCGAGAAACGCCTTGCCCTCGTCGGGGGTACCCATGAAGACGAAGATCGGACTCGGGAAACTCGGATCGCCCACGGCGACCCTGCGGAGGTCGGATACGACCTCCTTGGGAAACAGTCAACCGAAATGCCGCAGGAAGACCAGAAGGACCGGCCCGCGGGCAGTCACGTCTCGAAGGGAGTCCCCGTCGAGTCGCACTCCCGTGATCGGCAGATCGAGAATCGGTGCTGGCACTCTCATCGTCGCCAGCGAGTATGAACAGAACCGGTTCGAATCGGACATTGTGCGCCAGAAACGTGCAGAATGGTCGACGTGGAGCAGCGAAGAGTCGTCGTCACCGGGCTGGGCGTCGTGTCAGCAGCCGGAATCGGAGAGGAGTCCTTCTGGAAGGGACTTCAACTGGTGCCCGGACAGGGACCTCATGACGTCCAGAACTGGGATCCGGAACCATGGATCCCGAAACGGGAAGCCAGGCGCTACGACCGCTTCACCCAGTTCGGCCTCGTCGCCACGCATGAGGCCCTGGAAATGGCGGGCGGACTCGGCCACCTCGACCCGAATCGCGTGACCGTCAACGTCGCCACCGGCGTCGGAGGACTGAAGGCACTGGAAGACCTCATCCTCAACACGTACGCCGAGGGCGAGTCGCGTCTGTCGCCCATCTGGATCCCGATGATGATGTGCAACGCCGCCACCGCCGCCGTCTCCATCAAGTACGGCTTCGGTGGTCAGGCGAGCACTCCGGTCGTCGCCTGTGCTGCAGGCGGACAGGCGATCGTCGACGCAGCCCGCCAGATCGCGTGGGGATATGCAGATGGCGCGATCGCCGGCGGGGCAGAGGGTGCGCTGCGGCGGCCGACCATCGACGGATTCTCGGCGATGCGTGCGCTCAGCCCGTCCGATGTCGCCCGACCGTTCGACGTCGACCGGGATGGCTTCGTCGCCGGCGAGGGCGCCGGCATCCTCGTGCTCGAAGAGCGGGAAGCCGCCATCGCTCGTGGCGCCACGATCATCGCAGAGATCTCCGGCTCGGCTGCCACTGCGGACGCCCACCACATGACTGCTCCGCACCCCGCCGGCGATGGCGCCGAACGAGCCGTGCGACTCGCCCTCGAAGATGCCGGGATCGCTCCCGCCGACGTGGGCTACATCAACGCCCACGGCACGGGCACCGCACTCAATGACCTCACGGAGTCACAGGTCATCCTGCGGATCTTCGGTGACGATCACCCTCCGATCTCCTCGATCAAGGGAACCACCGGACACGCGCTCGGGGCCAGTGGCGCCGTCGAGGCCGTTGCCTGTCTGATCGCGATGAGCCGCGCCGAGCTGCCGCCGAACATCGGGCTCAGCACGCAAGATCCCGAGATCGGTTTGACCGACATCGTCACCGAACTGCGTCGCTGGGAGCCGACCGTCGCCATTTCGAACTCATTCGGGTTCGGCGGTCACAACGTCGTGTTGGTGTTCAGCGCCGCTGTTTGACTCCCGGACGCTCAGCCGAGCACCTCGAAGGACAGACCGGCGTTTTCGGTGAGGGGTGCGATGAACGACTCACCGAGCGCCGTGGCCGGCGTCCAGAAACCGCCGCCGACTCCTTCCTGGTCGAGCAGGGCGAACGCCGCCTCCCCGAGCATCTTCGCAGACGATCCATACCCCGGATCACGGTCACCGGTGATTCTCGTTGCGATCGACCGCCCGTCCTCGGTCGTCCCGAAGAAGCGAAAGTCGAAGTAACCGTTCTCCTGCTCTTCAGGCGTCGGCCCGGTCCCCGGGTCAGGCAACACGCGATGTAGGAGCGAGCGCGCCGGGCCGATCGCCGCGGCCCCGATGAAGCCGGCGAGACTCGCAGACATCGCCGAGGCGCGAGCGAGGCCACCCGGTCCGGTTCCCATCATCGACGCCTCGTCGTAGAGGAAGTCTCCTCCCCAGGGGTGTCCGAGAAGTGCGTTCGTCCGGTGCACCACTCGGGTGTTGACCGCAGCCATGACGAACGGCGCGAGCCAGTGACCGGTCGCCTCGTCTTTGACCGGGGTCGTCACATTGGGTTGACGGACCCCGGTGCGCTGCCCCTCCGGAGTGATGGCGTAAGGGTTCCCGAGGACCTTCCTCAGCCCAGGATCGGACGACAGCTCGTCCATGGTGTTCATCATCGTCCCGACGGTGCCGCCGCTGAATCCCCCTTTGAAGGCCTTGACGCGCATCTTGATCCGGCTGCAGGGTGTGCCGAACGCCTCGATCGCCTTCTGCTGGGTGAACAGCACCCCGAGGTCGGAGGGGATGGAATCGACACCACAAGCGTGCACGATCCGAGCACCGCTCGCCTCGGCCTCCACCGAATGGGCGTCGATCATTCGCTGCATCCAATGGGGCTCTCCGGTGAGATCGCAATAGTCGGTGCCTGCGCCGGCGACCGCCGACACCAGCTCCGACCCGTACATCGCATAGGGCCCGACGGTCGACACCACGAGGCGGGCGGATTCGGCGAGCCGCGCCATGTCGTCTTCGCTCGCCGCCTCGGCGATGATCTGCTCGACGTCGGCGCCCGTCTCCTCGGCGACCCGCTCGAGCTTCTCTGGGTTGCGGCCGGCGATCCCCCATCGGACTTCCCGATCTGTTCCGTGGCGATCGACCATGTGACGACACAGGATCTGCCCTGCGAAGCTTGTCGCGCCGAACACGACGATGTCGAACGGACGGTCGAGGTGGGGGCCTGCCATGCCCAGAGCCTATAGCCGGCGGCCAACGGCCCGCTCAACACGATGGCGCAGTAGTCCCAGGCACCCCCTAACCTGCGGATCGAACACGGGAGCTCGGTGTGACCGGGCTGAGAGGGAGCTGAGGAGCTCCGACCGTACGGACCTGACACGGGTAATGCCGAGACAGGGAGTACTCAGCCGATCCCCCCGCTCCCGACTGACGAGGAATGAGGAGGAATCCCATGCGCACCACCGCGCTGATCCTGGCAGTCGGGATGCTGTTGGCCGCTTGCGGCGACACGACCGACCAGGGAACGACGACGACCATCGAGGCCGCGGCCCCGACAAGCGAACCGACGACGCCGACCACGGTAGGCACGGATCTGCCCGAGACCTTGACGATCATCTCCCACGACTCTTTCGCCGGAGGTGTCACCGAAGAGACCTTTGCAGCGTTCACGGCCGACACGGGGATAGAGGTCGAGGTGTTGCCTGCCGGCGATGCCGGGTCGATGACCAACCAGGCGATCCTCACGAAGGACAACCCGGTCGCCGACGTCCTCTTCGGCGTCGACGACAGCTTCCTGAGCAGGGCGCTCGGGGAGGACATCTTCGAGCCGTACGAGTCGTCCCTGCTGACCGATGTGCCGGACCGCCTCGAACTCGATCCCGAGTTCCGGGTCACACCGATCGACTTCGGCGATGTGTGCATCAACTACGACGTCGCCGCCTACACCGACACGGTCCCGCCGCTGAACATCGAGCAACTCGCCCAGCCGGAGTACGCATCCGATCTCGTCGTGGAGAGCCCGGCCACGTCCTCTCCGGGCCTGGCGTTTCTGTTCGCAACGATCGCCACCTTCGGAGAGGATGGCTGGCAGGAGTATTGGACGACGCTGGTGGACAACGGGGTGAACATCGTCTCCGATTGGGATACCGCCTACTACCAGGAGTTCAGCCACTGGGGCGGTGACGATCCGCTGGTGGTGTCCTATGCGTCGTCGCCGCCCGCCGAGGTGATCTTCGCCGATCCTCCGGTCGATGAGGCTCCGACCGGCGTGGTGGACGAGACCTGCTATCGGCAGATCGAGTTCGCCGGGATCCTCTCAGGCTCCGACCACCCCGACGCAGCCGGCCTCCTCATCGACTTCATGCTCAGCCCCTCCTTCCAGGAGCTGATTCCGCTCACCTGGTTCGTGTTTCCGGCGAACGAGACCGTCGACCTCCCCCAGGAGTTCATCGACTACACGCTGGTCCCCGCCTCGCCGATCTCGCTGGACCCTGCGCTCGTCGAGGAGAATCGCGAGCGCTGGATCGAAGAGTGGTCCGAGCTCGTGCTCGGGTCGTGAGCACGAGAGCGGGAAGGGTCGCATTGGCGATCGTTCCCGTCGGGTTCATCGGATACCTCTTCGTATACCCCGTCGCACGGATCCTGATGATGTCGGTCGGCGAGGGTTTCGGCGACGTGCTGACCTCGGCATCGACCCGGTCGGTCGTCTGGTTCACGCTGTGGCAGGCGGCGGTCTCGACACTCCTCACCTTCGTGGTGGCGATGCCCCTGACCGCCGTGCTATCGCACTTCTCTTTCCCGGGTCGCTCACTGATCAGGGCGATGGTGACCGTCCCGTTCGTGCTGCCGACCGTGGTGGTGGGATCGGCGTTCGTGGCGCTGGGACTCTCGAACAGCATCTGGGGGATTCTGGCCGCACACGTCTTCTTCAACGTCGCCGTGGTGGTGCGGACGGTTGGAGGTGTGTGGTCGCGACTGGACCGGGGAGTGGTCGAGGCGGCCCGTTCGCTTGGTGCATCACCCCTCACCGCGTTCGTCCGGACCACGCTGCCCATCCTCGGCCCATCGATCGCGGCGGCGCTGTCCATCGTCTTCCTGTTCACGTTCACGTCGTTCGGCGTCGTGCTCATTCTTGGCGGATTGACCTATCGCACGATCGAGGTGCAGATCTATCAGGAGGCAACCACCTTCCTCGACCTCGGGGCCGCCGGCGCGCTCGCAATCCTCCAACTGGTCGGGGTCGTGGGCATTCTCTGGGCATACGGTCGCTACCAGCGAACCCGGAGCGTCGGCTTGGAGCTCGCAGCGGAAGCACGCGTGTTACGTCCGGCGCGATCAGACACCGAGCGCGCAATCCTTTGGTCGGTGGTCTTCGGAACGCTTGGACTCCTCGCTGCGCCTCTAGTGGTGCTCGTCGGCCGCTCGTTTCGCGGCGGCCTCGCCGGTTGGGAGTTCCTGGTCGATCCAGGCCGGCTCGCCATCACCCCAGGGGAGGCGATCACCAACTCTCTCTTCTTCGCAGTGGTGGGCGCGCTCATTGCCACCGTGGTCGGGATGGCGGCGGCATCGCTGATCTCCCGGGGATCGACGGTCGTGGCTTCCAGCTTCGACACCGTCCTGATGCTCCCCCTCGGCACCTCGGCGGTCACGATCGGCTTCGGCTTCTTGGTTGCGCTCGACGAGCCCGTCGATCTGAGGGGCTCGGTGCTGTTGGTTCCGCTGGCGCATGCGTTGGTGGCGGTCCCATTCGTCGTCCGAGCGACACTGCCCACGCTGCGAGCGATCAGGGCCGACCTGAGGGAAGCGGCAGCAGTGCTCGGAGCCTCGCCGCGACAGGTGTTCCGCCACGTCGATCTCGCGATCGTCGCACGAGCCGCCATGGTCGGGGCAGGCTTCGCCGCAGCCGTCTCGTTGGGAGAGTTCGGAGCGACGTCGTTCATCGTTCGACCAAACAGCGTGACCATCCCGACGCTGATCTTCCGGCTGCTGGGTCGCCCAGGTGCCGTCACCTTCACCGGAGCAATGGCATTGTCGGTCATCCTGATGCTGCTCACGACTGCGCTGATCCTCTCGATCGACCGGTTGAGAGCCGGCGAGCTCGGAGAGTTCTGATGCTGTCGGTGCGCAGAGTCACGAAACGCTTCGGCGCAGCAGTTGCGGTCGACGACGCCTCGCTGGAGGTCGCAGATGAGACGGTCGCCATCCTCGGCCCTTCGGGCTGCGGGAAATCGACCCTCCTGCGGGTGGTCGCAGGGCTGGAACGACCCGACCGGGGGACGGTCCACTGGGACGGAGACGACATCACCGAGACTCCCGTGCACCTGCGGGATTTCGGTCTGATGTTTCAGAGCTTCGCGCTGTTCCCACACCGGACGGTCGGTCAGAACGTCGCCTTCGGGTTGGAGATGCAAGGGGTGGATTCAGAAGAGTGCCGCCGCCGCGTAGACGAGGCATTGGACTGGGTCGGCATGGAGGGCTTCACCGATCGGAGGATCGACGGGCTCTCCGGAGGGGAGAAACAGCGAGTTGCGTTGGCGCGAACACTCGCTCCAGGCCCCCGGCTGGTCATGCTCGATGAGCCACTGGGATCGCTCGACCGCCTGATCAGGGATCGGCTGATGTCCGACATCGGCCAGTTGCTCGACGAGACCGCTACGCCTGCCATCTACGTGACGCACGATCACGACGAGGCGCGGTCCATCGCAGATCGGATCGCATTGATGCGCAGCGGCCGGATCGTCCAGGTGGGAACGTGGGAACAGCTGTGTACCAGGCCCGCCGACGAGTGGGTCGAGCGGTTCCTCGGAATCTGAGAATCCGCTGAGAACCGTGCAGTGGCTGCTGGCGGGGAGAGGTGTTCGATAGCCTCGCACGAAATGGACACCCACGGACGCCTGCTGGTCGTCGATGACGACGAGAATATCCGGCTGTCGGTCAGCCGGGCGCTCGGCTTCGAGGGATACGAAGTCGAGGCTGCAGCTGACGGGCGTGCCGCTCTCGACATGCTCACCGGCGAGCAGTTCGACGCCGTGCTACTCGATGTGATGATGCCGGAGCTGTCCGGTCTCGAAGTGGCACGGGCGATCCGGGCCGGCGGCGACTCGACACCCATTCTCATGTTGACGGCGCGACACGAAGTGACCGACCGCGTGGCCGGCCTCGACGCCGGCGCCGACGACTATCTCCCGAAGCCTTTCGCGCTGGACGAGCTGCTGGCGCGGATCCGGGCCTTGCTCCGCCGGAGCGGCATCTCTGCAGCCGAGGAGGTCATGAAACTGCGCGACCTCGTCGTCGAGCCCCGCGCCCGGCGGGCATTCCGCGGGGAACGAGAGATCCACCTCACCCGCACCGAGTTCGACCTGCTGGAATTGCTCGTCTTCAACGAAGACATCGTGCTGGAACGCGATCTGATCCTCGATCGGATCTGGGGGCTCGACTTCGCCACCAGCTCGAACTCGATCGAGGTGTACATCGGGTACCTCCGCCGCAAGACCGAGGCCGAAGGTGAGCCGCGACTGATCCACACGGTGCGCGGCGTCGGATATGTGGCGAGGGCGAAGTGACCCTTCGCTGGCGCTGGGCACTCACTCTCGGCATCGCCACTGCAGCGATCGCGCTGCTGGTCCTGGCAGCATCCACCATCCTCACCGCCCGAGCCCTGCGAGCCCAGGTCGACGCCGACCTGGAACAGCGCTTGGCGTTGACCGCCGAAGGTGACTTCGTTCGGCCGGTCACGCCGTTCGAGCCGCGCGGTCGGCGACGCGCACCGGTCAACCTCGATGCGCTCTATCGAGTGCTCGGCCCCGGGGGTGTCGTGGTCGTCGACACCACGGGCGACGAGCTGCCGATCACGGACGCTGCCGTCGACCTCGCATCCCGTTCCACCACGGACCGCCTGTTCGAGACGGTGACGATCGATGGAGAGAGGTTCCGCATGGTCGTGGCCGGAATCAGCGATCCCCGCGGTGAGCGGAATCTCGGAGCGGTCCAGATCGCTGTCAGCATCGAAGGAATCGAGGACAGCATCGGTGCTTTGGTCGGCCGATCGATCTCGATCGCGACCGTGCTCATCCTCGCCGCCGGATCGATGGGTTGGTCTCTGGCCCGGCGGGCGCTCGATCCGTTGGAGGAACTGACCGATCAGGCCGAGCGCATCGCCTCGACGGAGGACCTCACGGCCACCGTGACGACGAATCGAACGGACGAGATCGGCCGTCTGGCAACAGCCTTCTCTTCGATGATCGATGCGTTGCGAACCAGCCGCGCCCAACAGCAGCGTCTGATCGCCGATGCGGGCCACGAGTTCCGCACGCCGCTCACTGCATTGAGGACGAATCTCGAGACGCTGCAGCGTCGCCGCAGCGAGCTCACGAACGAACAGTCACAGGAGCTGATCGATGCCGCCGTCAGCGAGTCGATCGAGCTCACGAATCTGGCGACGGAGCTGGTCGATCTCTCGACCGATGCATCCTCGACCGGGGAGGAACGACAGCCGATCGGACTGCGAGCGCTCGCCGAGACGGTGGTGCGACGGTTCAAGAGTCGGACCGGCGACCCGATAGTGATCGACGGTGAGGGCGTGGAGGTGTTGGTCCGGGTCTCGCAGATGGAGCGGGCGGTGTCCAATCTGGTCTCGAACGCAATCGCATGGAACGAACCCGGTCATCCGATCGAAGTCCATGTGGACGGCATGACGATTGCGGTCCGGGATCACGGACCAGGGATTCCCGATGAGGATCTACTCCTCGTTTTCGAACGCTTCCACCGGAGCGACGCAGCGAGGACGAAACCCGGCTCGGGACTCGGCCTGTCCATCGTTCGGCACATCGTCGAGTCCCACGGCGGAGAGGTCTTCGCTCGGAATCCGGTCGATGGTGGAGCCGAGGTCGGATTCAGGCTGGACGCGTAGAACGGGCGGACCGTGAAGTCCGCCCGTTCCACAGGGAGGTCTATGAAGCGTCGTTACCCGGGCCGCCGAACCCCAAACCACGGCCGGGGCCGCGACGGTGCCGGGGGCCGAGCTCGGAACGGATCGCCTCGAACTCGTCGCGGGTGATCTCACCGTCTTCGAGCGCCTCGGCAAACGGACCCTCTCCGTCGAGAATCCGCTCGGCGCCGAGCTCCTCGAGCTCTTCGAGGGTGAGAACCTCGTCGTCCCATGCCGCCTGGAAGGCCTCACGGCGCTCCTCCCGCTCGGCGACCTTGGCCTCGTGCCGGGACTCGAGCTCGGCGAGCATCGTGTCGGCCTGATCCTGGGAGATGACCCCCTGGCCCACCATGTCGCTGAAGAATGAACTGATACGCTCTCCACGCTTCATTTCGACGACCTGGGTCAGGCTGTCGGTGGTCTCTGCGTCGTCGGTCTGGGCGGTTGCCACCATGGCTCCGCCTGCGATGAGTGCCCCCGCCGTGAGGGCTGCGACTGTCTTGCGCATTGCTGGCCTCCTTTGTTGTTTCGCTTGTCTTGGCCTGCATCAACAGATTCGGTCACCGGCATTCGAATGATGTGAGGCCAACCTGAAAGAAGCCTGAGAACCCGGAGGCCATATCGACCGACACGCCGTGGCGGGGATCGATACCGTGAGCGATGCCCGCGAAACGGAGGAGACGGACCGTGGACCCACTCGTGATGCTTGGTCGGCTGGTACTCGCGGCGACCTGCAGCGGGCTGATCGGATACGAACGCGAAACTGCTCGCAAGTCGGCAGGCCTGCGCACCCATACGCTCGTGGGTGTCGGCGCTGCAATCTTCTCGCTCGCCTCGATCATCTCGTTCGATGGACCGGACGAGGCCAGGATCGCTGCGCAGATCGTGACCGGGGTCGGGTTCCTGGGTGCTGGAGCCATCTTCCGACAGGGTGCGCTCGTGAGCGGGCTGACGACTGCCGCCGGACTGTGGGTCGCCGCGTCGATCGGGATGGCCGCAGGGTCGGGCAGCTACTGGCTGGCGTCACTCGGAACGGTCGTGACCCTCGGGACCCTGTACGGCTTGAGCGAAGTGGACCGGTCGATCGCCCGGCGGAAGGTGAAGGTGAAGAGCCGGCTCGAGGTTCACATCGGCGAGACCAACAAACTCGAGAGCCTCTTGAAGTTCATCCGTCGGATCGACCCCGACGCAGAGCAGGTGGACTTCAAGCGTCGGGGAGAAGGCGAGGCGATCCTCGTGGTCGCCTGTGCCGACGAGAAGAAGCGCATGCTCTCGGAGTTGCTCGCCTCCCACCGCAGCGTCACCAGGGTCTCCGAGCTCGAACCCCGGCACTGGCCGCAAGAGAAGCCTCGAATCTCTCGAGGCTGAAGGAGGCGAGGTTCGCTCTCTCCCAAGCCGTTCCGAGACCCCTACGCCGACGGGAAACCTGCTGCGCTCTCCTGCTCTTGCGGGATCCGAGCCTGGACGACGTGGGGCAACGACCATAGGCTCTGGTGTGCTCGGAGGACCGGCAGGAGAACGACGCCGGTGTCGCCGGCGATCGCCGAGTTGTCGGGTCTGGTGAGGTCCCTATACTGCCGATGCCTGGTCCGCTCGCGGATCATGACCCCCTGGGGGCGTGGTGAAGCCTGGAGTTCACGCCGGCCTGTCAAGCCGGAGGTCGCGGGTTCAAATCCCGTCGTCCCCGCCACCTCTCTGCACACGTGTGGTGAGGTGTTTGGTCAGATAGCTCAGTCGGTAGAGCGCCGCTCTGAAAAAGCGGAGGTCGACGGATCGACGCCGTCTCTGACCACCGAGAGAAGCCCTCCTCATCCGGGGGCTTCTCTCGCGTTGTTGCGCCCTACCGTCCGGGTTGTGAGCATCGTCCCCGATCCGTCGCTCGTGTGGCTCATCGGCCCTTCCGGGGCCGGGAAGTCCACATGGGCCGATGAGCATTTCCGTGATGTCGAAATCGTCTCCTCCGACCACCTCCGAGCAGTCGTCGGCTCTGGCCCCAACGATCTCGCCGCCAGCGAAGCCGCATTCGACGTGCTGGAGCGAATCGCTACCGCGCGGATCTCCGCCGGGCTCCTCACCGTGATCGACACCCTCGGCTTCGACGACGAGCTGCGCGATCGCCTCGGCCGCCTGGCCGACGACGCCGGGCTCCCTCGAGTCGCCGTGCTGTTCGACACTCCCGACCAAGTGTGCCGGGAACGCAACCGGAAAAGGGACCGCACCGTTCCTGCCAAGGTGCTGAGCGGCCAGTTCAAGCGATTCCGCGCCCTGAGCCAGGAGATAGACGAGTCGGACTGGGAGGTGGTTCGGGCCACGCCGATCCAGATCGTCGCAGGACATGTCGCAACAACCGAACCGACGCCTGCGACGGCGCCCGCCGGGGAGCCGAGCGGGCTCGATTTCCATCTCCACATCTCGTCCTTCGACTGGATGGAGTCGCCGGATCAACTCGCCGACGTCGCACGTGCCGCCGAGGAAGCAGGTTTCTCCGGAGTGTCGGTCATGGATCACCTGATCCAGATCCCCCAGGTCGGACGTGCTTGGGACGACATGCTGGACCCCTACGTGCTGCTGGCCAACGCGGCCGCCGCCACAGAGCACCTCAGGCTCGGAGTGCTTGTGACCAACGTGACCCTTCGGCCGATAGCGGTTCTCGCCAAGATGCTCTCGACGTTGGACTACGTCTCCGGTGGTCGGGTGGACTGCGGGCTCGGCGCAGGATGGTTCGCCAAGGAGCAGACCGAGCGCGGCATCTCATTCCCGACCGACGCCGAGCGGCTCGATCTGCTGGAGGACACGATCGGCGCCCTTCGGGCCTTCTGGGCGGCGGGTGGCAAACCGTGGAGCGGATCCACCATCCGAATCGCCGATACGTCGATGTATCCGCGACCGGTACACGGCTCGATCCCGATCATCGTCGGAGGCGGCGGCGAGCTGCGCACCCTGCGAATCGTCGCCGAGCACGCCGACGGCTGCAACCTCTTCAGCGGCCCGACACTCAGCCACAAGCTCGATGTCATGGCCGATCATTGCAATACCGTGGGCCGACCCCTCTCCGAGCTCCTTCTGACGGTATTGGACGTCACGATGGTCGCCGACGACCGTGATCAGCTGGCGGACCTGATCGAACGGCACCGGGGTTCGATCAGCGCGTCAGACTTCAGGCGCCGAACATCGGCGGGAGTCATCGACGATCACGTCCGACGCTTCCACGTACTGCGAGACCAAGGGATCGGACGGGCGTACGTGTCGCTGATCGGCCTCGACGGAGTGGAACAGGTTCGCCGTTTCAGTCGGGTCATCGACGCTCTCTGAGAACCCGGGATCACATCGCCTGATACTTGCCGACGGCTCACGCCTCTTCGTGCCAACCTCCATGTCATGAACAGAGACAACCAACGCCGATTGGCCCGCGAGGCTCCCCACGGCTTCTTCAGTGGCCCGGGAGCCCCGGTCCATGCCACCGCAGCTGCCCTCGAGCGAGCGAGAACTGCCCGGGCAGTGGTGTTGGTCGAAGGAATCAGCGACCAGATCGCACTCGAGACCGTCGCGCCCCGCCTTGGAAGGGATCTAGAGAAGGAGCGTGTTGTCGTGGTGCCGATGGGAGGCGCCCATGAGCTCCCGCGCCATCTCGACAGATTCGGTCCGCGAGGAAGGCGTCTGCCGATCGCCGGGCTGTGCGACGCAGCCGAGGAGCCGCTGTTCCGACACAGTCTCGAGATGGCTGGGATGGGCTCACCGCAGAGTCGAGCCGATCTCGCAGAGCTCGGCTTCTTCGTATGCATCGATGACCTCGAGCACGAGTTGATTCGGGCGTCCGGTCGAGAAGAGATCGAGCGTGTTCTCGCTTCCCAAGGCGACCTCACCTCGTTCCGCACCCTTCAGCGCCAGCCGGCCTGGCGTGGTGGTGCATTCGACGAGCAATTCCACCGATGGCTCCGCGCCGGTGCGCGCCGCAACCTGCGATACGCCCAACTTCTCACACTCACGATCGGGCTCGACACGTTGCCTCACCCCCTCGAGGCTGTCCTTGCAGCCAGTCGTCCAGAAGCGGACACCTAGTCGGTGACCGGTACCCACCTCCGTCGGTCTCAGCGTTCCTTGTCGATCGTGTCGAGCAGCCAAAGCGCACGGGCCTCGAGAAGGCGCTGGATCCAACGCATCGACAACGCATACCCGCCGACCCCGTAGACGGTCGCCGCCACCGCACCGAGCGTGGCCAGGGCAGGTCCGCTGAGGAACGCCGGGAGACCGATGAGCAGCGCGATCGGAATGATCAGCAAGCCCGACAAGCCGAGGCCGAGGAACGAGAAGATCAACGCCGTGCCCGAGACGTTGCGTGAACCGAACAGATTGGACTCGGGAAGCGGATAGGCGCCCAGAATGGACGTGAGGTTGCCGCCGGCCGTGAACATCGCGGTGACCGAGACGCCGGCGAGCACACCTGCGAGCAGATACCTGGCGTCACCGGAGAGCACGGCCGCCGCCACCGCGGCAAGGACTACGAGCGGAAGCGTGATAGCCGCCCAACCGAGGTTCTTGCCGGCCAGGACGTCGATCAGCCGGATCGAAGAACTCTGATACGCCCAGAACGAGCCGCCGTCGAAGCCGAACTGGTTCGGGATCACCGATGCGGTCACGAGAAACCCGATGAATGCCGCGGCAAAGGGTGCGTATGGGGTGTCGCGGAGCGCGGCACCGCCGGTGGCGACCAAGACGACCGTCGCGACCGCGCCGCCGATGAGTTGTGCCTTCACACGCGAATCTCGCAGCAGATACTTCAACTCCTTCGCCGCCACGGAGCCGACCGGGGTCCGTGGCAATGGATATCGCTTCGGGTAGAGCGCAGTGATACCGCCCCTCCGACGACGGGACCGCCGATTGACCGCGGCCCTCGTCTGGAGTCGATCGACCGACCGGGCAAACAACAAACCGGCCACAACCAACCCCATTGCGCCGTAGGCCATGCCGGCGGCGATCTGACCCCAGGCATTGCGTTCGAACGCGTCCACGAGGAGACCGAAGACTCCCGGCGGAGTCCAAGCGAGCGGCTCCATCGCGTCGACGATCGCCTCGATATCGAAACCGCCCGGCCCTCCGTTCTCGGCCGTCTCCGCCACCAGCAGCGAGGCTGCCACACCCGGGAGTGTGAGCAGCCCGACGATCGTGAGGGCTGCGATCTCCTGGGTGCGCCGGCTGCGGAGCAGATCGGTGAGGAGGGTGGTGATCCATCGGCTCGCCACGATCATGAATGCCAGCCCGGACAGGGCTGCCGCCAACTGCAGCAACCACACGAACCCGAAGCCGTACCCCACACCGATTCCGATCGCCAGCATCAGAATCGTCATCGAGGCTCCCGGCCCGACGAAAGCCGCCACGGTCAGTCCGTATGCGAGTTGGCGGCTCGTGAACGGCAGCAACTCGAACTGACGCGCCTCGATCGTGTCGTCGAGCGTTGCTGCGATGACGGGAAGCAGCAGCCAGGCGAGGCCGGTGAGCGTGAAGACCGTCCCCGAGATGGCGAGATCGTTCTCGACTGCAAGAAGCAGCGCGCCGTATGCGTAGCCGAGGCCGATCCCGACGGCGATCGCCAGCAGCCAGGAAACCAGGAACCCGAACGCCTGGATGACACTCGACCGCCGCAGCCGGTTGGCGATCAGCCGCAGCTTCAGCCGGGCGAAGACCCGAGCCACTCGAGGTCCCCTTCCTCGGTGATCTGGGCGCCGACCATCTCGACGAAGACGTCTTGGAGGCGGCGCCCGCCGGTGATCTCTTCGGTCGACCCGGTTGTAAGCACCGTTCCGTGGTCGATCACCATGATCCGATCACAGAGCCGCTCAACGACGTCCATGGCGTGGTCGGAGAACACGACCGTGCCACCACCGTTGATGTGGCGGCGCAAGATCTGCTCGAGCGTCTGCCGGGCAACAGGGTCGACCCCGGCGAACGGCTCGTCGAGGAACAGGACCGACGGATTGTGGAGCAATGCACAGGCAATGGCGATCTTCTTGGTCATCCCGAGGCTGTAGTCGGCCACGATCGTGTCACCGGCCTCTGTGAGGTCGAGCAGGCGCAGGAGCGACTCGCGCCGCTGGGCGATCACATCGGTGTCCATGCCGCGCATCATCCCGTTGAACTCGATGAGCTCGCGCCCGGTGAGTCGCTCGAACATGCTTGGGTTGTCGGGCACTACACCGAACCGGGTCTTGGCCGTGGCGGGATCCTCCCACACGTCATGACCGGCGATACTCACGGTGCCGGCGTCGGGGCGGAGGAGCCCGGTCGTCATTCGCAGCATCGTGGTCTTGCCGGCGCCGTTCGGGCCGACGATCCCGAAGAACGACCCCAGTGGGATATCGATGGTGACATCGTCCACTGCGAGCGTGTCTGCGAACCGCTTGGTCAACCCGTCGTAGGAGACGGCCGGCACTTCCATCGGGGCCAAGCTAGCGCAGGGCCCGGCCTCTCCCTCAACCCAGGGTTACTCACCGGGATTATTCCGGATCTCAGCGCGAAGTTCGCAATCGAAGGCGTCGATATCGCCGGATTCGGGATAATGGCGACCATGGAACGGCAGATCGAGGTCACCGGGGCGGAGCAGGCGGGGAGATCGCCAGACACTTGGCGGCGCCGTGACTCGGGGTGGACGCTCCTCGCGGCCGGCGCCATCGGGGTGTTGGTCGGCGCCGCTGCCGTGTCTCTGCTGACCCCCCGCGAAGCAACGACCGAAACGACGGTCGCACAGGAAGACACGTCACTCGAGGCACCGCCCGTCGTCGTAGCCACACCGGCGACCGTCCGACCTCCACCCACCCTGGCCGAGCGAGTGCCGGGCCTCACCTCAGATCTGGTCGCATTCGGATTCACGCCGAGCGGCCAGGCCGTCATCCAGCAGTGGTTCATCAACGCAATCGAGCCAAGAACGATCGATGTGCCGTTCGGACGGGCGATCGCCGATACTTCCGGTCAGTGGATCGCGGCATTGGTGAGTCAACGATACGGTGATTCGAGCAACCTCCACATCGGCAACTCCGCATACCAGGAGGCGGTCGCAACAGACGTCGGCAGCGCCGTGTGGTCGGCAGACCAGCCGGGTCGAATCGTTTGGACCGAACGGACCGCAGCGGGGACGATTGCATTTGAACAGACCATGGGGCGCGATATTGTCTTCCAGCCCTTTGCGATTCCCGTTCCCGACGACGCACGCGTTGTATGGCTCGAACGCGACCGTCTCACCATCACATCGGGTGGATCGATCATCTCCCTCCAACCAGACGGGAGCGAGGCCGCCAGGTTGGCCGGTGCCGAATTCGTGGCCGCCACGGACGGATGGGCGGTGGTCTGGGTCGATGAATCGTTGACGCTCGTTGACCGCGACCTCGTACCCAGCGCTCCGATTCCTGCAGGCGACGGACCATGCAGTGATGCCAGGTTCGCCCGATCTGACTCGAGGCGAGCGCCGTCCCTCCGTCTCGCAGTACTCTGCGGAACGGCGACGTCGACCAGGGTCGAGGTCCTCGACATCGATCCGACCACGCTCACGTTCACTTCCCGCGCCGGCACCGACTTGGCCAAGCCCGGTGCCATGAGCTGGCTGGATGGGGACCGCTTCGTCGCCGTCCCCCAGCCAGATCCGGTTTCCCGACCGCGATCGGTGATCGCGATCCTGGACATCGAAACGGGAGAGGTGACCCAGCTGCAATGGCCGGGTGCGTTGTTCGGTGTGATCGGCACCCGATGAATAGGCGAACCTCGCACTCAAATCCGGAATAATCCCGGTGAGCAACCCTGGGTTCGCTGGCGTGACGGCGGGTGTGCGAGAATGACCGTATGTCCGAGCTGAGCTTCGTCCGTCCCTCGCCCACCGACTTTCTCGCAGTCGACTCGCTGCTCGACGAAGAGGAGATCATGCTCCGGAACACGGTCCGCCAGTTCGTCGCCGACCGCATCCTGCCCGATATCGGCGAATGGTGGGAGGACGGCGTCTTCCCACGTGAGGTCGCCAAGGAGATGGCGGCGATGGGGCTGTTCGGGATGCATCTCGAGGGTTACGGCTGCGCAGGGACATCCAACGTCGCCTACGGGCTGGCCTGTACCGAACTCGAGTACGGCGACTCGGGCGTCCGCAGCTTCATGTCGGTACAGGGCTCGCTGTCGATGTTCCCGATCTGGAAGTTCGGTTCCGAAGAGCAGAAGCAGACCTGGCTGCCACAGATGGCCGCCGGAGAGGTGATCGGGTGCTTCGGGCTGACGGAGGCCGACTCTGGATCCGACCCGTCGTCGATGCGCACCAACGCCAGACGCGCCGGATCGGACTGGATTCTCAACGGGTCCAAGATGTGGATCACCAACGGCACCATCGCCGACATCGCCCTCGTGTGGGCCCGGACCGATGAGGGCATCCGCGGGTTCATCGTCCCAACCGACTCGAAGGGGTTCGAGTCCCAGGCGATCGAGCACAAGGCCAGTCTCCGGGCATCGGTGACGGCGGAGTTGGCGTTCTCCGACGTGCGGATCCCCGAGGACTTCGCGCTGCCCGATGTCTCTTCGATGCGCGGCCCGCTTTCGTGTCTCAACGAAGCGCGCTTCGGGATCCTGTTCGGCGCCATCGGGGCGGGACGCGCCTGCTACGAGGCGGCGTTGACCTACGCCGGCGAGCGCACCCAGTTCGATCGTCCGATCGCCGGCTTCCAGCTGACCCAGCGGAAACTCGTGGACATGATGGTTGCAGTCAACCGGGGAATGCTCGTGGCTCTACATCTGGGTCGGATGAAGGACGCCGGGGCGCTCACGCCCGAGCAGATCAGCTTCGGGAAGATGGACAACGTCCGCAACGCCCTGGAAACCGCCCGGACCGCCCGCTCGATCCTTGGTGGCAACGGCATCACGCTCGAGTACCCGGTGTTCCGCCACATGGCCAACCTCGAGACCGTCTCCACCTACGAGGGCACCAACGAGATCCACACCCTCATCCTCGGCAACTCCATCACCGGCCTCAACGCGTTCGCCTAGCTGTCCCCCAACGGGGAGCCTGAGAGCTGAAAGTCGACCGCATCACGCGGCGGCAGCCCGGCCGACCCGCGTCTGTTTCGGAGTCGTGAATCCCCTGGCCGACCATGCTTCTGTCCGAAGGTCGGACGGCATTCAATTCGAGTAGGCGATGGCCATGGGGAGGGCCCAGCGTTCGACGAGGGCGCCGTAGCGGTCACCGGCCGCCTTCCAATCGCAGGCGGACAGGGCGTCGAGCGAGCCCCACAGGTCGGCGACGGATTCGTCCAGCACCAGCTCGGTCTCGACGAAGAATCGGGCAACCGAGCCGTAGTCGAGTTCCAGCATGGCAGACGGGGGGAAATCACCGAGCCACGACCGCAGCTCCTGCACCTCGGCCGCGATGGCGGGCGGGATCTCAGAGCCCTCGAGTATCTCGATCGCATCGTCGAGACGTCCGAGACCCTCGCCCACGAGCTGGCGATAGCGAATGCTCGTCTCGGGCCAATCGACCAGCTCGCGTTGGTCGGGGGCGAACGGCACGAACCACCGCATGGGGACGTGCCAAGCAGATGTGAGGATGTGGGCAACTCCGGTCTCGCTCTGCTTCAGCAGCTGAAGCCGATCGCGTGCATCGTCGACGGTCGACTGAGGGAACAGCGGAGGACCCAACTGTGAGCTGGCAGCTCGAAGCGCCAGCAGCCCCTCGAGCATCCGGACCATGGGCGTGCGCGGGCACCGATACACGTTGCCGCGCCACTCGGTGGTGTAGGCGTCATCACCCGACCGCTCCATGGTCAACGCCACCCCCACGGACATCGGCGACCCGAGCTGAGTGGGGGCCTCGGGCAGACCCCGCACGGCGACCGCAGCCTCTTCGAGATAGACACGGAGGTTGGCCGTTCTGATCACGCTTTCGACCCTACCCAACCACCGTCGAAGGTGTTCGAGTGCGGATACAGTGAACAACAGCGGATCGAAAGAGAGTCGTCGCAAATGAAATGGGCGAAGCGCGAGCTGGATCACCGGGATCTCGGGATGACAGACGCGCAGGCCATCGAGCTGTACCGGACGATGCTGTTGGCTCGCAAGATGGACGACCGGATGTTCGCCCTGAACCGGCAAGGTCGTGCACCGTTCGTCGTCGGGTCCTCAGGACACGAAGCCATCCAGGTCGCATCCGTCGGACCGCTCGATCCCGAACTCGACTGGATCATGCCCTACTACCGCGACATGGGGGTGGCGCTGGCGTGGGGGATCCCCGTGCTCGACGTGTTCCTCGCCGTCTTCGCCAAGAAGAGCGATCGGATGTCCGGGGGACGCCAGCTCCCCAATCACTGGTCCGACGTGGACCGGAGAGTGTTCACGCAGTCGTCGACGATCGGCACCCAGTATCCCCACGCCGTCGGGATCGCCCAGGGGATTGCTCACGACGGAGGTGACGGCGTCGTGGTCGTCTACGGAGGAGAGGGCTCCACGTCGGAGGGTGACTGGCACGAAGCGATGAACTGGGCGGGGATCCATCGGCTCCCGTTGATCTTCGTCATCGAGAACAACGGCTACGCCATCTCGGTGCCGATGGAAGAAGAGATAGCCGGACGAATCTACGAGCGCGCAAAGGGCTACGGCATCGACGGCGTGCTGATCGACGGCAACGACCCACTCGGGGTGTATTCGGCGATGTCCAAGGCGGTCGATCGAGCTCGCCGGGGAGAGGGCCCGAGCTTGATCGAGGCCGAGACGTATCGCTACTACGCCCACACATCCGACGATGACGACAGGCTCTATCGCTCGCGCGAAGAGGTCGACCTGTGGCGACGAAACGATCCCGTCGTGACCATGAAGCAGTACCTCATCGAAGAGCGGCTCCTCTCCGACGTGCGTGAGCTGGAGATCGAGAAAGACGTCGAGCGCCAGCTCGCCAGGGCAGTCGAGGAGGCTGAGAGAGCTCCCGACGCCGACGAGCCGACGACGCGGGTCTATGCCAGGGAGTTCGACGTTCCGGAGCCGGCAACGCAAGTCGAGCCGCCACCAGCCGGCTCGGCGGTCAATCTGATCACGGCTGTCAATCGAACACTGCACGAGGTCCTCGCCGCCTACGACCGAGCGCTCGTTTTCGGAGAGGACGTCGGTGGGAAGAAGGGTGGCGTCTTCAAAGCCACCGAAGGCCTCACGGAACGGTACGGCGAGGGCCGCTGCTTCAACACGCCACTCGCCGAAGCGTCGATCATCGGAAGCGCCGTCGGATTGGCCGCCTACGGCATGTACCCGATCCCTGAGATCCAGTTCGCCGACTACATCCACCCCGCCTTCGACCAGCTCGTCTCAGAGGTCGCCAGGGTCCACTACCGGAGTGACGGTCGCTGGTCGGTGCCCATGGTGATCAGGACGCCATATGGCGCGGGGATCCATGGGGCGCTGTACCACTCCCAGTCGATCGAGGCGTTCTACTCCCATGTGCCGGGCCTCAAGGTGGTCGTGCCCTCGACTCCGGCAGATGTGAAGGGATTGCTGTTCGGGGCGATGGAGGATCCTGACCCGGTGCTCTTCCTGGAGCCGAAGAAGCTGTATCGGCTCGCCAAAGGCCCGTATCCGGAGGGCGAGCACCTCGTCCCGCTGGGCCGCGCCGCGTTGCGGCGGGAGGGTTCTGACCTCACGATCATCGCCTACGGCGCGATGGCGCACTTCTCGGTCGAAGCAGCCGA
Organism: bacterium; assembly: GCA_024639335.1. Lineage (GTDB taxonomy): Bacteria > Actinomycetota > Acidimicrobiia > Spongiisociales > ZC4RG35 > JAHEDH01. The sequence goes on along the minus strand of JAHEIN010000005.1, from coordinate 28,528 downwards.
CATCCTCGAACAAGACGGTATCGATGCCGAGGTGATCGACCTGCGGTCACTGAAGCCCCTCGACTGGCCGACGATCGAGGCGTCGGTGGCGAAGACCAGCCGGGTGGTCATCGTTCATGAGGACAACGAGTTCATGGGGTTCGGGGCCGAAGTCGCCGCGCAGATCGCCGACAAGGCCTTTCGATGGTTGGACGCTCCGGTGAAGCGCTACGCCCTGCCCGACATCCCGATCATGCCGTTCGCGACTTCGCTGGAGGACGCGATGTATCCCACGCCCGACTCGATCGCCGAGCGCGCACGCGCCCTCGCCGAGTTCTAGCCACCGGGTTCAGCGGACCCCGGCGCGTGCAAGGGTCCCGCGCACCCGGCTGAGCAACTCCCGCGGGCTGAAAGGCTTCACGACGTAGTCGGTCGCTCCCGTGGAGAAGCCGGTCTGGATGTCGGACGCCTGAGCCTTCGCCGTCAGCATGATGACCGGCAACTCGGACATGTCCTCGAGTTCACGGATCCGACGGCATGTCTCGATGCCATCCAACACCGGCATCATCAGATCGAGAACGACGAGATCGACGTCGTTGGTCGCGAGCACGTCGAGCGCTTCCTGGCCGTTCGTGGCCGTCAGGGTCTCGATGCCGTCGAGACGCAACTTCATCTCGACCAACTGTCGGACGTCCGGGTCGTCATCGACCACCAGGACTCTCGCCATCGCGATCACCTCCTTTGTTCGTCTGACCCGTTTGGGCCAAGGGCAGACTCACCCTCACGAGCGTTCCCTGCCCGGGAGCGCTCGTGACGGTGATCTCACCGCCATGCTTCCTCACGATCGCCCGGGCGATGGCCATTCCCAGACCGGCACCCTGGGTCTCCATCTCTCGGGCGTTCGAAGCCCGAAAGAAACGCTCGAAGACCTGATCGATGTCGTCTGCCGGGATTCCGATCCCGGAGTCGGAGACCTCGACCACGACCGAGGTGTCGACGACTTCCGCCGACAATTGAATGTCGCCACCATTCGGGCTGAACTTGACCGCGTTCTCGATCAACCCCGAGAAAACCGCCTTGAGCTCGCTGGTCGATCCGGCCACCGTGGCGCCGCCGATCCGGTCGGCGTCGACCGAGATCGTCCCGAAGAACCGGTCGCTCCAGCCGGATCTGCCTTCCTCGAGCAGACCGGCGACCTCGATCGATTCGGGCTCGCGGAGAGCCGTCTCGCCGATCGAGGCGATCTGGAGGAGCTTGTCGACGAGCTCCATCAGCCGGTCGCCACTCCTCGACATGACATCGAGTGCGAGTTTCTGCTCGGGACCGACTTCGCCGAGGTCTCCGGATCCGAACATCTCGAGGTATCCCAAGATCCCGGTCAGCGGGGTGCGGAGCTCGTGGGACACGGTCGACACGAACGCATGCTGGAGCAACTCCAGATGTTGGTGCTCACGCAGGTCCCGGGCGAGGACGGCGAAATAGGTGTTGTCACCCTCGTGGCGGAAGAGACAAGTCATCGAAACCGGAATCTCGGTGCCCGTTCGATCGACGAGAGCCATCTCGCCGATCCACGAGTTGTTCGCTCGCAGTTCGGGAACGATCTCACGGCCGAATCGGTCGGCCGCCCATGGTGCGAAGAGGTCTTCGATGCTCACGCCGTCGAGGTCGGAGACTCCGGTGAGCGCCCGTCCGCCGGCGTTGAGGTACTCGATGGCGCCGGTGGCATCACTCCATACCACCAGGTCTGGTGTGAAGCTGAGGAGGTCGGCCGACCGCAGAGCGGTCGCCTGGGCGAGCAGTTCGGCCTCGATGTCGCGAAAGGTGAGAACGGTGGCGCGCCGATCCTCCGCCAGCTTGAACGCACCGACGGTGACGTCGGCCCGGAAGGGGATACCCGAGAGCGACAGCATCTGCACCGTGCGCCTGGTGATCGGATCGGAGACGGAAGGCGCCTCATCGATCTGAGACAGGACCCAATCGACCCCCCGCGGCGACATCACACCGCCGAGCGAATCGCCGACGAGCGCTTCACTGTCGGCTCCGAGCAAGGAGAGTGCGGCCTCGTTGGCGAGCTCGATGGTGCCATCGGGTTCGACGACGACGACACCGTAGGAGGCGTTGCCGACGACGGCCTCCAGGAATGCGAGATTGCGCTCCAATCGCTCGGTCACAACGTCTCGCTGGGTGGCGTTGGTGATCGATTCCACGATCGCAGCGACCACGCCGATGAGTGGGCGCAGCATCTCTGCAGTGTCACTCGAGATCACGTGAGTGGGCCCCGAAAGGCCCACCACACCGACGATCCGGTCGGCGACGACCAGCGGCATCCCGAGGAATCCGGCTCCGGCCCCGGGGGCCACCAGCACGTCGTCGGATCGGGCGATCACCTCGGAGATGATCAGGCCGAGATCCGGGGGGAGCGATTCATGGACCGTCGACGCCCGGGTCTCGAGATTGGGCACGCCGATGTCGTTCCACACGAGTTCACCGATGAAGCCGAGCTCACAACCCGAACACCGCAGCACCGACGTGAGCAGGTGCTCCCAGAGCCCGGCTACGTCTCGGCTCTGCCGGTACCGCTCCTGGATGTTGACGATCTCCGCGAGCACGTTCGAGCGCGCCTCGACGAACTCGGGTCGGCTCGAAGGCCCGGACGACGAAGATGGCCTGGGTTCCACTGACTACCCATCGGCGGGACGTGGCTTCAGTTGCGGATTCCGGTTCGACTCAGGCTCCTATCCTTTCTCGCGATGACCCTGAGAAGCGAACTCGTCGATCTGTTCGGCTCCGCCTTCGCCGAAATCGGCCTCGATCGGAGCTTCGGCGATGTCGTCCCGAGCCAACGACCCGATCTGGGCCAGTTCCAGTGCAACGGGGCCATGTCCGCTGCTCGAGAAGCCAAGCGCGCCCCCAGAGACATCGCCGCCGACGTCGTTGCGATCGTCGACCTCGACCCGCGGGTTGCCGGGCTCGAGATCGCCGGGCCCGGCTTCATCAACATCGTCGTCACCGATCAGTCACTCGCCGCAGCCACCTCTTCACTCGCCGGCGACGACCGGCTCGGCGTCACTCCTGCAGATCCGCTCGATCACTGGATCCTCGACTACGGCGGCCCCAACGTGGCCAAGGAGCTGCATGTCGGCCACTTGCGCACGGCGATCATCGGCGAGTCTTTCAAACGGACGCTTCGGTTCTCAGGCGCTCGTGTCACAGGCGACGTCCACCTCGGCGATTGGGGCGTCCAGATGGGCCAGCTGCTCGTCGAGGTGCGGAACGAACAACCGGACCTGATCTACTTCGATGAGGACTTCGAAGGACCGTACCCGGACGAGTCGCCTGTTTCGATGGACGACCTCCAACGGCTCTATCCGACCTCATCAGCCAAGATGAAGAGCGAGCCGGCGTATGCCGCAGCCGCCCGGCTGGCCACTGTCGACCTGCAGGCGGGTCGGCCCGGCTATCGGGCGCTCTGGCAGCATTTCCGCGACGTATCGGTGGAGGCGATCCGTGGTGTCTACGACGACCTCGACGTTGATTTCGATGTTTGGCTCGGTGAGAGCTCGGTGCACGACCGAATCGGGCCGATGGTCGAACGACTCGAATCGGCGGGCGTGGCGGAGCCGTCGGACGGCGCCATCGTGGTCCACGTGAGCGGAGACGAGGAGGAGCACCAGATCCCGCCGCTCATGCTCGTCAAGAGCGACGGCGGCTACGCCTACGCCACCACCGATCTCGCAACGGTCGAAGAGCGGGTCGAGGATCTCGAGGGCACAGGCGCCATCTACTTCGTCGACGCCAGGCAGAGTCTGCACTTCGAGCAGGTGTTCCGAGCTGCCAGGAAGGGAGGGATTGCGCCCGAGTCGTTCGCCCTCGAGCACGCTCCGAACGGCACGGTCAACGGCCCGGACGGAACCCCATTGCGCACCCGTGACGGTGATCTCCCGCTGCTCCGCGATCTCCTGGCGGACATCGAGTCGATCGCCATCGCCAGCATGGACGCCAAGGGCCTGGCATCCGACTATTCGGCGGAGGAGCGAGCGCAGATCGCCTGGCTCGTCGGTATGGCGGCCGTCAAGTTCGGCGACCTGTCGAATCACCGGACGTCGAGCTACGTCTTCGACCTCGAGCGCTTCAGCTCGTTTGAGGGCAAGACCGGGCCGTACCTCCTCTATGTAGCAGTCAGGATCGCATCGCTGCTGAAGAAGGCGGATGAGATGGGGCTCGAGCCGGGCCCCATCCTGGCTCCGGCTCACGATGCCGAACGGGCGCTCCTCCTGAAGATCTCGGAGTTCGCCGATGCGGTCGAGCGGGCGATCGCACTCAGGGCCCCCAACCACGTCGCCGAATACTGCTACGAACTGTCGGGCGCCTTCAACCGTTTCTACGAGCAGTGCCACATCCTCAGCGAGTCAGACGCTTCGCTACGAGCCTCCTGGCTTGCGGTCGCCGGCCTGACCAGGCGAGTGGTCGTGACTTCGCTCGATCTCCTCGGGATCAGCGTTCCCGAACGGATGTGACCGTGCGGGTTCGCCCGGCTCGATTCGACGATCTCGAATCTGTCACGTCGTTCACCATCGGGACGTTCGAGTGGGGAGACTACGTTCCGGACCGTTTCGGAGGGTGGCTGGGTCAGGACGACTCCGCAGTGTTGGTGGCCGTCGACGAGGCTGACAGTCCTGTGGGTCTCGCGAGAGTGGTGTTGATGAGCGAGCGGGAAGCTTGGATACATGCGGCACGCGTCCATCCTGAACACCGCAGACGCGGCATCGGCAGTGCCATCAATGAGGCACTGTGCGACTGGGCGTCTTCGCATGGCGCCATCGTGGTGCGCCTGATGACCGAAGACTGGAACGAGGCCGCACAGGGTCAAGTCGAGCACTCCGGGTATCGCCGCACCAGCAACTGGTCGTGGCCGATGCGAGACCTCGGTACCGGTGCCATCGACCCTGTCACCAATGGCGGACGGAGAGTTCCCGGCGAGGAGCAGCTTGCGTCGGGTTCTCGAGCGGAGATCGACCCGGCGTGGATTGCGTGGTCCACCTCCGAGATGGCGTCTGCAGGTCGCCGGTTGTTCCCGATCGGCTGGACGTTCCGGCGCATGACCATCGAAGATGTCCACTCGGCCTCTCGGGCCCGGGAGCTGCTTCAGTGCGCCTCGGGTTGGGTGATCGCCCGGACCGAGGGCGAGCAACTCTCCATTCCCTGGGTGGCTACCAACCCACTCGACGCCGCCAAACTGGCGAGGGCGGTCGTCGATCTGGCCGCTAGACGGAGGCTGGGGTCTCTGATGGTCATGGTCCCGACGATCGACTGGCTGGACGAAGCATTCGAGCATGCCGGATGCACGATCAATCGCGGCCACATCTGGACCCGCGAGCTCTGAGCCCGCACGGCCTGCGCCAAGCCATGTCCCGCTCACAGACGGGTTCCAGGAACCGGGAGGTAGGGGTTCGACTCACGACCGACAACCCGACGACCCGACGACCATCAATCCAGCCCGATGGCCACCAGGGGTCCATCGGAGGTCCTGGTGAGGATCAACGTGGCGCTTCGGGAGCCGCGGAGACGGAGGCGAGGTCGCAGCTCCTCTGGGGTCAGCGGGCTTCCTCGTTTCTTGATGTTCACGATTCCGACGTCGAGCTCGGCGAGTCTCGATCTCAGCCGCTTGAGGTGGAATGGCATCACCTCGTCGACCCGGTGACTCGTCACCATTGGATGAGCCGACGGCGATCCCGAGGTCAGGTAGGCGATCGTGGGGTCGATCATTGCCGCGCCGATCTCAGCCGCCACACACCGGACCAGCCCGGCTCGAACGACTGCAGGGTCGGGCTCGTGGAGGTATCGATCGATCTCCGTGATTGGTATGCCATCCGGCTCGGGTCCGGTGATCGAAGCCCCGGTCGGCAGCACCGTCGCCCGCCGCTCTCCTGGCTCGCCGGGCGCGCCGAGCCAGATCACCGCCTCGCGAAGGTCACCGTGGAGCGACACCCATTCGATTGCGGAACCATCAGGAATCTCCCGGTCCTCGATTCCCGGAGCGACCTTGATCGCCAGGGTCTCGGTGTGGTGCCGCCACCGTTCGATGAGGGCGTCGACCGGGGGCAGATAGGAGGCGAGCCCGTGCAGGCGGCGGCGGCCGGTTCGTCGACCGGGGTCGGCGAATACGACAGATGCCTTCGGCGGCGCAAGCGTCAGCACGTCTCCACACACGGGCTCGAAGCCGTGCCTCCCTCCCGCCACATCGCAGTTGTGGACGGCGAGTCTGATCCGATTCGGGTCGATGTCGACTCCGACCACGGGTGCCAGGGTCGTCAACGCCATGGCATCGCCTCCAAGTCCACATCCGAGATCCAGAATGAGCCCGGGGCTCGACTCGGAGAGCCGATCTGCCCGATGGAGGGCCACCCGATGCGCCGACGCCTGTTCCAGGCCCTCCCGATCGAACAGCATCCGCCGAGGGTCGAGGAACTTGTTGCGAGCTTTGAGACGCAGCAAGGCGGTCTCTGCGATTGCGGACGACAGCTCGGGGTCGAAGCGTGATCGCAGATCGGTGATCACTCTGAGGAGGTCACGTTCTGCCAGGCGATCAGCGACCAGGCGGTCGATCTCGGAGTCGACGGGCTCCGAGCGGAGCGTCTCGATGATGCTCTGCTTCACGCAGCCGGCATCGAGAAGGTGATCAGCGCAAGTAGTGCCCACAGGACGTAGAGGCCGGGCAGTTCGACGTCGGCATCGAACCCGGCTCGGCGCGCCCCCTGGCGCAATGCCCAGACGAGGGGAACGCCCAGGAGCACTGCGAGCAGGCCGGCCGACCCGGTCGCCCTGATCACCTCGTGGCCGACCCTGAAGGGAAGCGCTTGCTCGGCGACGATTGGCTCGAGTTGCTCGGCGGCCCATCCGATCAGCAGGACCACCAGCACACCGCCGAGGATGCGGCCGGCGACGACCTCGAGGGACGGGTAGCGAGCCATGAGTGCAGCAGTTCCGTATCGGCCCTCGGTGGCCACGCCGAACGCAAACGCGGCCGACACACCCATGACGATGAAGGCCCCCAGGACCTCGCCGATCGAGAGCCCCAGCCCGATTTCGACCACTCCGAAGCCGTCGAGAAAGACGGCGATCGCAAGCCCCATCAGGCCGGTGCCAACAACGAGCATGCCCATCGAGAGCATCGTGCGGAAGGTGCTGCCGATCAGCAGGAAGTAGTAGCGCACCGACTGCGGGTGGGTTCCGATGTGCTCGGTGATGTTCACAGTGCTCCTGACCTCGACGAGGTGTCGAGGCGTGACTCGCTCAATGCCCGCCAGTAAAGCTCGACGGGATGGGCGACGGCGATCTTTCCGTCGAGATGAGAGCGTAACTGCATCTCACAGCCCGGATTGGCGGATGCAACGACCGGCGCACCGCTGCCCAGCACCTGGGACGCCTTGCGGGCACCGAGCTCTTGCGACGTATCGGGGTGCAGGACCGAGTAGATGCCCGCCGCACCACAGCAGAGTGCATCCGGGTCGATCTCGAGTGGCGTGTACCCCGCTGCGCTGAGGATGCTCCTGGGTGCGGTTGTGATGCGCTGGGCGTGTCTGAGGTGACAGGGGTCTTGTACGGCAACGGTGCCCCGTTCTCCCGGAACGATAGGTAGGCGCCCCGTATCGATGAGCTCGGCGACGAGCTCGGTGGCGTCACGGACCTCGGCCTGGAAGCCTCCATCCACCCAATGGTCGTAATCCTTGAGATGGGCGGTGCACCCGGCTGCATCCGAGACGACGAGGTCGACATCGGCGAAGGCATTGCGATTGGTCTCGGCGAGCTCTCTGGTCACCGCGGTGTGGCCGTCGTGTGCGGCGAGCGCCCCGCAGCAGGTCTGTTGTTCTGGCACGGTCACCCGATAGCCCGCCGCAGTGAGGACGCCGATGGTGGCGTCGTGCACCGGGCCGAACCAGGAGTCCATCACACAGCCTGCGAGGAGACCGATGGTTCCAATCGGATCCTGTGCAGGCAATGCCTCGCGACCGACCCAGCTCTGCCGGCCACCAAGAGACCTCATGCCGTTGAATGGGCTGCGGATCGGTCCAGGCAGCAAGCGTCCCAGCCTGAGCCGCTGAACGACCGAGGCTCCGAACGTCGCCAGGCCGATGAGACGCCGGTTCGGAAGTACGGACCCGAGGATGAGCTTGCGGACGCTTCTCCGTGTGCTCGGGCGCTGGGCGTCGAGCTCGGCGCGAGCCCCCTCCATGGCTCGGCCGAACGGCACGAGGCCGGGACAGACCGCCTCGCATGCCCGGCATTGAAGGCAATACGACATTGCGTCGTCGAACGCCTCGTCGACGGTGAGTACCCCGTCGAGGACTGCACTCATCGCCATGAGCCGGCCGCGTGGGCCGGCGGATTCCCGACCTGTGAGGCGGAATGTCGGACAGTGGGGAAGACAGAGCCCGCATTGGACGCACGCCGACAACTCGCGTCTGGTTGGTGCCTCGGATGTCACATAGGCCATCAGATTCCTCCCGGGAGCCTGCCCCGGTTGACGATGCGGCGGGGGTCGAAAGCTGCGATCAGTCTCCGCTGCAACGACTGCGCCGGCGGCGGGGTTCCCCATGGGTCGATCGAAGGGGCGGCGTCGACCGGACCGGACCGGGAAGTGACCACGAGCGACCCGCCAACGGACTCACACCAGGATCTGGCCGGTTCGAGGACGTCCGGGTCCTCGGTGGCCATCGCCACGATGCCGACACCGTGCTGAGCGATGAATGGGACGTTCAGACGCTGCACCGCATCCGGGACCAGAGCCGGCGGCACACGCATCTCCGCAGTGCCGGGCGCGTCGAACGTCGGCCACGTGAAGCCATCGGACTGAACGATGCCGATGGAAGCCGACGAGGCGACTTCGGAGGCTGGGCCTTGGAGATACGCCCAGGCACCCTCCTCGGTTTCGAGCACTGCCAAGGGCCGGTACAGGCTATCGGCGTCGGCCGGGTCGTCGAGCCTGACCGTTGCGCGGGATTCGGGTTCTGGCCACAGCTTGAGGCAGACAGAGACGATCACCCCGAGCGCCCCGAAGGAACCGGTTGCGAGCCTTGGTAGGTCGTAACCCGAGACGTTCTTCACGACCCTTGCACCTCCGGTCACCACGCGACCGTCCCCGGTGACGACGGTCACCTCGAGCACACGGTCACGGGTGGGACCGAAGCGACTCCGCCTGTAGCCCGAGATGCCGGCGGCGACGACGCCGCCGATCGTCGCGGTGGGCTCGGTCTCCGGAAGGGCGGCCGTCTGACGATGCGGGTCGAGGAGCTCGTCGATCGCTCCCATCGTGACGCCCGCCTCGACGGTCAGCGTCAGGTCGTCCGGCTGGTAGTCGATGATGGCATCGAGCGCCTCGGTCGCCACGGACACGTCGGCGAGCACCGGGTTTCCGACACCGAGGTGATTGCCACCGCCGATCACGACGGTGGTCGTCCCATCGGCATCCAGCCGGCGGTACAGCTCAGCCATCTCATCGACGGATCCGGGCGCGTGATGGGCGGTCGTCCCAGGCGCGAGCAGGCTCATGTCACGATGTGGGGGGATGTCGTGATGATCGGGCGACGGCACGGTCGATCAGATCCACGCGCCGTCGGGCACCGGCACCGTGCGACCGAAGTCGAAGCAGCGGGACCCCTGCGGCAGGATCTTGTGGGGGTTGAACAGGCCACCGGGATCGAACGCCTCCTTGATGCGGGCCTGGGCATCGAGGGCGGGTGCGTCGAACATGAGGCCCATCAGGTCACGCTTCTCCTTGCCGATCCCGTGCTCGCCCGACAGCACGCCGCCCTTCGACACACACATCTCGACGATCTCATCGGCGGCAGCACGGACCCGTTCGAAGGAACCCGGCTGGGAGGCGTCGAAGGTCATCAACGGGTGTAGGTTGCCGTCCCCTGCGTGGAAGACGTTCATCATCACCAGGTCGTATTTGTCACCGATGGCGTACGCCTCTGTCATCGCCTCGACGAGACGCGTGCGCGGCACCGTCGTGTCGTGGAGGTAGTAGTCGGGAGCGGTCTGCGCCACGGCGCCGAACGCCGACTTCCTCGCCTTCCAGAGGATCTGCCGTTCGGCCTCGTCGGCGGCGAGCGAAACACTCGAGGCGCCGGAAGACGTTGCGACCTCCCTGATCACGGCGGCCTCTGCCTTCACCGCCGCCGTGCCCCCCGAGACCTCCGCGAGCAGGATCGCAGCGGCGTCGGTGGGGAGGCCGGCTTTCAGCCAGTTCTCGACAGCCTCGGTCATACGCTGGTCCATCAGCTCGAGCGCAGCCGGCACGACTCCGGCGGCGATGATTCCGGACACTGCCCTGGCAGCGTCCTCGACCGAATCGAAGGCGCACAGCAGGGTGCGAACATCCGGCGCGTTGGGAGTGAGCTTCACGAGCACCTTGGTCACGATTCCGAGAGTGCCCTCGGAGCCGACCAGGATCCCTCTCAGATCGAGGCCGATCGGATCTGGTGCGCCCCCACCAACGGTCACGACTTCACCCCCGGCGAGCACGACCTCGACTGCGAGCACGTGGTTGACGGTCGTCCCCTCGGCGAGGCAGTGCGGCCCACCAGAGTTGTTGCCCACGTTGCCACCGATCGTGCATGCCGACTGTGACGAGGGATCCGGGGCGAAGTGCAGCCCGTGCACCTCGGTGTGCCTGGACAGGTCGAGGTTGACGACACCGGGGCCGACCCACGCCGTCCGATTCTCCGGATCCACATCGGTGATCTCGTTCATCCGGATCATCGAGACGATGACATTCCGGTCGACCGGGACGGCACCGCCGGCGAGCCCGGTACCGGCACCACGGGGGACGATCGAGGTGCTGTGGCGTTCTGCAACGCGCACGATCTCGGCGACCTCTTCGGTCGACTCGGGGAGAACCACCACGTCCGCCTCCCCGCGAAAGACGCCGGCGTCCTTCCCGTAGGTCCACGAGTCGAGCCGGTCGTCGAGGACACGGTCCCGGCCGAGCACGGCGATGAGATCGGACACGAGGCTCATGCGGCGATGGTACTCGTCGTGGCCGGCGCGACCCTCGGGCTCACCCGTACCCGCCGCCACCCGGAGTACGGACGAGAAGAACGTCTCCAGGCTCCACTTCGACGGTGACTTTCCCTCCCAACCGTTCGATCGAGCCGTCGGATCTGGTGAGCAGATCCTCTCCGCAGGCGCCGGGCTCCCCACCTTCGAGCCCCCAGGGACGATGCCGTCGCCGCTCCCCCATCAGCGACAGCGTCGCCGGTTCACCGAAGACGATCTCACGTTCGACTCCCTCCCCTCCTCGCAATCGCCCCCCGCCACCGCTGTCATCGCGGAGCGTGTATCTGGTCACCTTGAACGGATAATGCCGTTCCAGTGACTCGATCGGGGTGTTCTTCGTGTTGGTCATTCCGGTCTGGATACCGGACTGTCCCCGCAGATGTGGCCCTGCCCCTTGGCCGCCGGCGACCGTCTCGTAGTAGGCGAAGGTGTCGTTGCCGATGAGGATGTTGTTCATCGTGCCCTGCGACGCGGCCGGGACGCGCCCTCTCGCAGACTGAGCGAACGCCCCGAGCAGGACGTCGGCGATGCGCTGGCTCGTCTCGACGTTCCCGGCGGCGACGGCAGCCGGTGGTGTCGCCGACACGACGCTCCCCGGCCGGATGACCAGCGACGTCACCCGGTAGCTGCCGCCGTTGGCCGGGATGGTGGGGTCTGTCACGACCCGCAACGCGTAGTAGAGGCACGAGCGCGTGACGGCCTCCACTGCGTTGAAGTTCGCCGGCACCTGATCGTCGCTTGTGCTGAAGTCCGCGATGACACCGTCGGCTGCCACCGAGAGAACGACACGGATGGCGACGTCCTCGTCGCCCATCTCCATGTAGTCGGTGAACTCAAAGGTCCCCTCGTCGAGATCCCCGATCGCCGACCTCATCCGACGCTCGCCATAGGAGAGGATCGAATCAGACATGTCGACGAATCCTTCGACATCGCTCCCGACGAGCTCGGTGATGCGGTCGACGGCGACCTGATTGGCTCCCAACTGGGCCGACAGATCACCCCGGCGCTCGCTCGGAGTCCTGGTCGCCTCGAGAAACGGGGTCAAGAAGGCGTCGAGCCATTCGCCGGCACGAACCGCCCGCATCGGGGACACCACGATCCCCTCCTGGGTCAGGTCTGTGGCGTGTGCCGGCATCGAGCCCGGTGCCTCACCACCCACATCGGCGTGGTGTGCCCGGTTGCCGACCCAGGCCACGAGGCGGCCGGCCACGAAGACGGGTTGGACGATCGTCAGATCGTTGAGGTGCGTTCCTCCCTCGAACGGATCGTTCACGGCGTACTGGACCCCCGGTTCGGGTTCGAAGCGGTCGATGACCGCTTGCACCGACGCCGGCATCGCTCCCAGGTGCACAGGGATGTGCTCGGCTTGGGCGAGCATGTCGCCGCCGGCAGTGAAGACGGCGGCCGAGCAATCGGCTCGTTCTTTGATGTTCGGCGAATACGCCGTCCGCCGCAGCACGATGCCCATCTCCTCGGCGATCCCGCGCAGCCGATTCCTGGCGATCTCCAGATCGATCGGGGAAGGGGTCGTCATCTTCGCAACTCCAGTTCACCTCCGCCGAGCACCGCAGCCCGGTACCCGGGTGGGACCCAGATCGTCGATCCTCCGTCTTCGATCACTGTTGGTCCCTCGATCACCGAATCCACACCGAGTCCGGAGCGAGCCTGCACGACGACCTCTTCGAAGCGCTCGCCGGTGTGGACCTGCCGGTGACGTTTCGAATGCGGTCCGGAGCGCGGCGCCGGGACGTCGATGCCGGATGGTGCAGTGGCTGTTGCGCGGACAGCGACCAACTCGACAGGATCACCTTCACGCGCGAATCCGTTCCGAAGGCGATGCTCGGCTCCGAATTCGGCGAGAAGCCGGTCGACGCCTCGCGCGGCATCGATGGCGACCGTGAGCTCGTGCGATTGGCCGGCGTATCGGGCGAGCGCCACCAGCTCGATCGAGCGGGGGACGGATCCGACGGCTCGGCTGAAGTCCGTACTTGCCTGGTCGGCCGCGTGTCGTGCCAACGAATCGACTTGTTCGGGGTCGAGGTCGAGTGAAGGAATGGTCACGTCGATCCTGATCGGGCTCAACAGCAGACCAACGGCCGAGAACACGCCGGCATGGTTCGGGACGATGACCGACTCCATGCCCAGCCGGGTCGACAGTGCAGCAGCATGCAAGGCTCCGGCGCCGCCGAATGCGATGAGACTGGCCGCGCGGGCGTCGTAGCCCTCGCTCACCGAGACTGCACCGATCGCCCGCTCCATGTGCGATTCGACGACCTCGGTGATTCCTGCGGCAGCCTCGATCACCGAGATACCGAGACGGTCGGCGAGCTGCGCGACTGCTTGCTCCGCCTTCTCGAAGTCGATGGCCACACCGTCCCCGAATACTGCGTCCGGGGCGATCCGGCCGAGGACGATGTTGGCATCGGTCACGGTGGGCTTCTCTCCGCCCCGCCCGTAGCCGGCTGGGCCGGGCACGGCGCCGGCGCTCTGCGGACCCACTCTGAGCGAACCACCAGGGTCGACCCAGGCGATCGACCCGCCCCCGGCGCCGACGGTGTGGATCGACACGGTGGGAACCAGGCACGGGTATCCACCCACCTCGGTGTGTTGGGCGATCACGGGCTCACCGTCTTCGATCCGGCAGACGTCGGTCGACGTCCCGCCCATGTCGAACGAGACCGCTCGCCGGGCGCCCAGCCGGGTGGCCAGCTCGGCCGCTGCCGCCACACCTCCTGCAGGACCGGACAGGAGGATCGTCGCCGGATTGGCTGCGGCCATCGTGACCGGGGCCACGCCGCCGTTCGATCGCATGATGAGCACTTCGGAGGCGATCTCCGGTGTCGCCGCGGTCGACAGTCGGTTGAGATACCGGTCGACGATGGGCCGGAGGTAAGCGGCGGTCACGGCCGTGCTGGCACGCTCGAACTCCCGAAACTCGTTGGCGATCTCGTGGCTCACGACCACATCGAGATCGGACATCGCTCGTATCCGGTCCCGGATTCGGGATTCGGCTGAGCCGTCACGGTACGCGTCCTTCAGCGCGATGACGACCACGTCCGGTGACCTCTCGACCACCGATTCGATCACATCGGTGTCGGTCACTTCAAACCGGTCCTCCCTCGCAACCAGTTGAGGGGGCCGCCGTACCGAAACGTCATACAGCGACGGTCGGTCGGACCTGCCGATCTCGACCAGATCACGGAAGCCTCCGTCGGTGATCATCACCACGTTTGCGCCCTTGTGCTCCAGCAGCGCGTTGGTTGCAGCCGTCGTGCCGTGGACGAGCAGCGCTTGGCCGACGGCGCCGGCGGACCTGGCTCCCGCTATCACGCCCACGGACTGGTCGGGTGTCGTCGCGACCTTTCCGACGGTGACCCGTGGTCCATCGACGAAGACGATGTCGGTGAAGGTGCCTCCTACGTCGATGCCGATCGCCACGGCACCATGATGGTCGCTACGATCTCGGGACGGGGACGCAGCATCCCCCGACGTTCGGCGAACAGAGGTGTGACATGGCGATCGGGATAGACCGCACCCCCAATCCGAACGCCATGAAGTTCACGGTCGGCAAGCCCGTCGGTGGCCCGACCACCTACACACCGGCCAACGCCGGCGACAGCAAGCTGGCCGAGGAGTTGTTGGCGATCCCCGGCGTGATCAGCATGTTCATGACTGCCGACTTCGTCACCTTGACCAAGACCGGTGAGGCCTCCTGGGCGGACATCGAGGAACGCGCCGTCGCTGCGCTCGAGTCACACTTCGGCTGATCCTCTCAACCGGGGGCAGGGACCCTCTCCCCCGCTTCATCGATCCAAACCGCCACTGCAAAGGGCACTCCCGCTCGATCGCGCACAACTGCGCCCACCCGCCAGAACTCGCCGAGCCTGGACGTCGTAATGGACGACTGGTCGGGGAGCCCTGCTTCACGGATCAGGGTGATCGCTGAGTCGACCACGCTGCTCGGCGCTGCTTCCTCCTCCAGATCGAGAGCTGCTGCTTTGCCCGACGGCAGCGGTCCCGGAGCGGGAAGATCGGAGACGAACGGCCCGTCCTCTCCGATCCCGACGGTCACGAGGAACACCCTCGCCGGGATACGCAGATAGTCGCCTTCTCCGAAGGCGGACAGGCTTCGCACCAAGACCGCGACCTCCCACGATCCGAATCCGACTTCCTCGGTCGTGAGCGTCACAGCCGACTCGACGAAGCTCCTGGCCGACTCGTCGAGGAGCGGCACGTCAACGCCGTCTGGCAGCAGTGTC
>JAHEIN010000005.1:0-13129 GCA_024639335.1 bacterium | reverse complement strand
CCATGACCGGGGAACCTCCGATCACGGGACTAACGTTTCCCTTTCGATGGTGATGAACCCCGACCCCCGGCAATGGTGATGAACCCCGACCCGCGACCCGGCCGCTGGCTGCTTCCGCTCGTCATTCTCGGGATGATGGCCTTCACCTATGTCTTCGTTCAGAACCTCCCAGCCGCCGACGGTGAGACCCAGGACATCGGGGCGAACGGAGTCGACGCACAGACCACGACCACCACGGCGGTGACTGCAACCACCACCACCGTCACGACCCCGGCTGCGGTGCTGTCACCGGAGACCCAGGACTATCTGAATCAAGTCGCTACCGCAGAGACAGAGCTGTTGGCTTTCCAGGCGGAGATGGCCGACATCAATGGTCGATGGGACGCCGAGCCCAGGACGTTGGAGTACGCCGACGGCGAGGCTCTCCTCACCGATCTCGCTTCGAGGATGGGCACCTGGGCCACGAACCTGGGCGCAATCGTCCCGCCCGTGACACTCACCGACGCCCACGGTGTGCTGACAGGCACGGCCCAGGCGGCCGCGGACAGCGCCACCGATGTCCTCACCGGGTTCACCGGCCCCGATCGGGAACCGCGCATCACGGCACTCGGTGAGTTCGACGTGGCGGTGACGGCGTTCACCGCTGCGGCAGACGACGTTGAACTCAGGGCCACCACGACCGGCTCCTGAGATGGTCTCCACCCGGAGGTCCACTCCCGAGGACATGGTTCCGTTCTTCGAGACGATGAGCCTGCAGTTCTCGTTCGATCTCCCCGAGGACGACGAACAAGTGGCCGCCTGGAAGAAGCGAAACCTCGAGACCGGAGGGATCGAACGGGGCATGGTCGCCGAGGACGACGGTCATATCGTCGGGACACTCGGCTCCTTCGATCTGGATATGACGGTGCCCGGCGGCTCCGTCCCGTGCGCAGGCACCACCTGGGTGAGCGTTGCCCCGTCACATCGGCGCCGTGGGGTGCTGCGCAAACTGATGAACGCTCACCTGTCGGAGGCAGTGGAGCACGGTGACGTGATCGCGGCGCTCTGGGCGTCGGACTCGGCCATCTATGGGCGCTTTGGCTACGGGAGGGCTGTTGAGTCCGTGGCGATCGATCTCAACCGGCCGATGGCTCGGTTCCGGGAGTCCGCCCCGATCCCCGAACGCATCGAGATGATCACCAAGGAGGAGGCCGCCGGGATGCTGCCCCCTCTGTATGACCGGATCCGCCGGGAGATCCCGGGGACGTTCGCGCGCACCCAGCCGTGGTGGGAGTACCGCCAGCTCCGCGATCCGCCAGACCGCAGGAACGGTCGGAGCGCGCTGCGGATCGCAGTTTCGTCGGAGCCGGATGGACACACCACCGGCTATGTGATGTTCCAGGTCGAGAGGCAGTTCGACGGTGCCCATTCAGACGACATCGTGCATGTCGTCGAGTTGTTCGGATCGACTCCGGGATCGTGGTCGGCGTTGTGGTCGTTGGTGCTCGGCCTCGACCTGGCGACCCAGGTGAAGGGGGCCTTCCGCCCCCTCGACGATCCGTTGTTCGAATTCGTCAACGGCGTCCGCAGGGTCGAGCGGACGCTCACAGACACGGTCTGGGTCCGAGTCCTCGATGTCGAACGCGCCCTCACATCACGCATCTACGGTCAGCCCGGCGCACTCACGATCACCATCACAGACGCGATGGGGATAGCCAACGGCACCTATCGCCTCGAGTGGGACGGCCACCGGATCAACTGCGCTGGGACATCCGGTCCGGCCGACCTCGTCATCGACGTCGCCTATCTGGGTGCGGCAATGCTGGGCCGTCCGTCGTTCTCTGCTGCTGCGCTGGCCGGCACCATCGGGGGATCGCTCGAAGCCGCAGCACTGGCAGATCGGATTTTCGGTCACCCCCGGTCGCCATATTGCCCGGAGGTCTTCTGACGATGCTCGAGCCGTTCGAGGTGGCGCCGGTCCTGGTCGAGAAGCCGTGGGGCGGCACGCGGCTCTCGGAGATGGACAAATACCCCGGCCGGGCGTACTTCGGCGAGAGTTGGGAGATCGCCGACCTCGCTCCCGAGACGGCGCCTCAGGTGGAGGACCCGGTCTCTCGCGTCATCGATGGCCGTTGGCGCGGATGGTCGCTGGGCGGTGTCGCCTCGAAGCTGGGGGAACAGCTGATGGGTCCAGTGCCCTTGGGCCCAGATGGTCGATTCCCGCTCCTCGTCAAACTGATCGATGCGCGCGAGCACCTATCGGTTCAGGTACACCCCACCGAGGACTACACGGCGAAGCACCCCGGAACTCATCTGAAGACCGAGTCGTGGTACGTGGTCGACGCCGACCCGGGTGCGACGCTGTTCCTCGACGTCGAAGCCTCCAGTCCCCGTGAGCGGGTGATGGCCGATCTGGACGGCGTGACGATCGTTCCCCATCTCCGGACGGTGCCTGCTCGAGCGGGTGCGTTCCACCATGTCCCGGCCGGGATGATCCATGCGCTCGGAGCCGGCGTGATGGTCGCAGAGGTCCAGACGCCCAGTGACACCACGTTCCGCTTGTACGACTGGGCCACCGAATACGACCGCGACCCGCGCGAGTTGCACACGGATCAGGCGCGGGAGACAGTCGTGCTCCGACACCCCGATGCATTCGACCTCGCACCAATGAAAGGAGGGGCCCGGCGCCAACTGGCGCGCAACCCCCACTACTGGATCGACGAGCACCGAACCGAGGGCCCCGTCGCGCTCGGGGACGCCCCGGGTTTCCGCATCCTGATGTGTGTCGCCGGCACCGCCCAGGCAGGTCCGGTCAGCATGCGCCAAGGTTCCACGGTCGTGGTGCCCGCCTGCGCCTTCGACACCGAGATCAGGCTCGACGGCACCCTGATGGAGATCGGGGTCCCGGCGCGCTGATCCGGCCGGCTCGTTGACGAGAGTGCAACCTTCGTGAGAAGCTTGCGAGCCATCGAGGAATACTGGTCGAATCGGGCACCGACGTTCGACGCCGAGCCTGACCATGGTCTGAGCGACCCGCAGGTCCGGACGGCATGGGCTCGCCGCCTGGCGGAGTGGGTTCCTTCGGGGTCCGAATGGGTGCACTGACGCCGATCTTCGGTCGGATCGATCCATTGTCCGGGGATGTGGCGTTGTGGGGGAAGGCCATCTCTGACGAGCGGTATGCACTTGTACCACAAGACCCCGGTTGGCTCCCACTGCCGGGCCGAGCGTCGTAGTGCTCGCGCTCGGGAGCGCGTTAACGCTGTGTTTCGGCTTGGGATCATCGACGGAGGCAGTGTTACCGTTCCTGCCGTGAGCAGACAGGCCGACTACGTCCTCAGCCAAGTGCAGGAGCGGAAGATCCGCTTCATTCGCCTGTGGTTCACCGACGTCCAAGGCTTTCTCAAATCGGTGTCGATCAGCCCCCAGGAACTCCAGACCGCCTTCGAGGAGGGCATGACGTTCGACGGCTCCTCGATCGACGGGTACGCCCGGGTACAGGAGGCCGACATGCTGGCCTTCCCTGATCCGGCAACCTTCCAGATCCTCCCATGGCAGCAGGACGAGCAGGTCGCGCGGATGTTCTGCGACATCGTCACTCCGGACGGTGAGCCATTCGCAGGCGACCCCCGGACCGTGCTCAAGAAGAACCTCCAGCGCGCCGCCGACCTGGGTTACACCTTCTACGTCGCTCCCGAGCTCGAGTACTTCTACTTCGCCGACTCCGGGCCCGAGCCGCAGGTGCTGGATCGCGGCGGGTATTTCGACCTCACCCCGCTCGACTCGGCCCGTGAGTATCGCCGCAAGACGATCAACGCTTTGGAACGCATGGGGATCCCGATCGAGCATTCTCACCACGAGGTGGCTCCCAGCCAGCATGAGATCATCGTGCGCTACACCGACGCCATGACGATGGCCGACAACATCATGAGCTTCCGGCTCACGGTGAAGGAGGTCGCCCTCGCCCACGGCATCTACGCCACTTTCATGCCAAAACCCCTGGAGGACCACGACGGAAGCGGCATGCATCTGCACATGTCGCTTTTCGAGGGCGAGGAGAACGTCTTCGCCGAAGAGGGCGCCGAGCACGGTCTGTCCAAGACGGGTGAGTCGTTCATCGCCGGACTGCTCACCCACGCCCGGGAGATCACCGCAGTCACGAACCAGTGGGTGAACTCGTACAAGCGTCTCGTCGCAGGATTCGATGCCCCGATCTGGGTGTCGTGGGGCCACAACAACCAATCGGCACTGGTACGGGTGCCAACCGTGAAGAAGGACAAGCCCGACTCGGTGCGCGTCGAGTACCGGTCGGCCGATTCCGCCGCGAATCCCTATCTGACGCTCGCCGTGCTGCTGGCAGCCGGTCTCGAGGGCATCGACAAGCGCTATGAGCTGCCACCTGAGCTGCCTGGGAACGTGTTCGCTCTCAGCCAGAGCGAGCGCCAGGCGGCCGGTCTCTCGCGACTCCCCGAGACGCTGTCCGAGGCACTGGACGTGATGGAGAGGTCTGAGCTCATCAGGCGGGCGCTCGGGGATCACGTCACCGACTGGTTCCTCCGGAACAAGCGCAAGGAATGGGACCGCTATCAGCATCACGTCTCGCGCTTCGAACTCGAAACCTATCTGCCTGTGCTCTGAGTGATGTCACCGTGGAAGTAGCGCTGTACCCCAAGGACTGCTCCGAGGAACTGGCCGCTGCGCTCGCCATAGGCGGCATCCGCCCCACCAACGTCGACAGCCTCGAGCTATCGACACCCGACACCGTGTCACAGTGGTCGGTTCTGGTCGTCGACCTCGGCGACGAGCCGATGCGGCGGCTCCGCCACATCGAGGAGCTGGTCGAGACCAGCGGGCTGCCAGTGCTGGCGGTGGCCCACGCCGCCCAGTTTCCGCTCGTAGAGCAGGCGACGGGGATCGCCGACTTCATCGCCCACCCGCCCGATTCGGCAGAGATCGCAGTCAGGCTCCGACGCCTGGCGGAAACGACATCCGATGGGGATTCGACCCTGTCGTTCGAAGACCTCGTCCTCAATCCACTCACCTACCAGGCGTCCCTCGCCTCCGAGCCATTGGACCTCACTTACATGGAATACGAGCTCCTGCGGTTCTTCGTCGAGCACCGGGGGCGGGTGTGGACCAGAGAGCAGCTGCTGTCCAAGGTTTGGGGGTACGACTACTTCGGTGGGGCCAGAACGGTCGACGTTCATGTGCGGCGGCTGCGTGCGAAGCTCGGCGAAGAACGCGCCGGGTGGATCGTCACGGTCCGTTCGGTCGGCTACCGATTCGGATGAGGGGTCACGGCACTTCCTGATCCCGCTGCTCGTGGGGCCGGGACTCCTCGAGCGTCTTGCGGATCTCTTCGTGATCCACCGTCGCAACGTCGGAATGGCCGCCTTCGATCAGAGCCACGATCGTCTGACCGGCCGTCACCGTCGGAGTCCGCTCGTCCGTGAATGCGCCGACGATCTCGCCTCTTTGCACGACGAAGAGCGGCGTCGCACGGTCTCCATGCTGCGCTCGGTAGGCGGCGAAGCCGAATTGCTCGGTCATCGGCGTCGCCTTGAAGCTGCCACCGTCGAGCATCTGTTCGGACGCTTCGATGAAGCTGAAGGTCGACGAACCTATCGTCCGACCTCGCAGTCGCTGGGCCACCTGATCGCTGCCGATGCTGGGCGCCAGCTGGAACACCCGCGACCGGCCCCGGGACTCGATGGAGTTGATCGTGGCGAGCGCGTTGAACTCGTCGTTCGGCGTGGCAACCAGCACGAGGTTCTCGTCGTCTTCGGCCTCATCCACGAGGACACTGGCCCGATAGGCGTCGAGTCCCTCCAGACGAGCTTTGGTGAGCTCCGAGTAGTTGGATGCGACCATCGAGATCGGCACATCGAGTCCGGCAAGCGTTGCCGCCAGTTGCCGGGTGACCGGGTTCGCTCCGATGATCACGAGACCGGCGGGCGCGGTCTCTACCACTCCCAGGGCACGACCCACCAGCTTGGCCGTCAACGAGTACAGGGCGACCGTGCCGACGATCACGAAGAACACGAGCGGAATCAGCCGGCTTGCACCTTCGATGCCGGCCTCTTCGAGCTCGATTGCGAACACCGACGCCACCGCCGCCGCAACGATCCCCCGGGGAGCCACCCAGCTCATGAACAGTCTCTCTCGCAGCTCCAGATCGGCTCCGAGCGTGGACAGAAACACCGCCAGCGGTCGGGCAACGAGGACGAGAACACCGAGGAACGCCACCTCGCGCCATCCGACGGATGTGATCTCTTCGATCTCGAGACGGGCAGCCAGCATGATGAAGAGCGCTCCGATCAGCAGGTCTCGAAGGACCTCCTTGAATTCGACGATCCGATCGACCGGTGCGAATTTCTGATTCGCCAGGGCCATGCCCATCAGGGTGACTGCCAGCAGCCCGGACTCGGCTCGGAGCAGATCGCTGATCGCGAAGGCTGCGAGCACGAACATCAGCATCGTGGCGGGTTGGAGCCGATCTGGGATCAGATAGTTCTTCAAGAGCAACACGATCAGCGCTGCACCCGCGAGACCGACGACCGAACCGGCGCCGATCGTGGCGAGCAGCCCGGTGATCCCCTCATCGAGCGACCCACCGCCCTCGATCAGCAAATCGAAGACGATCACCGCCAGGATCGCGCCTACGGGATCGATGAGGATGCCTTCCCAGTTCAGGATCGTCCGGACCCGCCTGCTCGGCTTG
This sequence comes from bacterium, assembly GCA_024639335.1. Taxonomy (GTDB): domain Bacteria; phylum Actinomycetota; class Acidimicrobiia; order Spongiisociales; family ZC4RG35; genus JAHEDH01. The sequence goes on along the minus strand of JAHEIN010000005.1, from coordinate 6,429 downwards.
ACCGCCCTGAGCAACGGCCCGACCACGGTGGGCCCCGATACGGTGATGACCGCTCCGAGCAGGATCGCCAGGCCGGTGTCGAGGCCGAGGATCCAGACACCTGCCAGTGAGGCGAGACCCCAGACCACCAGAACGCCCCAGGTGATGAGACGCCTGACCACCGAACCGTGACCGGTGACGTCGGAGAGCTCGAGTGTCGCCCCACCCTCGAACAGGATGACGCCCACCGCAAGTGGGACGATCGAGAAGAAGACGTCACCGAACATCTCGTCGGGTCGAACGATCCCCGTCACCGGGCCGGCTATGAAGCCGAGCACGAGGAGCAGGAGGATCGAAGGAACCCGCAGACGCGCTGCGACCCATTGCGCTCCGACCCCGAGGACGAAGATCGCGGCAAGGCCGACGAGCAGTTCGGTCTCTGTCACCCGAACTCGATGCCTTGAGCCAGCGGAAGCGCGCCACCCCAGTTGATCGTGTTCGTCTGGCGCCGCATATAGGCCTTCCAGGCATCGGAGCCGGCCTCTCGGCCGCCCCCGGTCTCCTTCTCTCCCCCGAACGCACCGCCGATCTCGGCACCGGACGTCCCGATGTTGACGTTGGCGATCCCGCAGTCGGAACCGATGTGAGAGAGGAACGTCTCGGCATGGGCGAGCGAATCGGTGAAGATCGCAGAGGACAGACCCTGATCGACCCCGTTCTGGATGGCGATGGCCTCGGTGAGGGTGTCGAACTCGGTCACATACAGGATGGGAGCAAACGTCTCGGTGCCCACGATCGGGGCATCGGCGCCGATCCTGACGATCGTCGGCTCGACGAAGAACCCCTCACCCTCGATCAGCTCGCCGCCGGTCACGATCTCTCCGCCCTGCTCGACGGCCGTCTCGAGCGCCGCCATCATCTCCTCGATGGCTCGCTGGCTGGTGAGCGGACCCATCAGGATGCCCTCTTCGAGGGGATCTCCGATCGGCACCTGCCGATAGGCGGCGGCTAGTCGTGTGACCATCTCGTCAGCGATTCCGCTCTGAACGATGAGGCGTCGCTGCGAAGTGCACCGCTGACCGGCCGTGCCGACCGCACTGAAGAGGGTGGCCCGAGTGGCGAGGTCCAGATCGGCATCGTCCATGACGATCACTGCGTTGTTGCCCCCCAACTCGAGGATCGAACGTCCCATCCGCTCGGCGACTACGGGTGCGAGAATCCTGCCCATTCGGCACGAGCCCGTTGCAGAGATGAGTGGCAGCCTCCGATCGCGGGACATGGCGTCGCCGATCGTCGGCCCATCGCCGACCACCAGACTGAAGACCGCTTCGAAACCCGAGCCCTCCATGACCGACTGAACGATGCGTGTGACGGCGATGGCCGTGAGTGGAGTTCGCTCGGATGGCTTCCACAAGATCGGATCGCCACAGACGGATGCGATCGTTGCGTTCCACGACCAGGGAGCGACAGGGAAGTTGAACGCCGTGATCACTCCGATCGGGCCGAGGGGATGCCACTGTTCGTACATACGGTGACGCGGCCGTTCCGATGCCATTGTCAGGCCGTACAACTGTCTGGAGAGGCCGACTGCGAAGTCGCAGATGTCGATCATCTCCTGTACCTCCCCGATTCCCTCGGGGAGGATCTTCCCCATCTCCACCGAGACGAGGGCACCGAGCTCGTCCCTGTGCTCACGGAGCGCGTTGCCGATCCTCCGAACGTATTCACCTCGTTGTGGAGCAGGCAGCATCCGCCAGCCGTCGAACGCTTCGGTGGCCGCCTCGACGACTGCGTCGTAGTCGTCGAGTGAAGCCCCGGTCACGGTTGCCAGCACCTCTCCCGTCGAGGGATCGACCGACTCGAACACGGGGCCCGTCGTCTCGAGCCAGGTTCCTCCGAAGGCACCGGGGTTGCTGGCGGTGATCCCGAAGTGCTCCAGCACCTCGCTCCTGGTCGTCATCGGCAGGCGATCAGTTCGATCTCGACGAGAAAGTCCGCCCGAGGCAACGCCGCGACCTGGACCGCCGACCTGGCCGGCGGCTCGGAGGGGAAGTACCCGCCGTAGATCTCATTCACGATGCCGTAGTCGGCGATGTCGGCGAGGAAGATGGTGGTCTTGACGATATCTGGGTAGTCGAGGCCCACGTCGGCGAGGATCTTGCCGATGTTCTTCATGATGAGCTGTGACTGGCCGGCGATGTCGCCCGGGGTTTCACCACCGGCGGGATCGATGGCGACCTGACCGCTGACGAAGACGAATCCGTTTGCTTCGGTGACGACCGAATACGGGGCCAACGGTGCGGGCGCTCCCGAGAGGAGTGGGACCTGCTTAGGCATGAGGTGTTCCTTTCTGATGAGCTGCCGACCCGACCAAACGTAGCGACGCCGGGCGAGAAGAAACCCGCCCGTGGGCGGGTTTCATGCGTTTTGGCCGAAGGGCCGCACCGGGCGTTCTCACTGCCCGGGTCGGTCAGGAGAAGCTATTGCCGCAGCCGCAGCTCTTCGTCACGTTCGGATTGTCGATTGCGAAACCTGCACCCATCAATCCGTCTCGATAATCCAGCGTCGATCCACGGAGCCGCTCGGCGCTCTGGGGATCCACGATCACCCTCACATCGCCGAAGTCCTCGATGATGTCGGCGTCCTCGACCTCGGAGTCGAAGAACATCTCGTAGGAGAACCCGGAGCAGCCGCCCGGGCGCACCGCCATGCGGAGGGCCAGATCGGACTCTCCCTCGGCAGCGATCAACTCGCCGACCTTGGACACGGCCGTGTTGGTGAGTACGACCGTCTTGATCGGCTTGTTCGACTTGATGCTGAGAATCTGAGACATGTCTGGAACCTCTGAGCGACTGGGCGAAATGGTAACAACTTCGAGCAGCTACATCACCCCCGATCTGGACAGCACGATGGGACAGGCCCCGGCCGCCGGCTCCAATCTCGGAATCAGGATTGCGCAGCGCGGATAGCGGATGGCGGACAACACGTCTCATCGGATGCCCCTCGCACCGCCGCGTATCGGTAGACGATCAGGATCGGTACCCTCTCCGCATGCCAACAAAAGCCCAAGTCATCGATGCCCTCAAGGGCGTTGTCGATCCCGAGCTGGGCGGCAACATCGTCGACCTCGACATGGTCTCTTCGGTCGAGATCGGCGAAGACGGAACTGTCACAGTCGGGATCGCTTTGACCATCGCCGAATGCCCGATGCGGGGCCAGATCGAGAACGACACCGCGCGCAAGGTCCGGGCGATGCCAGGCGTCACCGACGTCGTCGTGAAGACCACCGCGATGACGAAGAAGCAGCGTGCCGAGCTGATGTCAGGCGTCCGGCGCCGCGCCCGCGAGAACGCCCAACCCACCCAGGTGTCACCGCTCACACGTGTGGTTGCGGTGAGCTCCGGCAAGGGCGGTGTCGGAAAGTCGTCGGTGAGCGTGAACCTCGCTATCGCTCTCCAACGGCAGGGTTTCAGGGTCGGCCTGCTCGACGCAGACATCTGGGGCTTCTCGATCCCGCGGATGCTCGGCGCCCAGGAGCGGCTCGAAGCCGACGACGAGACCCGCCTGATCGAACCGGCAACGGTCCATGGCATCAAGATCGTCTCGACGGGCCTCATCATCGACTCCGAGGAGACCGCCTTGATGTGGCGGGGCCTGATGCTCTCGAAAGCACTCGAACAGTTCCTCGGCCAGGTCGCCTGGGGTGAGCTCGACTATCTGGTGATCGACATGCCGCCCGGCACCGGTGACATTCAGATGGCGCTCTCGCGTTTGCTCCCTCAAGCAGAGATGATCGTCGTCACCACTCCGCAGAAGGCTGCGCAGAAGGTCGCCGTCCGGGTGGCGGACATGGCTCGCCGGTCGCACATGCCGGTCATCGGGGTGATCGAGAACATGTCCGGCTTCGTCTGTGACCACGGCGACACCTACGAACTGTTCGGATCGGGCGGCGGCGCCGAACTCGCCTACGATCTGAATGTGCCGCTCATGGGGAACGTTCCGCTGGACGCCGCCGTGGTCGATGGCGGCGACGAAGGCATCCCCGTCACGGCGGGCGACCCGGGCAATCGAGCCGCCGAGGCGTTCACAGGCATCGGCGAACGCCTCGTCGAGCTGCTTCCACCCGCCGCAGACGAGACCTGCACCGGCCGCATCGCGAAACTCCTCGACGACCTCGAAATCCCCGTCTAGATCGGGGCCTCGGTCGTCAGTCGTCGGTCATCGGCAATTGGTCATCGGGCACTCGGTCCTGCAGCCTTGCCGGCGCGAGTCGTTGCCGACAATCGAGGACTGAATGCCGACTACGCCGAGGCGAGCACAGCGAGCGAGGCCTTGCTCCCAGACCGTCAGGGCGGACTGTGTGCGCCATCGCAGCGAGCGGGACTAGTCCATCCGCCCACCGTCGAATGGCTCTCAGGTTTTGAGCCTCGAAACGTCGATGACTTTGGAAAGGGTCAACTCATGACGGGCCGGCAGGGAGGCTGCACGATGGATACCAGAACAGAAACCCGATGGGCGAGTGATCGGCGCCGGGCGCCAGTCGTCGTTCTCGCCGTCGTTGCGCTGATCGCTGCTCTCTTTGCAACGGCGCTCCCGCCTGCACCCGCCGCGGCCGCTGTTGCCACGACGGGTTGGTCACTCGAGCTCTCAGAAGAGCTCGAGCTCTCAGTGGAAACGGCGGCAGGCTGGGAGGACGCATCGGTCCTCGATGACGTCGACTTCACCGAGTACCCCGGCTCGCTCTATTCGATCGCCCGATCACTCAACGTCGACGACGCGTGGAATGCCGGCTATTCGGGTCTCGGGATCCAGGTCGCAGTGATCGACACTGGTGTCGCACCGGTCGAGGGAATGCTGCACTCCGGGAAGGTCATCAATGGCCCTGATCTGTCGTTCGAGTCTCAGAATCCCGAGATGGAGTACCTCGACTCCTACGGCCACGGCACCCATCTGGCGGGGATCATCGCCGGGAAGGCCTCCGACGTGTGGGACAACTACACCCACCAGTCGAAGGACAAGTTCCTCGGAATCGCCCCAGACGCCGAGATCGTCAACGTCAAGGTCGGGTCGCACGACGGCGCCGTTGACGTCTCGCAGGTGATCGCCGCCATCGACTGGGTCGTCCAGCATCAGTACTCCACAGGGATGAACATCCGGGTGCTCCACCTCGCCTACGGCACCGACTCGCTCCAACCCTATGAGATCGACCCGCTCGCTCAGGCGGTCGAGAAGGCCTGGCAAGCCGGCATCGTGGTGGTGGTCGCCGCGGGCAACGACGGCAACGCAGCCCCGCTCCGCAACCCCGCCTACGACCCGTACGTGATCGCGGTCGGGTCCGCCCAGTACGGCGACACAAACGTGTCGAGCAATGGGCTGGTTCAGTACGACCGGGTATCCGACTTCTCGAACTGTGGGGTCGGCCGCACCGTTGACCTGGTCGCTCCCGGCAAGTCGATCACCAGCCTTCGGGTACCAGGCTCGTATGCCGATGACAACCACCCCGAGGCTCGCGTCGGGACCCATTACATGCTGGGGTCCGGGACCAGCCAGGCCGCTGCCGTGGTTTCCGGAGCAGTTGCGGTCCTCCTCCAACGAAACGAGAGCCTCAGCCCCGACGACGTCAAGAAGCTGCTCACCGACAACGCCTCGCCGATGTCCGGCGTGTCCAGCACTTGTCAGGGAGCCGGCGTGGTCGACCTCGCCTTCGTCGCCAAGGGCAAGAAGATCAGAGTCTCCGGTTCCACTCAGAACCACGCCGAGTCCGACGGATCCGGACTCCTCGAGCTGTCACGTGGCAGCGACCATCTCCAAATGGACGGGGTCGTCCTCGCGGGCGAGCAGGACATCATGGGCAGCCCATGGATAGGCTTCAACGAGATCGTCGAGACCTGCGCGAAAGAGGGCAATGGCAAGGACGCCGTCACCGTCTGCGACGACGAACAGGTCCCAGCCGACACCCTCTGGGACGGCGGCGACTGGAACGGCACCTCGTGGTCCGGTACCTCGTGGTCCGGCACGTCCTGGTCCGGCACGTCCTGGTCCGGCACCTCGTGGTCCGGCACCTCGTGGTCCGGTACGTCCTGGTCCGGACTCTCCTGGTCCGGCAAGACCTGGACCGGCCTGTCGTGGTCCGGCCTCTCATGGTCCGGCACTTCGTGGTCCGGCACCTCCTGGAGCGGCAGCAACTGGTCCGGTCTCCGCTGGGACTGACCTGACACCATCACACCAGAGGGCGGGACCGACAGGTCCCGCCCTCTGTTGGCTCCTGGCTCTTGGCTTCCGGCCGGGAGCTGGACGGCTCGCTGTGCTCACCGCAGGATGTTCGTATCGGCCTGGCGGCATCCCGAACGCACAGTGGCCTCCGGCCGCGACACCCATATCGCGCGGGACGGTCTCGTAGGGGCCAGGACCTTCGACTCCGCGACCACCGTGGCACCCACGAACCTCAGG
>JAHEIN010000215.1 GCA_024639335.1 bacterium | reverse complement strand
GAGGAGCAGCGCTGGAACCGCCACCTGATGTCGTCGCATGAGACTCCTCGACCTGCGTTCGCTGCAACGCCGGGTCCGATGTGGGCTATTCCCTGGCGCGGTCGGGCGCCCAGATGTCAGTCGCAGGGTGTTCCGGTGTCGGCGCCGGTTCGATCGACTCGAGGAGCGTGCAGGTCACGAAGCCCTCCCTACACAAAGCAGTGTCCGAGCGAGGATCCACACCTGTTGTGGAGCTTCGCACATCGAACTCGAGAATCTCACCGGGGACATTGGCCGTGACCAGGCGAATGTGCCCGAATTCGTCGAGCTCGGCCCACGTCGCTCCCCCGATCTCGCTCAGCGGCTTCCCCGGGACGTTCACGTTGAGCACCGCACCTGCTCCATGTTCCGCCAACCAGCGAACAGCCGACTCGGAAACCTGAGCTGCGGCCTCCCATTGCCACGGATCGGAGTGATCCAGGCTGACGGCCAGACCGCACATCCCCAGACTCCTCGCCGTCAGGGCGGCGCCCACGGTGCCGGAGTGGATCACGGAGTGTCCGGTGTTGAGGCCGGCATTGATTCCTGACACGACCATGTCGGGCTTCCTTCCGAACGCCCCCAGCGCCGACGCCAAGACCGCCAGGCCAGGTGGGCCGTCGACCGAATAGGCCTGATCGACGGCGTCGAGTTCGTGTTTGCGCATCTCGACTCCGGCCTCGGGATCGAATCGGCCGAGAGCCGTGCCGGTCCCGCTCATGTCTTCCCGGGGGGCAACGACCACGATGTCGAAATGGGTCAAGCGACGGGCGAGTGCATGGATCCCTGGCGATTCGATCCCGTCGTCATTGGTGATCAAGATCCGAGGCCGACGCCGCTGCTCCTTCACGTGGTCGTCGACGACCAGAGCCTGATCGGGCACAACCGTCATGCCGGCACCTCCAATGGCTCGATCCTCACGTGATGAGCGAGCTGATCGATCAGCCCCGAAGACGCACTCCCGAGCCCGTGGCGAGTGACGTTTGCGGCTCCGGCCGCGCACGCGAGCTGCACTGCCCGCTCGTCCTCGATTCCTCGCAGCAATGCAGCTGCAAGAGCTGCGGTCATGGAGTCCCCAGAGCCCCGATGATCGATTGCTCGGAGGATTGGAGGCCGCGCCTTGAAGATGCGATCGTTCACCGCGACGATGGCTCCCTGCTCCCCCTGTGAGATGACCAGCCACCCGATGTCGTATCTACCGAGTTCGTCGATGGCCGAGCGGATGGCGCCGTCCGTCATGTCCCCGATGACGCCGTCTTCGAACAGCTCATGGTCGCTGATCTTCAGCACCGAGAGCCTGCCGCGTTCGAGAAACGCTCGCATCTCTGGGCCATGGAGGTCCCCGACCGTTTCGACGCCCGTGGCCGCGAGATCCTCTCCGAGACGTTCGAAGAACGACAACGGGACGCACCTCTCGGAGAACCTCCCGGTGACGACGGTGACCGAGGCGGCAAGCGCGAGCTCGAAGGCCTCATCGAAGAGCTGGTCCACGTCGTGTCGATGCATCGTCAGCTTCAGTTCCCGCGCGATCTCTCGGGGAGCTCCATTGCGCCGATCTTCGATCGAACAGGTGGTCGGCCGAGATGTGCGGACCGCAGCGAATTCGACTCCCCACATGGGCACGAGCGTTTCGAGGACCGCCCCGGCTTCGCCACCGACCGGTCCACACAGCACCGCCCGGCAGCCGAGCTGAGCGAGCAGGCGCGCTATCCAGAAACCTTGTCCGGCAGGGTGAAGGTGGATGTCCGCACCGTTACCCGATTCGTCGTGCTCGATCATCACGCCGAGTGACAGACTCGGTGCCACCACGCACACCGAACCGCTCGCCCTACCTTCGGTCTGGTCCGCCATGATCACGACCTCGCGCTTCTTCGATTTCAGCGTCCCGCCAATCGACGCGATTCGCCAAGAGTCTTCAGACCACTCTGATCCACGTCTGGTCAGTCCGCCGGCCCGCTGGGATGCGGGACCACGACAACCGGGATCATCGAGTGATGTGTCAGGAAGTGGGCGACACTTCCGAGCAGGATTTCGGCGAGCTGGCTGCGTCCCCTGCTCCCGACGACGACCACTTCGGCCTTGTGCAGATACGCCACGGCGAGCATCACCGACCTGGGATCACCGGTCTCTACGGTTGCTCGGCACCGAATCCCCGCGTCCTCGAGGTCCGGGAGCACGGATTCCACCTCTGTGCGCAGCTGGTCGATCATCTCCTGGTTGGTGGACTCCCCCACCATGGGATTCCAGCTGTACACGCTGACGACGACCACGTCCGAGTTGCAGCATCCAGCGAGTTTGCCGGCCCACGCGACCGCCGCCTTCGACGATGCCGAACCGTCGTACCCGCACACGATCGTACCCATCGTTTCGGTGTATTCCGACCCTGTCACAGCACTCACCTCCGTGGTAACGATGACAGCGGCCACAGCGTGCGCGACAGTGCCGCAGGACCCGATCTGGCACCATTGCTGCGGCGGAACGACCGGGCTGATGGAGGAGGCGAGGAACGCCGAATGGACTTTCTGGAGGTGATGACATCGCTCGGAGTGGCGCTGGGGTTGGGCATGCTGGTCGGGCTGCAGCGTGAGTATGCGAAGCGCCGCAAACGCGAGGACCTGTTCGGGGGTGCCCGCACCTTCGCGATGATCGCGTTCGTCGGAGCGCTGGCAACGATGCTGTCAGAGGCGACCGGAACGTATGTTGTGCTGGCGATCTTCGCTGCCGGCATCATCGTGTTCCTGGCGATCGGATATGTCGCCTCGACGCATGAGGGCCACATCGGCATGACGACCGAGGTCGCCGCACTGATCGTGTTCTGCGCGGGCGCGCTCTCGGGCCGTGGCGAGCGGGAGATTGCCGTTGCGATCGGTGTGATGACGGCAACGGTTCTCGCCATCAAACCGTTCACCCGTCAGCTGTCGGCGAGTATCGAGACGGAGGACGTATATGCAACGCTGAAGTTCGCGATCATCGCCGTTCTCGCCCTTCCCCTGCTCCCGGATCAGACCTTCGGCCCGAGCCCGTGGAATGCAGTGAGCCCATACAACGTCGGATTGATGGTCGTCTTCATCTCCGGTCTGTCGTTCGTGGGATATGTGCTGGTCCACTTGGTCGGCACCGAACGAGGTATCGGGCTCACCAGTCTGCTCGGAGGCCTCGTGTCCTCCACCGCCGTCACGCTGACACTGTCCGAACGCAGTCGATCTAATCGCCCCATGTCCAGGTTGCTCGGCCTCGGTGTGCTTCTGGCCTGGGTCATCATGTTCGGGAGGATCCTCGTCGAAGTTGGTGTGGTCAATCTGAGTCTGCTCCCGTCGGTTTGGCTGCCGATCACAGTGGCCGGCTTGGTGGCAAGTGGCTGGGCGGGTTGGCTCTATTTCAGATCGTCCACCGAGACCAAGGGAAGCGATGAGACTCAGAACTTCACCAACCCCTTCCGCCTGCGGCCTGCCATTCAGTTCGGCCTTCTCTACGGGCTCGTGCTGATCGGCTCGCAAGCACTCTCCGACTGGATCGGTTCCAGCGGCATCTACGTCGGTGCCATCGTCTCGGGGCTGGCTGACGTCGATGCAATCACACTGTCCATGGCTGAGCTGAGTCGGGGGGACGGTCCAGTCGAAGACGAAGTCGCCGCCAACGCGATCGTGTTTGCTGCGGCGAGCAACACCGTAGTGAAGGCAGGCATCGTGTGGGTGACGGGATCTCCGGGCATACGAAGAGCCATCCTTCCCGGAGCGATCGTATCGGTCATCGCAGCCATCGGGCTCGCTCTCGCCCTGTGAGCCCAGCCGTCGCTGACCTCACGAAACCCGCGACGCCTTGAGTCCGGAACCGCCGGCCATCGATGCGGGCCTTTCGTCTCTTGAGGGATCGGATTCGGATGTGTTCAATGAACAAGAGGCCGGAGGAGGCAGATATGACGCAGAGGGATCCCGCGCTTGACCGAGCGGAACGGCATGTGAAGGCCCTGCGCGACTTCTACTACCACCTGATGGTGTTCGTCCTGGTCAATGCGCTGTTGATCATCATCGATGTCGGGGGCGGCGCCAACGCCGGTTTGCTCGGT
>JAHEIN010000214.1 GCA_024639335.1 bacterium | reverse complement strand
GGTGAGCTCAACCTGTCGTACAACTGTCTCGATCGCCATCTGGAGTCGTCGGGCGACAAAGTCGCCTACCACTGGGTCGGCGAACCAGGCGACACGCGAACCATCACCTATCTCGACCTGTACGAAGAGGTTTGCAGGTTCTCGAATGCGCTGAAGTCGCTCGGCGTCTCCAAGGGCGACCGGGTCGCCATCTACATGGGGATGATCCCCGAGCTCCCGGTGGCGATGCTGGCTTGCGCACGGATCGGTGCCGTCCACTCGGTGGTGTTCGGGGGTTTCAGCTCCGACTCACTCGCCGACCGGATCCTCGACGCCGACGCCAAGGTGGTGATCACCCAGGACGGTGCCTGGCGTGGTGGCAACGTGGTGCCGCTCAAGGCGAACGCCGATGTGTCACTGGCACGAACACCTGATGTCGAGTCCGTGGTCGTCGTGCGCCGGACAGACCACGGCGTCGACATGACCGATGACCGCGATCTGTGGTACCACGATCTGATGGAAGGTCAGTCGGCCGAATGCGAGCCCGAGCGGCTCAATGCCGAGGACCCGCTGTACATCCTCTACACATCCGGAACCACCGGGAAGCCGAAGGGAATCGTCCACACCCAGGGTGGCTACCTGACCGGGGTCACGACCACTCACAGCTTCGTGTTCGATCTCAAACCCGACGAGGACATCTACTGGTGCGCGGCCGACATCGGATGGGTGACCGGTCACAGCTACATCGTCTACGGCCCGCTGGCCAACCGGACAACCGGCGTGATGTACGAGGGAGCACCCAACCATCCCGAGTTCGACCGGCTGTGGAAGATCATCGACGACTACGGGGTCACCATCTTCTACACCGCACCGACCGCGATTCGGGCCTTCATGAAGTGGGGTGACGAGCACCCGGCCGGCCGGGACCTGTCCAGTCTCCGTCTGCTCGGGACGGTCGGCGAGCCGATCAACCCCGAAGCCTGGATGTGGTACCACAGGAACATCGGCAACGAGTCGTGTCCGATCGTCGACACCTGGTGGCAGACCGAGACAGGCGGGATCATGATCTCCCCGCTCCCCGGAGTCACCGCCACCAAGCCGGGTTCGGCTACACAGCCGATGCCCGGCACTGCCGCCGACATCGTCGACGACGACGGCAACTCGGTCGGGATCCCTGGTGGTGGATTCCTGGTGTTGACTCGTCCGTGGCCGCACATGGCCCGCACGATCTGGGGTGATGACCAGCGCTACGTGGACACCTACTGGTCCCGGTTCCCCGGTCGATACTTCCCTGGCGATGGTGCCAAGCGAGACGCGGACGGCTATTTCTGGCTGCTCGGGCGCGTCGACGACGTGATGCTGGTGTCTGGTCACAACATCGCCACGATGGAGGTCGAGTCGGCGCTCGTTTCGCATCCGGCCGTGGCCGAGGCGGCGGTGGTCGGTCGCAAGGACGAGATCACCGGCCAGGCGATCGCAGCGTTCGTCACGTTGCGGGGGACCGCCGAGGGCGACGAGGATCTGATCGCCGAGCTTCGTCAGCACGTTTCGGACCACATCGGCCCGATCGCCAAGCCGAAGTCGATCGTGTTCACGCCCGATCTCCCGAAGACCCGATCGGGCAAGATCATGCGCCGCCTGCTCAAAGACATCTCCGAGCACCGCAAGCTGGGCGATGTCACGACTCTGGCGAACGCTTCGGTGGTCGAGGACATCGCCAAGATGGCGCAAGCCTCGAGCAACGACTGAGGGAGCGGCGTTCGGCTCCACGAACCGGGGTCTATGCCGTCGTCGACTGCGCCTTCGTCGTGTGTCGAGGGCGCACTCCGTGAGCCGGTGTTGGAGAAACACCACCGGGCCACGAAGATGGCCGTTCTCGTCGGAGGGAGATTCGTTGGTTGAGAAGATGGAAAGGCGGTCGCTGTCCTCGGTTCTTGCCGACGCGCGTGATCGCGGGTCGGAGCGGAGGACGATGGCTACGGGGTTCCCACCCCTCGATCGGGTAATCGGCGGTGGGCTGCGGACCCGCAATCTGACGCTCATCGGCGGCGCGCCAGGAATCGGCAAGACCATCACCGCACTGCAGATGGCACGGAACTTGGCCCACAACGGCCAGCGAACGGTCTTCGCCTGCTACGAGCACGACGAAGTGACGTTGTTGTCCAGACTCCTCCACCTGGAACTCGCCGAGCTGCCGACGGAACAGCGGATGGGTCAGGACGGTCGGTTTGCTCGCCGCATCCTCGGTCGGGTCGAAGCCGGTGACCTGTCACTCGGCAGAGCAGTCGCGGAAGCGCCCGTGCTGCAAGGTCCGTATGCGACCGTCAGTGGCTACGCGGACAGCCTGTGGCTGGTGCGCGCATCGGGGCTTCACACCGACATCGACCACCTCGCGGGGCTGGTCGGCGATGACACGGACGCCCTCTTCGTGGATTATCTCCAGAAGGTGCCCGTGACCCCGGCAATCGGCGATGAAGGTCAGCGGGTCACCGTGGTGAGCCATGCGTTGAAGGACCTCGCCATGCGAGCGAACATCGCAGTCGTCGCGATCGCGGCATCCGATGAGTCCGGGCTCAGAGCCCGGCGTCTGCGGATGCATCACCTGGGAGGCTCCGCCTCACTCGCCTACGAGGCCGACGTCGTGCTGCTCATGAACGAGAAGTTCGACATCGTCTCGCGGTCCCAGATGACACACGATCTCACTGCGGCCGAAGCCTTCAAGAACCAGGTCGTGTTCACCGTCGAGAAGAACCGGGACGGCGCGGACATGGTGGATCTCCAGTTCCGCAAGCAGTACGAGTATCTGCGCCTGGACCCGGCGGGTGAGACCCTGAACGAGCGGCTCATCGACGAGCGGCTCATCACCGAGTGATCTGAAGCGTTGTGATCTGGAGGTGGGCGGTCGTTGCCTTCGGGCTGATTGTTGCGGTGTTCGGTGCACTCGTCGGCCTTGGGCCCAAGGAATCGGGTCCGAGGTCTCGTGGGAGTGCATCGACACATGGGAGGACCGGCCCATGGAACACTTCGCCGAAGCGGTCGTCGCATACGTAGCAGGAGACCGTTCCAGCCACTCCGACATCATCGAGATCTCGGACGAGGCACTCGGGCTCGTTCACCGCTGGGCGACGGAAAAGGCCTGAGCACCCGCCTCATCGGCTGGCGTCCGAAGGTTGCGGTTCAGTCCCGGGTGCCGGAGAAGGCGATGATGATCCCGACGATGATCCCAACGATGACGAGGCCTGCGACGCCGACGACGAGGATGCTCATGGATCGAGCCTACGCCGGATGCCACGCTGACTTGATCCGATCCAGTTCGTCCTTGCCTCTGGGTGTGATGTCCATATGCTCGGGGCATGAGTGACACGACGATCAGTTTCAAGAAGGCCCTCGCATCGATCCCAGCCGACGAGCGGTACAACGAGGTTCCTCTAGGTGGCTCGCTCACAGTGGGGATATACGCACCTCATGAATCCGACGATCCCCACGTGCCCGACACCGACGTGGTGTATCTCGTCGTCAACGGCTCCGGCTTCTTCGTCACCGCGCACGAGCGTCAGCCGTTCGGTCCCGGGGACCTGCTGTTCGCGGCGCAGGGAACTGAGCGATTGTTCGAGAAGTTCACGCCAGACTTCGCCGTGTGGGTGATCGCCGCCGGTTGAGCCGGGTCACGAGCCCAACGGGCGTACAGTGACGTCGCCGGTTGCCGAGTCGACGACTTCGTGCCCGAATGGGACCAACGCAGTTCTCGCCAGCTTCAAGTGAGCTACGGCGAAAGGGATCCCGATGATTGTTACGGCATTGACGAACGCAGCGAGCAGGTGGCCGAGCGCAAGGATCCATCCGAACACCAGCGTCCAGATGATGTTGCCGATCGCCGAGCCGGCACCGGCCGTGGGCTTCTCCACAAGGGATCGGCCGAACGGCCAGAGCGTGTACCCCGCCAGCCGGAAAGCCGCCACTCCGAGCGGGGCCGTGACGATCAGAAGGAACGCCAGCAGCCCGGCGATGGCGTATGCAATCGCCATCTCGATCCCGCCGAGCAGCAGCCAGAGCACGTTGCCGATGAGACGCAGCATGAACCGAGCCTAGGTGCCCAAGGGCGAGGGCACGGAGCGATGTGAGAT